>JBBRMF010000187.1:0-10435 GCA_038230975.1 Tepidisphaerales bacterium
AGACGGTGATCCGGGTTCCCCGGATTTCGGGGCCACGTCCGCGATCATAAATAGCATCTTCGGCGTCCATGGAAACTCCTCTCGTTCTTGCAATTCAGTATATCATCATATCGCAAAAACGGGCCACGCGATGGCGTGGCCCGTTCCGCATTTTACTGAAACAGAAGAGGTTTACGCCTCGACCATCGACTCGACTTTTTTCTTCGATCGCTTGCGATCGTTCTCGGTCAACGCGGTCTTCCGCAATCGGATATTCTGCGGCGTGACTTCCACCAGTTCGTCTTCTTCGATGTATTCCAGCGCTTGCTCAAGCGTCATCTTGCGGGCGGGCTTGAGGATGATCGCTTCATCACGGCTGGTGGTACGCATGTTCGTCAACTGCTTCGGTTTGGTCGGGTTCACCGAAACGTCATCCGGGCGGCAATGTTCGCCGACGACCTGGCCTTCGTAGCAGGCTTCGCCGTGGTCGACGAACAGCACACCGCGGTCTTGCAGAGTGTTCAGGGAGTAGGCGTTTACGACGGCGGTGGTGTTGCAGATCATGGCGCCGTTGATGCGGGTGGGGATGTCGCCGCGCATCGGGGCATATTCGTGGAAGTTGTGGTGCATGACGGCGGTGCCCTGCGTGGCGGTGAGCATGCGAGTTCGCAGGCCGATCAAACCGCGGGCGGGGATCGTGAATTCCAGGTGGACTTGGCCCTGGCGGGTGTCCATGCGGACCATTTCACCGCGACGGTTACCGACCAGTTCCATCACGCCACCCAGATTTTTTTCCGGCACGTCGACGACGAGGTATTCGATCGGTTCGGTCTTCTGGCCGTCTTCGTTCTTACCGAAGATAACGGTCGGTTTGCTGATCGAAAGTTCGTAGCCTTCGCGACGCATATTCTCGATCAAAATGCCCAGGTGCAGCAAGCCACGGCCGCTGACTTTGAAGGCATCTTTCGCGCCGGTTTCTTCAACCTTCAACGCGACGTTGGATTCCAGTTCCTTGAACAGCCGTTCGCGCAGATTACGGCTGGTGACGTACTTGCCTTCCTTGCCGACGAACGGGGAATCGTTCACGCTGAACATCATGGTCAGTGTCGGGGGTTCCACTTCCTGGGCCTGCAATGCCTGCGGGTTCAGCGCTTCGCAAATGGTGTCGCCAATATCGACGGATTCAAGACCGATGAGTGCGACGATATCACCGGCGTAGGCTTCATCGATATTCTTACGACCCAGCCCTTCAAACGCCTGCAATTGCTGCAGCTTGCTCTTAATCATCGTGCCATCACGGCGGACGATGGTGACCTGCTGGCCGGTTTTCACACGGCCATTGTAAATTCGACCGATGCCGATTCGACCGACATATTCATTGTATTGAATGCTGTTGATCTGGATCTGCAACCCTTTTTCCGGATCGCCGTGCGGGGCGGGAATATGCTTGAGCAACGCTTCAAAGACGGGAATGATGCCCGTTCCTTTTTCTTCCAGCGACCACGAAGCAGTGCCGGCGCGGCCCGAGGCGTACAGCACGGGGAAATCCAGCGTTTCATCATCCGCGCCAAGTTCCATGAACAAGGCGAAGACTTCATCGAGCACTTCATGGGCGCGTTGATCCGGGCGATCGATCTTATTGATTACGACGATCGGGCGGAGTTCATGTTGGAACGCTTTTTTCAGCACGAAGCGGGTCTGCGGCATCGGGCCTTCGGCGGCGTCGACGAGCAGGAACACACCGTCCGCCATGCTCAACACGCGCTCGACTTCACCGCCGAAGTCGGCGTGGCCGGGGGTGTCGATCAGGTTAATCTTGGTGGTGGTGCCTGTGGGATCGACGTAGGTGATGGCCACATTCTTGGCGAGAATCGTGATGCCGCGCTCGCGCTCGAGGGGGTTGCTATCGAGCAGGGTGTCCTGGGAAACCTGGCTGTCACGAAAATTACCGCTCTGGCGAAGCAAGGCATCCACCAGCGTCGTTTTACCATGGTCGACGTGCGCGATAATGGCTACATTCCGAATATCATTTCTCACAGCATTCATTGTTGGTCGTCCTTTGTCATTTGTCCTCTGTCATTTGTAACAACTTATCCGTCAACCCTTTGCGACGGGCAAAGGGGCAAGAGGCAAATGACGCTTAAGCCAGGAAAAGCGAGTTACGGTACAGGCATTCTCGCTCTGATACAACGTCGGCGGCACCGAGGAGGTTTGACATGATATCGGAAAATCCACAGGATGGCCATGGGGGGAACTTTAGATTAGGCAAATGTGAATGAATGCGAGTGGTTATGGGAACCTATCGAGCGGTCATTCAGTGGGACGGAGAGGGGTGGGTCGGTTGGGTGGAAGAGATTCCGGGCGTCAATTCACAGGGGGGCAACTCGGGACGAGTTGATGGAAAACTTGCAATCCGCTCTTTCGGAGACACTGGAGATGAACCGGGCCGATGCTTTGGCCGCGGCGAGCGGGGCGTTTGAAGAAGCGAGCCTTTCGGCATGAAGCGTCGAGACCTGATTGCTCATCTGCAGGCCAACAATCGCATCAAATTGAAATTATGACGGTCCCATGTCATGTTCTTACAGATCTTTCGCGGTCGACCTCAGCCATACGACGTTTGTTCGGACTTTGTGTGCTTTATGTTTGATTTATATGTTGAAATGGTAGCGTCCATCTGATAACGTTTGCAAGAGAGGCAACACATTTTCAAGCTTGGGGGTCAGTGGTTCTAAAGGAGTAGTGAGATGAAGGAACAACTTTTCTCGCGCCGTTTACGTTTGTTAATGATCGCTGCGGCGGTCGGTCTAGCGTCGGTGGGGAGTACCTACGCCGGTGTCTTTACGGATATCGATTTCAGCAATGATTCGGATTCCGGGATTGCTTCGGGTGGTGTTTACACACATGCTTTAAATGTCAATGTGGATGACAACGTGACGGTGAACGGCACGGTCTTCACCGGCACGATCAGTAATGTTGCCACGCCGTCGACCAATACATATTCCGTCGCGGGGACGACGAACCCGTTTGGGAACAATCCGAACAACAACGTCACGGGCAATAGCCGCCTTTTGACGAATGATTTTGTCTACAACGGCAATCCTGCGACGGTCACACTGAACAATCTGATCGTGGGTCAGCATTATACGACCGCGTTTTATGGCGCGGGGTTCGGTGATCCGGTGATCCGGGGGGGCGGGTGGTGAATGTCGCGACCTCTGACGGTGGAGCCGTGACGTACGATCAGAATAAGGCCGGTAACGGCAACGGTAACCGCCTTCAGTACGAATTTACGGCGACGGATACCACGCAGACGTTCACGATTACCCCAGCGAATCCGGGGAACACGTTTCACCTTTATGCGTTGAGTAATCGCCTGCACGGCTACCAAAGTCTGCTGACGGATAATTTCTACCTTGGCACGACGAATGGTGACCCGGGTGGTCCGGCTCTGCTGAACACAAACCTCGCCGCCCGCCAGGGTGGCACTCTTGCCGCCGGCGGAGCGACGCCGATTACCTACAACAGCGGTGGCAATGTACAGGTTGGAAATGGTGCAACCGGTCCGGTTGACCGAGGCAATTATCTTTTGACGGCGTTCGGTGGTGCCGCATCCCCGAATCACAATTTCAACGGCTCTGACCCTGGCGTTACTCCGAACGGCCAGATGATCGTCAGCTTTGACATGGCACCGAATCTGGCCGGTGCAACTGACGACAATTGGGGTGCAGTCAACCTTGGCCTGGCGCAAGCGAACCAGACTGTTTTCGTGAATGATGGTCACTCCCACTTCGGCATTTTGTTCCGAGGCAATGGCCAGATCCAAGTCTTTGACGGTGGCTCAGACATCACCGGCAGCGGCACGGGTCTTGGCGGCATCGGTAGCGGTTCTGCAAACTGGACTGCGCTGACCGGCGTGACGAATGATTTGCATCATTTCGACCTGATCGCTTCCGATCCGACGTTGAGCACGGTCGACGTGTACGCCGACGGAAGCTTTGTGACTGAATTCTCCAAGGCCGGTGGTTTTTCGGATGGTGGTAACAACTACATCGGATTAGTTGGCTCGTCAGTTGCGGGTTTCGATAATCTAAGCGTCGCCCAAGTGCCCGAACCGGTTGGCTTGAGCCTGGGACTTGGCGTTTGTGCGTTACTCCTTCGCCGGAAGGCTCGAAGTGAGGCGTAAGATTGTCGCCATTTGAATCACCATGCAAATTCCAAGTTGGGATCACTTCGTCTTGTACATGACAGAAGCGACTTGGGAACTTCGGTGCCGCTTCCGCCGCAGAGGGACTGCGCTGGGCGATGCGTGCCGTTTGGGCGTACCGGGCATGCCAGGCACGACATTTGCTTTGTGTTCGGAGGCGAGGTTTTCGCCATAACACCTGAGGAGTAATGTCATGGGAAAAGAAGACGTTGTTGCCGGACAAGTGAAGCAAGTCAAAGGGAAATCTAACGATATTGCCGGTGCGGTGACCGGAAACACGGCCCAGCAGATCAAGGGAAAGGTTCAGAAGGTGGTTGGAAAAGTCCAGGAAGAGATCGGCAAAGCCACTGGCAAACGATAATACCTTAGTTGGCTAAGAAAAAATAGGCAAAACGGCCCGACATTTTTTCAGCGATGGCTGAGTAAAGGTGTCGGGCCGTTTTGTGTTCTGATGACAACTTGACAGTCGGCGATGACGCATGCCAAGCCGATCGTCAGGGTAAAATCAGGCCGTTTGGGTCAAATTTTCACGACGTTTCCGCAGGGTGGTTACAAGCCCTAAACCGCCGAGCATCAAAGCGCCCATTACAGCCGTCGGTGGGAGCGGGGCGGCAGGGGGCGATCCGGTCAAAGGGGTTGTTTCGATCAACTGCGCTTGCGCGTAATTACCGTTGCCGTCTCTAAGGCTGATGACTTGCACCGTGTGCGTTGCGGCGTTAACTGGGTTTTGGCCGAAGTTGTAGAAGGTTTGTGCCAAGGCCTTGGCCACGGCATTCCCCTGGATACCCGACTGGGCGATCGCATCAGCAAGCGTGGCATCATCGTGTTGGGAAAACCAAATGGCGGCCTGCAAAGCCCCGGCTGTCTGTGCGCGGCTAAGGCCATCTGCGTTGTTCGTGGTGCCGTAGTTATAACCCGCCAGACCGCCCTGATAAAACGCATCGTAAAGTGCTGCAGTCGCACTTTCCAAGTGTGTCCAGGGGTCTGCGGGTGTTATTTGATCAACCAGGTATCCGTCATAGGTGTGACCGGGATAGAAGACCCTGTCGTGCAGGCCCTGTTCGATGCAAAAAGTGCGGAAGAACGATTCGGTCGGGGTGGATGGCCCGAAAGTTACGCCAACTTCGCCCCCGATGACATTGAAAGGCGCTGGGGGGCCAGCGTACTTGAGGTCGGCGCGAAATTCGCCGCCGTAACCGCTACTGTAACCGTCTTGTGTGAGGATCACTTTGCCCAGATAGGAGTCTGCCTTTGCGGCCAAACTCAACATCCCCAAGCCCGCTGCGATGGCAGCAGACAGAATAACCCGCTTCATAAACTACCTCTTTCGTTCGATCAACCAATTCTCTTCACGCTTCCCAAGTATCCCTCAACGTGAGTGATACCCCAAATTCAACCGCATATTGACCCGCGCGGCAGAAAGCGGAATACTTATACTATCAAACACGCGAATATCAAACACAAATCTGTCAAATATCCAAATATTTTGAATGTGTCACTTGATATGGTAATTTGGGGAGAATTTCTCCTGCTGATGAAAGTTCAATTTAGGAAGGCTTCAACAAATCATCATAGAGTTTGATCCAACGGTCGACGACGCGTTCGATGTCAAATAGCTCACAGATTTTATCGCGGCCGTGCTGGCCCATCGACTGTCTCTGGGCGGAGGGCATCGCCACAAGCCGAGCCATTGCGGTGGCCAGACTCTCGGGTGCTTGCGGGGGGACGATCCAGCCACTCTGTCCTTCAAACACGGCTTCACCGTTGCCCCCGACATCGGTAGTGATGATCGGCAGCGCGCTGGCGGCGGCCTGCAGCAGCACCAGGGGCAGGCCTTCGATATCCGATGAAAGGACCATGCCATCGGCGGCATTCATGATCGCCGGAATGTCATTGCGGAGTCCTAAAAATCGGACGCGAGCCGAAACCCCCAACTCGGCCGCAACAGCCTCAAGCTTCGCGCGCAGTGACCTCTGACCACAGATTAAAAGGGTCGATCTGTCATCGCCCAGCAGGCTCATCGCTTTCAACAAAACAGGATACGCTTTTTGTATCTCGAGGCGTCCGACGGCAAGCCAGACGAATGCTGATTCAACTCCCAGTTCACGGCGAAGATGCGTCCGCAGGCTGGGATCGGGTGAGAATTTTCGGGTATCGATACCGTTCTCAATGACGGTCATTTTGGCGGCCGGAACGGCTCGTCTTCGAACCGCATAATCAGCGGCGGCATGGCAGATTGCCGTCGTGCGATCGCAAAGCAAGTCCGTCATTCGATGGGCGATTTCAAAGATCGGAGACCAATCGCGCTTGACTCCGGTCATCGTCAGACTGTGCAGTGTGCAAACCAGCGCCGGGATCGGCTGCGTGATTCTCGCCAATCGCCCTAACAGGTTGGCGTGGACGAGATGGGTATGCACCACATCGGGGCGAAATTCGTGTAAAAGCTGATTGAATCGCCAAAGTCCGCGCGGATCGGGGATGCTCTTGCGCATTCCAAGGTGAGTCAATGGAATATCGTGCGTCTTAAAATCCGTCGGCATTGCGGTGGGTGCCAGCATCGAAACAATTCGCACGTCACAACCACGGGACTTTAACCCATAAGCCAACTCAATCACTTGCTCTTCGGCACCGCCGCCCGCCCCCATGGCTGTTGAGAGCATGAGAATTCGCCGGGCGCGTACCGATACGCGCGGCTCAGAAATATCAGGTTTATCAAGCATTTCGATCATGGTCGCGATCTCAAACCGTGAAAGAGCGGCAACTATTATCAAAATAACGCGTTTGTAAATGGCCCTATTTTAACGTCTATCGAGGGCGTGAGACTTTGTTTCGACCGATCTTGTAGAAGTCCGGCTCGAGCTGAACAGATGTGTGCGGAAAAAGTTAAACTGCGATATTTTTGACGTGTTAAATCGTTTTTCAAATGGGTGAGGTACCACGGATCGCGGTACTCCGAGACCCGTGCGTGTTATGCACCGAAGAAAGCACAGGTCTGCGAGTACGCCGACCTGTGGCACCCGGACACCTAAGCGACCTATCAAGCTGAAAAGTGCTCTAGATCATTAATTAGGCTGGAGGGGGCGTACCCCAATTTCGGACACCTACCGCAGCGGGGGGAAATGCAACCCGGAGTCGCGGCGTATTCGGAGACAGAGCGGAGAAATTCAGGCGTTGTTTTATCGCTTCAGGGAAGTCTGTCAGGATGGTCTTAATCCTGCTTGTCCCACTTTTTGGCCACCGGCTCCAACGCCTTATAGCTGCGGCGATTATTGGTGTACTTTGCGTTCAACTGCAGGATGCGTCGAATGTGCTCCTTGCACGCCTGCGACGATTGCTTCTCGAATCCCTGCAAACCGACGACGGTGATCGGAAGATAGCCCTTTACAGCGGTTTCGATCGTGCATTTCACGCCTTCGTTATTCAGGAATGCCGCAGCTTCCCGAGCCATCTTTTCTTCGGCCACCGGATAGCTCTGCACGACAATGTAGTTAAACCCGAAATAGCGCTTTCCATCGCCGGCGGTGGGGGGAATCGGGGAATGCGCTTCGTTGCCCGCGCGGTTCTCAGCGGTGCCCGGTGGGGCGGAGTTAAGCAGGGAATTGTCGGGGTTCCCTCTGTTGCCGGGGGATGTGCGACGAATGGGATAGAGCACTTCCGGGTGAGGCGGGTTTCTGAGAAGGTCCGCGCTGGTCGTTTGAGCCAGGAGCGGAACACCGCTGCGATTGAGATGCTGTCCGATCACCAGCGATAATCCCACGATCAGCAGGACCGAAGCAACGGCGATAAATGCGGCGGAGTAACTCATTCGCAGCGCGATCTGGCGATTCTCCGAATCAACCGCCATGGCTACGGGTTGTGCGTACAGGTCGGGTTCGTCAGTCGAGGGTTCTGTTGCGTACGAATCATTCGTTGCCGCATTTGAAACCATCGAGTTTGCCGGAGCGGTATCCAGTTGGGGCGCGTTGACGATGACTTTGTAAGCCGGCGCGATTGCCGAATGCGTCGTCGCCGGAAGAACTGCTTGCGAAGCTGCGGGCGTCCGCTGCTTCAACCATTCTTTGGCTGTCGCGATAATTCCGTGCGACACCTTTGGCGGGTCCAGTGGCTTCGGTGGTGCCTTGGAATATTGCGTGGATTGGGTGATGACTTCAAAAAGGGCGGTGGAGTGTTTTCGCTTGGCCATCCGTGACCTCGTGTTATCGGACGATATCTTTCGAGTCGTCCGCCCGTTGTTTAGGAACCCGTTGCGACGGGAGCTTGGTGAATCGAGCTTCATACCGTCGAAATATCGACCAAATGAAGCCGCAAGGGCCAATCCATTGGAACTTGCTGAGGTCAAGGTACGATTTACCGATGTACTGGTCAAGCGAATGTGTTTAATTTGAATTGTTATCGTAAGGTCTGATTATGGACCGCCCCGTCATGAATCCTGTTTTTGAGCCGCACACCGTGTCGCCGATTCGGCGTTGGGTGGGTTGGTTGAAGCTGGCACTCTGCGTGCCACGCTGGTGCGGTGGCATCCTGTTTTTCAACGTACTCGGCGCGCGCGCGGTCAGAACGCTTGGCGTGGGGCATGCTACGGTTCGCGTTTTAAAAGGGGCGGTGTATCGGCTTTTGTTCCTACCCGTCTTGCTTTCCCTGATGGCCGCCGCGCTGGTGTACAGCGGCACGCATCCCCCGGTTGTGGCATCGGCGATGGACCCAACCTGGCGCGGCATCTACTACGACCCGGTCAATTTCGTCTCCGAAGATCACACGAAGCTCGATGCCTGGTTAATCCCCGTACTCGATGCCCAACGCGTGATCACAGAGCGCGACAACGCCCTCAGCGAGCGACACCCCGCGATCGTGTTGATTCACGATTTCGGCGGTTCACGCGATCAGATGTTGCCCCTGGCCGCTCCGTTACACGAAGCGGGCTACGTGGTCTTGGTGCTCGCACTGCGCGGCAGCTCCATGGACGGTTCCGCGGGATCAACATTCGGGCTCAATGAATCCGGCGATGTAAGGGCCGCCGTTGACGTGCTGAGGAAGACGGCGTTCGTCGACCCCAAACGGATCGCGGTCCTGGGAATCGGTGCCGGCGCAACCGCCGGCTTGCTGGCCGCCCAGCGCGACACGGGAATCGCGGCCCTGGTTCTGGATCGGCCTTTGCACTCGTTTGACGAGGTGCTCCGCGAACATATCTCACCGTTGCCCGCGTGGTTGATGTTCGTCAGCCCGTTCTGCCAGTGGACCTTCGAAGCCGCCTATGG
This sequence comes from Tepidisphaerales bacterium, assembly GCA_038230975.1. Taxonomy (GTDB): domain Bacteria; phylum Planctomycetota; class Phycisphaerae; order Tepidisphaerales; family Tepidisphaeraceae; genus JANXVV01. Next base: position 9,439 of record JBBRMF010000187.1, read on the forward strand.
CGTAAACGCCAGCGATATCAACCTGAAACACTCGATGAGCCAACTGCAAAATCGCCCGAGCCTGGTCTATGATGCCCAGGCCATCACCTGCCTGCGCGCAGAAAAGATCCCGAAGATCGTGGCGTTTTTGAATGCGAGCATGAAGAAGTAGGCGGGGATTGGGTCGATACGGAGGCGCGAAGAACACGAAGTGGAAACTTACGACCCCGTTTCATTTTTTGGGGGAAAATGGATGACTTCAATGTTGTGCCCATCCAGACATGCCGCCAAGTGATCACCGCAGGCTGAGACGATCGCTTTCGGGCCGGACTTCTCGGCATCAAGGGAGAAAATGGGATTGGAGTTGCCCCATTCCCAGACACAGAGTGCGTTGGGGGTCAGTGTTGCAAGCCGGTGACCTGCGGAGAAAGTGATCGCGCTTGAAAGCTCGGATTGCCCGGCGTCGAAGGACAATGCGACGTCGATCGCGGTCACATCGATGATAAGGATTTTGCCATCTTCCCTTGCGATGGGGGTTAATAGAACGTGGACTTTGTCGGTAAGGCCAATATAACGATGTGCGATGACTTGATGCTGCTCGACCACGGAAAAATCTGATGCGCGCAGTACCGTTACTGTTGATGTTTCTTCAGGCTCCTTCAAGTTTTTGGGGAGCTTTGAAAAGCAGGTGAAGAATTTGCCGTCCGATGAAAATAAAAGTTCCACGACGATGCCAAGGGAGTCAGGCAGTTTTATGTCTTTCCGCTCGCCGGTGGCGAGATCGATGACGAGAAAAGTGGATTCGACTTCTCTTGGAGCGCAAAGCACCAGGAACTTCCCATCGGGGGACATGTCGCCGCCGTAGGCACGAATCAAATCAGAGTGGTCTGAGTACTTCCCCTTAACTCCAGTTTGAGTCGTAAACAGAATTTGATTGTCCTTGAGGTTCCAGATTTGAAAGTGGCGGAGTCCGTTCAGGAGTCCGCTCGGTCCACTGCTATATAAAATCTGTCCGTCG
>JBBRMF010000188.1:0-10382 GCA_038230975.1 Tepidisphaerales bacterium
CCCTTCGAACCGAGCCGCGCACACTGCGTTGATATCCCGGCTACAGACGGCCAAACCGACATAGACACGCGAATCCATGGGGATTTCCTGGGGTTCTCCCACATTGACCCACGCATTGCCATCCATGGATTTGCTGGCGGTGAAAGTATTCCTCACGCGCGTCAATCGCAGCCAGGCAGGGGGTTTGTCACCCGGTGTAAGTGGTGTGGAGGTCAGGTCAGCACCTTTCACGGACCGCCATGCGAAGCTCGATCCCTCTTGGGGCTTAAGGAACAAGAACGCCGTCTTGCTTCCCCGTTCATTGAAGGATTCACGGATCATCACACCCGCTTTTGCCTCTGGTTGGGTGATGGGCAGGTTGCTGAGCCTTGCGATGATTTGCCCATCACCGCGCAGTTCCTGGTAGGCGAAGAAGAATGAGTCGGCCGGGCCTTTGATTTCCGATCCGGCACCTTTTATGGCAAAGGCACCGTCAACCAGTCTTGCGCTTCCGGCGGTCCCCGTCGGGCCGACATCCTGCGTTTTCCACGGGCGATCTAACAATCCACTAGAGTTCGCGATGATTCGGGGTGGTTCCGCATTTCGCAGATTGGCCTGCGAAATGTCGGCCAGTTCCAGTTTGATCGGCTGACCCGTCTTGGGATGAACGACAATGTTCCCATTCTCGAAGTGAACATCTCCTTCGTAGGTTTTGCCATCGAGAGTTTGAACGGTTCCCGCGTAGGTTGAAGTAGCCAGGAACAGAACTAGCAAGGATCGAAAGAGTCGCATGCGTTTTTCGTGTGGCATGGGCGTCTCGCCCGTGCTCTTACCTGATGAAAACGCGGGCGAGACGCCCACGCCACGTTTAAACTATCGTTGATACAACGGAATATAGTGATACGGCATAGCAAGGATCGTCGTATAGACTGCCGTGGCGTAGAGTGTGCCAACCTTGTGATCGACCGGCTCCCAACTGGCAAAATCTCCCTCGCGGCGGACCGTGGCGAGCAGTTCTTTATTCATTTTCTCGTACCAGCGTTTCCAGATGTCGCCACCGATCATGTACTGGGCCGGAGCGGCGTAGAAGTGGCCGTAGGTGTACCACTCATTCATATTGCCCTTGCTGTCTGCCAGAAACTGCGAACCCTTGCCAACCATCGGATCGTCATAGAGTCCGCAGACCTGAAGGCAGTAGATTCCCGCCGCCGTACGAGCAAAACCAGGTTGACGATTGCGCGGTTGGTAGGTGAAACCGCCGGAGCCTTCATCGTAACAGCTCTTCACGAACCGAACGGCATTGTCGATGGTGCGTTGAGCCACATCGATACCGCTATTTTTCGCAGCTCGTAACGCGACGACTTGCAACACCGTAACGGACAAATCCGCATCGCTTTTGCGAGGCGCATATCGCCAGCCGCCCTGGTCGTTCTGACAGTTTTCGATCAGGTGAATCGCGAGTTCCAGTTTCTGCTTCAGGCGGGGATCCTTTGACATGCCATACAGCTCTGCCAAGGCGATCGACGCGATGCCATGCCCGTACATATTTGAACCCCCCCGATCGCCTCCGTTTCCACCGGCGCTGATGTAGCCATCCGGTCCAACGCGTTCGAGCAGGTACTGCATTCCGCGCGTGACGTTCTTGCCGTATTCCCCTTCATTGGGGGTGTTGCCCGAGGCAAGGAATGCCATCAATGTATACGCAGTCATGGCCACCGGATGTTCGCCACCGCCCGCATTCCACGAGCCATTGGGAGATTGCTTGGCGGCCAGATATTTCAAGGCGGCGCGGATGACTTTTTCGGTAGCCTCATCGACAACGACATTGTCCTGAACGACGATAGGTGTTCGCACGCTCGCGGGTGGATTCGCATCTGCAGCGAACGAGGCATGGCAGATGCCGATCAAACTCGCACCGATCAGCAGCGCTGTGTAGAAAACTCTTTTGTGGCATGGGCTTCCAGCCCGTATGAGCGATCTGAAACTCGGATTGAACTTCCGTATTGAATTCTCTTTGCGCACTTGCCAGCAAGCACGGGCTGGAAGCCCGTGCCACTGGTAAGGTTCAAAGTGTCTTCCAGACGCCGCTTCGCGATTTGCTGATTGCATGATTTACCGATTCTCTTGATCTGAAAGATTCTTCAGATACTGCTCGATGGCCCGGCCGTATTCCTCGGGGTATTTGTCTTTTTGCGTTTGCTTTAGCGCTTGTCGATCGCGGGCGGGGAGGCTCATGAACGTGCTCGCTCCGTTGACGGTTCCGCGCGGGCCGGAATTGCCGGCTTTGGCGGTGGTGTCTTGCCGATCGCCGACGGCTTGCTGGCTTGGCGTATTCTCATCCGCCTGGCCAGGAGTTGGGGACGGCTGCCCAGGGGCGGGTTTGCCGGGGCTCGGATCTTTTCCAGGTTCGCCCGGTGGGCCGGGTTCACCGGGTGGACCTTTCGCATCGGCCATCTGGCCGGGCTTCATTCCCTGTTGCGCAAGTGCCACGGCTGCCTGTGCCTGAGAGATTGCCGACTGCGCCGCCGCCGTCTTGGAACTGGCGCTTGGGGTGTCGCCAGCCTCTGCTTTCGTTGCCGCTTCGTTCAATGCTGCTTCGGCCTGCTGCAGCGCCTGTTCGGCGGATTTTGGCAATGCGCCTTTGTCGGTGGCCGCCGCATCGGTGACGTCGTTTGAGACCTGCCCCAACTTCTGCGCAGTCTGTTGGGTTGGCGACTGCTTCTGAGCCGAAGCCAACTGCTCCGCCGCTTTTTTCACCGCAGCCTGATCCTTACCAACATCCTTCATCGATTCTTCTTTGCCTTCGCCCTGGGCATCGGGCTTGGCTTCCGCGTTCTCATCCGGCTTGTCGCCTTGATCGGCTTCCTTGATCGCATCCTGCGTCTTCTGCATTTCCTCGATCGCTTTGGGCAGATCATTCTGAGCCAACTGCTTCGCAGCTTTTTGGGCGGCGTGCTGGGCCTTCTGTAGCGGCTCGCTCTTTGGATTCTTCTGTTGCTTCTTCTCCAACTGATCCGCGATCTTCTGTTGCTCCTTGGCCAACAGTTGGGCAGGATCTTCCTGCATTTGCTGCTGGGCCTTGTTCAGATCCTGCTGGGCCTGGTCAAGAGCCTTGGCCAACTGATCGAGCTTCTGGCTGTTGTCTTGTGGAAGGCCGAGTTCTTTTTGCAGATCGCTGATTTTCTGATCCAGGGCATCCTTGGCCTTGTTCAAATTGTTCAACGCCTGCTGTTCATTGGGCTGCGCCGGTTTCGCTTGATTTTTATCCAGCGAATCCTTCGCGGCATTCATATCCTGTTTCGCTTGATCGAGAGGTTGCGCCGCTTCCTTACCCTCTTCAGGCAAGGTCTGTTTGGCTTCCTCCGTTTTCTTCGCTACCTCACCTTGCTTCTGGGCATTGTCCTTGTTGGCGTCGGCGTTCTGTTTATCTTTAGCCGGATCGGGCTTCTTTTGAGCCTCTTCTTTACCGACTTCGTGTGCGGTATCCAACGCCACCCGCTGCTCATCCTGAATCAACTTCGCGACTTTATCGCGAGATTCTTCGAGCTTGGCCAACTGCTCCTTGTCGTGTTCGAGCTTGGCAATTTGCTGATCCAACAGCTTCTCGGCGTTGACCAGGTGATCGACGGCCGATTTACCCGGCATTTCCGCCGGGGCGACGGCACCTTTGTCGAGTGACTCCTGAACCTTTTCCATTTCCTTGACGGCCGATGAAATTTCCTTGGCCGCCGGCAATGATTCAGGCGCGGTTTCGATCTGCAGATCCTTGGCTGTCTGTTCGAGCTTCAATTCCGTGCGGGCCAATTCCGGCGTCGTGCGCGGGGTGGCGGGCTTCGCCTGTTCGTTGAGTTTCTCCTGATCGGTCCTTAACTGTGCCACTTTTTCGCGAAGCGCTTTTGTCTGCTCAAGATTATCACCGGTGGGTTTGTCGGCATCGGCTTTGGCGATCTGCTCTTCGAGCATTGCGCGGGCCTGCTGCAGTTTGGTGAGAGCAAGTTTTTCCGTGACTGCTGCCGGATCGCGATGCCGCCCGTTCAAAGCCGTTCGCGTTTCCTGCATCTTGTCCTGCGCGAGCTTCAAGACGTCCACGACCGTCGGAGCCAGGATGTCGATCTCTTTTCGTAGTCGATCGGTGAGGTCGACATTGTCGCCCTGCTTGTCCTCGACGGTGTCGTAGTCCTCATTCACCGCTGGCGCGCTGGGCGGCAAGGCCCCGGTCAGACCGATGACCCGCTTTTCTTCGGTGATTGCTTTATCGAGTTTTTCGGCAGCTTTGCGAAGTTTTGTCGCCGTGTCTTCGATCGGAGCGATCAGGCTCGCCAACTCATAAAGTCGATCTCGCGCGTTGCGTTCGCTCGAGGCGGCGGAGTGCGGGTGTCCATCTTTCAGGCTATTGACGGCCCCGGCGAGCGATTCTTCGAGCAGGCCTTTCTTGGCATGCTCGATACTTTTTTTCAGGCGATCGGCTGTCTCGGAATCGGATTCCGCCGCGAGCGAACTTAATTTCGCCAGAAGATTTTTGGTCTCATCGCGAAGGCCTTCTTCGTTGCTGGTCTGGACATGGATGGCACTTCGCTGAATCTCATTATATTCGGTCGATTGTTTTCCACCGGTCGATTTCACGAGGAACTTGGCATCGCGCAGGTTGGCGTGTTGCTCATCGGCCATCTGCGTAAAGCGGAGCGATAGCTCGTACAGTTCCTGCTGGCGTTTATACTCCAGAAGCAGTTGCCGCATTTTGACAATGATGGATTTCTGATTGACCACCGCCTGTGTGGCATCGCCGCGAAACTTGCTCGGATCGAGCGAAGTGCGGGCCTCTTGCAGCAACGCAATGACGACGGTCATGTCTTTGACGGTGAGGTCGCCGAGCACATCGCGGATCTTGCCGAGCACTTTGACATCTTCCCCACCGATCCCGTTGCGATTGAGTTCGTTGATGATGCTGGTCAGGTCGTCGGTGGTTCGTTGCACCTGCGTTTTAATCTGGTTCTGCTGGGCTTCACCTTGGCGGATACCGTCGGAAAGCTTGGAGTTCGCGGCGAGCGAGCGCGACGGAATCGCAACGGGCCACATGGCCGACGCGGAGACGGCGGCGGTCCAGATTGCTTTTTGTAAACGTCGATTCATCGATCACTCCAAACTTAAAGTTTGTCTCAGAGTATGCGGAAAGCACGGGCGAGATGCCCACGCCACCTCACTCGGGTTTTCGTTCCAGGATCAGATCACCCAGCTTCGTTCGCGCTTTTTCCTGATCGTCGACACCGCGCTCGACATCTTGGATTGACGCTCCGAGCCGCGCGAGAATTTCGGCCCGTTTTTCGGCTTCGCTGACGACACGGGCGGAGTAGCGTTCGCTTTCTCCGCGGCCAGGACCGGTGACGTTGTTGTTGTCTTCGGCCTCGAGCCAGTACTCGATGCTGCTGCCTTCGAGCGTCGGCTGTGTGGTCGATCGGGGCGTGAGCTTCGAGATGGCCCAGGCATATCGCTTGTGCAGCGAGCGCGGCAACGGTTGGCCGGGTTTGTTGATATCCAGCGGGATGGATTGCTCAGGGCCATCATCGATCTTGTACTTGAGATAGAGATTCGCCAGGCCGAAATCATCGGCGGCGTCGAAACCAATCTCCAGCGTGGCGATGCGCGTTAACAATTCTTCTTTTCGTTCGGGGTAACTGATGTGAACCGTGGGATCTTTATCGGGGACCAGGTCGACGCGATAAACGGCGGGGTCTTTGCTCTTCAAGCCGTTGGTGTCGTTCAACCCAATTGAAAAGCCGGAGGTCTTCGGCGGCATCGGCACTTCGGCCGTGAGTTGCCGTGGATCATTCGGATCGACCGTCAATTTCACCGGTGGAATGCCGTTGGGATTTACCAGATGCACCGAATTCAAAAATTTATCAGGCGAGCCGTCGGGTTGGATGGGATTGTTCGTGGTCACTTTCAAAATCAGGCGGCTGCCACTGAGAATCGACAGATCGCCGAGTGATCGGCTGACCGTGCCGAGCTTCGTATAACCCGGATAGACCTGCTGGCATTCCAACCGCGTGACGACCGGCGGAATCAACACATCGGCCCGATACCAGTCGCTCGTGCTGTCGCCGAGGTTGATGCGATAGGAGAACGAATCTTGAACGTTCTCCAGCGAGCGGGTGAACATCGCGGGATCGTTCGGGCTGACATCCAACGGGAAGGTCTGTTTGCGACCGCTTTCGAACTTGATATCAATCGTTCCACCGTTCGGGATCGCGCCGCGTGCTTTGGCTAATAGGATGGCGGTGTCACCGCGACCAATCTTGAAGCTTCCCAGCGGGACATCGATGCGCGTCTTCCGCGGGACCGGCGTGTTGGACAGGAATGCGCGGGCCAGGAGATCGGAACTGACACCATCGTGTCGGCCATAGGCAAAAGAGGTCAGGCCCGTCAGCAATACCAGTGCGGCGACGATGGATATTTTCATCAGTCGATCGGTGCTGACCACGCGGTTGAAATCGATGCTGTCGGCCAGGGACTCGGCTTGCATGACCATCGCGCGAACGAGCGATGCCGATGCGCCAATGGGAATTGCTTCCGGCCGGGAAAGTTGAATCGAGGCAATCAGACGTGTACGGAATTCCGGATGCGCATCTTCGACCTTCAGGGCAATCTGGTCATCATCCGGCCCATGAAAAATCGGGATCAAAATCGTCTGCACGATGATGGTGATCACCAGCGAAAGGTCGATCGCCAGGAACGCGGCGCGAATCCAGCGGGGCAGGTCCAGCCAGTAGTCCAGCAGCATGCCGACGATCAACCCGGCGACCAGCACGGCGACAGCGATCGCGATGCCCGTCCCGATCGCAACGGACGAATGCTTGGCTCGAACGGCGGAGATTTTGGACAGAAGTAGTTGGCTCATGGGTGTTCTATCAGTGCTATACGGCTAGAGGGGTCGGTTTGTTGCGGACTCTCGGGAACGGTACACGAAATGGAACAAAACGGAACGAAATGGAACAGTTTTGGGGAGGGGGAAAAAGACCGGAAAACGAGGGTTTGGAGGTGGAAAGGGGGAAATGTCCCAGGCGGATGCTGGCAAAACGGTGTTGAAAGCGCATTTTGGTTTTTGACTGAAATCTGGCCTGTTATACGGTGCAAAATCGGTAGGTATGCGACGATGAAGATGCTAACATGCGACTATCTATCGATTCATTCGTTTCATCTTCGGCAGCGTCGCCGCACTCTCGTCGTTCATGTGTATGGCGATCATGGTGCTTTGGGTGCGGAGTTATTGGATTGAAGACAACTGCATCGCAAGATATTACTTGCACTACTTCCGATTTGCGTCTTATCGCGGTGAAATGGGAATTGAATTTGGTGTTGTTTATGGCGGTGGTCCACCAGATCTGTACACGCCGACGTGGGACTATGGCTGGTGCGGGGTGCCTACGGATGGGATTCCTTCAAGCGACTACATTCATATCGCGGAAGCTGGCGGTCGGTTTAAGAACATGCCGCATTATCATGATGTACTGGGGTTTCGATGGCATCCGCGAATAGATGGAACTTGGCAGTATAAAGAACGGGGGATCGCGGTGCCAGCCTGGTTTGCGGTGGGGGTGACGGGGATGGTGCCGGCAATTTGGGCGTGGAGGTTTGCAGGGCGGCGGAGGATATTTGTGGCCGGTGGGTTTGAGGTGGGAAATGTTCGGAAGAAGACGGATTAAATGGAAAAGATAGACTGCCGTCCCTCCTATCTGGCGGGGAGACTCGCCCCAAAGCAGAAACACCGCTTCCCACCCCACGGCAAGGGACGCGGCACGGCGCGGCGTTGCCGGTGATAGTTACCCCCGTCCGTGGTCCTCCCCGGATGAGTGGAGTCTCAGTGAAAAGTGATTTGGGCTGGTCATTCGAGCGGAGCGGATGGCTCCGATCAAGACGCCGCGAAGGTCAGAGCGGTCGCGACTTGGTTTTCGGTTCAGGGAGGAAATAGATGCTCACCACCAGGGAAGGAAACCGGACAGGGGTCACTTCATCTGCACGCGATCGCAAAAGCGTTTACTGGCCGTGGGGCGTGTCGGTCGCGTTCTATTTCGGGGCGGGCGCGGTCAGAGCTTTTACTTTTACCCACGACTGACGTCGTGGGCTAAATTATTTCGCCCCTCCGGGGCTGGGAAATCCGCCAAAGGCGGAGCGTGCGTGAGTGACCTTCCTGCGCGACGGCTGCGGTGTAGTCGGGGGCGATGGGGAGGTCGGTGAGGGACCAGTCTTCTTTTAAATTTTCCGGAAAACTCAGGCCGTCGGTGATGCCGAGTCCGGTGGCTTTAAGCAGGGCTTCTTTGCGGACCCATTCGCGGAAGAAGTTGCGGGGCTGTTCGGAGACGGGGAGGTTTAAAAGATCGTTGAATTCTGTGGCGGTGAAGAATTGGCGGGCCAGGGGTTGCCAATCGAAGTTCGGGGGGATGCGTTCAATGTCGATGCCGACTTTTGCATTTATAGTAAATACAATCAATATGCGGTTTTGAGTGTGGGAGACATTGAAGGCAATGGAATGGTCGTTGAATTTTTCGACGAGATGGGGTTTGCCGTTTTCGGAGAGGGCGAATGTGAGTTTGCGAGGGTCGGTGTTGAGTAATTGACCGAGGAGATGGCGGAGCAGGCCGCGAGAGATTTCGGATTCGGCGCGCTTGGCGGGGACGAGGAAGCGAGCGGCTTTTTGTTGTTCATCGGGGGACAGGAGAGAGGTGAGGTAGGTGTGTTGTTCTTTGGGAAGTGTGAGGGGGGATTGGAAGATGTCGAGGTGGGTTGGGGAGAGTTGGAGATCGGCCGGCAGGGGTGGCCAGTTGAGATCGGGGTGTGGGGGTTGCACGGTCATCGCGAATTTTCCAGGGATGCGGCGAGGCGGCGCATGCCTTCGTCGATTGAGACGGTGGGATGATATCCGAGGTCGCGTTTGATCGCATCGAGTTTGAACCAGTGGGCAGTGGCGAGTTGGCGGGCGATGAATCTTGTCATTGGGGGTTCGGATTTGATGGCGAAAAGTCGATAGGCCGATTCGAGAGTGGCACCGAGGGTGTAAGCGTTTCGCGCGGAAATGCGTTTGGTAACGGGTGGCATTCCGGCGGCGGCGAGAATGCGGTTGAGGAGGTCGGCCATGGGGAGAGGTTGGCCGTTGCTGAGGAAATAGGCTTTGCCGGCACAAGTGGCACCGGGGAACAGTTTGTCGGCGGCGAGAATGTGGGCGTCGGCGGCGTTGTCGATGTAGGTGGAGTCGACGAGGTTTTGGCCGGTGCCGACGATTCGGAGACGGCCGGCTTTGGCGCGGGCGATGACGCGGGGAACGAGGTGGGGATCGCCGGGGCCCCAGAGCAAATGCGGGCGTAGTGCGATGGTAGCAAATGCAGGTGAATTGGCGGCGAGGACGTATTTTTCGGCCTCGGCTTTGGTGTGCGGGTAATGGGTGAGATATTTTTCGGGGTACGGGGCGGATTCGGTGATCCCGTTTTCATCGGAGCCCTGGAAGACGACGCTGGGGGAACTGGTGAAGACGAAGCGGGTGACCCCTGAACCAAATGCCGCGCCGATGACTCTCTCTGTTCCAAGAACGTTCACCATGTCGTATTCGTGGTAGCGCCCCCACACTCCCGCTTTGGCAGCTACGTGAAAGACTACGTCAATATCGCGGACCGCAGCTTTAAGGGATATCCCATCCGCCAAGTCACCACGGATACATTCGACGCCGAGGTTTTCGAGTTCGGGGTAGTGACCGCGCTGGAAAGTTTTGACGGTGTCGCCGCGCGCGATGAGACGGCGGACGATGGCTGAGCCGAGGAATCCCCCGCCGCCGGTGACGAGGGCTTTCATGGGAGTTTCCCTGCTGCCCAGACCGCGAGTTTTTCGCGGCCGATTTTGGCGTTGTGACGGATGTCGACGGGGAAGCGCGGGTGGAAGAGGAAGTGTTGGATCGATTTCGTGTGTTCGTGTTTGAGAGCGAGTTGTTGGAGTTCTTCGATCAACTGTTTGTTCAAGATTTGATGTCCTTTGGCGCGTTCGATGCAGATGACGGGGAGTGTGATTTTGTTTCGAAAGACACCGACGAGTGCGGAGCGGGTGACGGCGGGATGGGTGTTGAAGATGGCTTCGACGGGGATGCTGTGGAGGGTTGCGGTTGGGGTTTGGACGCGTTGGGATTTTCGGCCACAGAACCAGAGGCGGCCGGAGGGATCGAAGTAGCCGACGTCGCCCATGCGGTGGAAGAAATGGGCCTCTGGTTCCCTCTCCTGGTACTCCGGGGGAGGGTTAGGGTGGGGGTCTTTTGTATCTACCGAAATGCCCCCACCCCGGCCCTCCCCCGGAGTACCAGGAGAGGGAGTCAGAGGATTAAGAACGGGTATTTTCGCGAGTTTGGTGGCGGTGAGTCGGTTGAAATA
>JBBRMF010000189.1:0-10375 GCA_038230975.1 Tepidisphaerales bacterium
GGAAGATAAGCGAGTATCAGATCTCGTTCAGCCGTCGCCGCCAGCGAAATAAATTGATCAGGATCATTCGACCCTGCATTTGAAAGAAGCAATTCCGGGGCGGGGCGTAATCGCCACCAATCGATGGAATTGAATAGCATGGCTATTCGCTGAACGTCAAAACTACCCGGGAATTGCGCGGCTTCTTTCCAAGTCCGCGCAACGCCAGATCCCGGATGATTCAAGGGTTCCCGCAGAACCGTCTCCCAACTCCAAACGCCATGAGCGCCGTAAGTGACACCGGCGGTCGGGGCGTTCAATAAACTGCCGTACATTGCCCGGCGAACCTCGGCGTTGGTAAACGGCTTCCGCAATGCCCAGTTGTGGATACCTTCGTAGCAGGGTTCCAGATTGATGATGGGTCGCGCCTCCTCGCGCCAAGCTTGCGCGGGTGGACCTTTCAGAAGCCAGTTCAAAGTCTTTGCATCGGACGAATGGCTGCTCTGATATCCCAGAACATCCAACCAACTCTCACGCTTGAAACTGGGATACGGCCAATTGGTCCCCATCGGATGCAACCCAACCGGTGCCCGCTGCCCGAACTGCTTTCCAAAAACCGCGCGCCCCAGTCGTTTCCATTTCCAGGACCGCATCCAGCCGTAGCGCCCGTCACCTGCGAGCAGCCAGAGCACATTTCGAGAAGCGTAACGCGAAACCTGATAACGAATGAGTCGTTCAAGTGCTTGCTCGGGCAAAGCAACGCCGGGATTGTAACGCGCGGATTCACCAAACTTTGCCGCCCATGCCAAAACCGGCACTGCCAATAACCCTGCGGCGTTTATCGCATCGACGCGCGCATCCATGCGAAGGAAAAAGTCTTCGTTGATTTTGAACGGGGCATTTCGATCAAACGCGGTTCGGCCATCGGCATCTGTATAGGCGGCACTCCAGGGAGCCATCATGATGAACTGAATTGCCGTAAAACCTTTTGCACTGCGATCCGCAAGATACGCAGCCCAATCAACTTCGTTTGAAAGAAGCGGACCATTCCAAACCGTATCCGCCAGATAAAAAAAAGGAGTTCCGTCTTCGTGTGCCAGATGTCGCCCACTTTGGGCGATGCGCAAGCATCCATGCCGGGACCAGCGGTTTGAAGGTTCCAACAAATTAATTGCCGGCCCCTCCATCGGATTAATCTTCGCCTTTCTTCTCGCCAACGCCCTGGATCGTCTTCAACGGTTTATCGCCGGCCTTGTCGCTGGTCGTGTTCGCCAGCAACTTCACTTGGCCGGCCTTCGTTCGTTCAAACGCATGGAGTGTTTCACCTTCAACATTGATAAGGCGGACGGTTGCCTTTTCCGGAGTAAATTGAAGGTCTCCAAATCCATAGGACTGTTTCGAAAATGGGCCTCGCTCGTCCTTGAGCATCTGCCTTGTTCCCGCCCCGCCACCACCCACTAACACGAACGATTCGCTCCATCCAGGAATTTCAAGGTGCTGAATGTCGTGGTCATGACCACAGACATAGAAATCGACGTGATGTTTTTGAAGGATGGGACCCCAATCAGTTTGAATGACGCCGTTATCACCGTGTTTCCCGTTGCTGAACAGTGGATGGTGCGCCACGCAGACTGTCCATACACCGGCCGTGACATTCGAAAGCTCCTTATCCATCCATTGAATCTGCGAGGCCCAGTCTGCGGCGGTGAATTTATCTTTCGTGCTATCAAGCATCAACAGCGTGACCACCGGTTTATCCGAAGGGATATTCACCCGATACCAGCGAGCCGGGAACTTCCATCGAGATTCAGGATGGGCTTTGCTGTAATCGAGTTCAATTTGAGCCTTGTTCTCCTGATAATCGTGATTGCCCAGAACCGCAAAGAACGGAATGTTCAGTCGCTTGATGTCATACATATTCTCGAAGACGTCTTTCCAAACTACGTCATCGATTCCCGACAGCTTCATATAGAAATTGTCGCCGGCCAGTAGCATGCCCTGAATATTTTTCTGCTTCTCCGCGTACGTCGCCAATGCCTCGGCGACTTGCTTCTGCCTGGCTCCGCCGGTGCCCCAATCTCCCATCGCAAGCAGATGGACTACACCCGAGGGGCCAGCCACTGGAACGGTGGTCGGATGCGCCGCCGGTGCCTGGCTACAGGCATTCACACAGAGGACCGAAATAAGAACAAAATAGATGGACCAATTCCGCATTACATCTCCTTGACGGTTCTCCTGCCGCCCACATGTTAGTCAAATGCGATCTGGCTGCTACAGGATAAGGCAATCGGAAATTCTGAAATGGCGTGAAGCACTTCCCCGATACCCCTCCGCTATGGTAACACTTGGCGGAAAGATGCAACGCGGAGAAGCGGAGATCGCGGAGACGGACAGAGGAATCCAATTCTTGGGTCTGGAGATGAGTGTGATTGTTGTTGAAATTCTCGGACGTTTTAATCAGTTTTCTCCGTCTGTCTCCGCGATCTCCGCTTCTCCGCGTTGAATTTAAACGTATTCGGAAGAAAACGCGGGCAGGACGCCCACGCCACCTGAGAATTCACAAGCTCGGTGTCTTCCCGCACTATCAAACGAAAAACACCGCGACGCCAGTCCACCGGGAAAGACTGCGAAAGAACTCTGATACTTTCGCTTCGATCCGGGTGACTTGGCGTCGTGGTGTTTATTTTCCTTTACAAAGGGGACGGATATCGATCAAACGGGCTTAGAAACACGAAATCAAGCGATTGCCTGACGGTTCAAACACTGGTCGTGTAACTGTGTGACGACGCGATGAACCATGTTGCGAAGTGCCTGACGCCAATCGTGTTGCCTGAAACGACAATCAAAATCACCGGCGGCGTCATGAACGGTCGCTTTCACTTCGAAAAATTTGCCCGTACGCTGCAGAGTGATGGTAAGCATGAAATCGCCGAGACGTTCACCAAGGCGAACGACTCGCTTCAGCCATGACATCAACTGCTTCCGTTGAGACGGTTTGAGCAGCACGTTGCCTTCGTTCAGCTTAAGCATGAGGCAGTCTCCTATCTTTCTGCGGCAGGTTGCAGACCAAACAGCAAGACGTGTGCCGAATACGAGGCCGGGAAGTGAACGCCCAAGGGAAAGGGCAACGAATTGATCACCTGCCCGGTCGGCGATCGGCCGTGTCGACCTGAACCCGCCTGACCGGATGTTTACAATACACTTGCCGCGATCGGGATTGCAAACAAATCTTTTCCCAACAGCCACTTCGTCCCATAAGCCCAATGCGAATTTGGCAATCCGCGTGAACTATTCCGAATAGATGAGTACACTCCGAAAACTATGGCAACTTCCCCACTGGCAGGTGAACCGGCACCGAAAGAACTATTAATCAATATCGATAAAATTCGTGCGGAGTACCATGACTTCGCTCCAGATCCATCCAACCTGCGTCAACTCGTCAGCTTCGGCACAAGCGGTCATCGTGGAACCACAACCGATCATACCTTCACGGAAACTCACATCCTCGCAATCGCACAGGCGATCTGCGACTACCGCAAAACGAACAAGATTGACGGCCCATTATTCATGGGCAAAGACACCCATGCCCTGTCCGCGCCGGCGGAGCAGACCGCCATTGAAGTGCTCAGCGCCAATGGAGTCAACCTCTTCATCCAGCGCGATGACGGTGTAACCCCGACCCCCGTCATCTCCTGGGCCATTCTCAATTACAATCGCGGTCGAAAAGAACATTTAGCTGACGGGATCGTGATCACACCTTCTCACAATCCACCCACCGACGGCGGTTTCAAATACAACATCACTAACGGAGGCCCCGCCGACACAGACGTAACCGGATGGATTCAAGACCGTGCCAACGAACTACTAAGGAACGGCAATCGCGATGTACTGCGAATGCCTCTCAAATCCGCGCTAAAAGCTTCTTGCACAACGCATCATGATTTCATCACGCCATACGTGAACGACCTGGCATCGGTGATTGACATTGACTCAATTCGAAACGCCGGCATCAAAATCGGTGCGGACCCTCTTGGGGGTTCTTCAGTGCATTACTGGCCGAAAATTGCCGAACATTTCCACCTGAATCTCACCATCGTGAATCCGAAGATCGATGAAACCTTCGGTTTCATGCCGCTCGACCATGATGGCAAGATTCGCATGGATTGCTCCAGCCCGTTCGCGATGGCGAACCTGGTTCGCCTGAAAGATGACTACCGAATTGCATTCGGCAATGACCCCGATGCCGATCGACATGGAATCGTAACGCCTTCTGCGGGCCTGATGAACCCAAATCATTATCTGGCGGTGGCGATTCAATATCTGCTTTCAAATCGCCCCCAATGGCCCACAACTTCCGCAGTCGGCAAGACGCTCGTGAGCAGCAGCATGATCGACCGGGTCGTCAAGCGATGCAGCCGGGTGCTTTCCGAAGTACCCGTTGGTTTCAAATGGTTTTCCGGTGGGCTGTTCGACGGATCGTATTGCTTCGGAGGCGAAGAAAGTGCGGGAGCGAGTTTTCTGCGACGCGATGGAACGGTCTGGACCACTGACAAAGATGGATTGATTCTTGGTCTGCTCGCCGCCGAAATCACCGCGGTTACCGGCAAAGATCCCGGCGAACATTTTAACCAGCTTGCGGCGGATTTTGGCATGCCCTACTACACTCGCATCGATGCCCCGGCAACGCCTGAACAGAAAGCCGCGTTCAAAAAACTGACGCCTGAATCTGTCACGGCTTCGCAACTTGCAGGTGATTCGATCGTGGCTAAACTCACGCGCGCTCCAGGCAACAATGCTCTCATCGGTGGCCTCAAGGTTGAAACAAATTCCGGCTGGTTTGCCGCCCGACCCTCCGGCACGGAAAATATCTACAAAATTTACGCGGAAAGTTTTAAGAGCCAAATTCATCTGGATCAAATTGTGCAGGAGGCACAAAGTATTGTCGCGCAATCACTTTCCTCGCGATAAAGTGAGCGCCTGCTGCAATGCGATCGAGCGATCAAAATTTTCGAGGCAAACTATGTTTTCCACGACGTCATCGGCTCTCGGAACCCAGTCTCAACTGACCGACCCAGCGGTAATACAGCCCTCAAACCGCCTGGCATCGCTCGATGTTTATCGAGGGTTTGTCATGCTGCTGATGGCGTCCGAAGGTCTCGGAATCGCCGATTACGCGCGGAGAACGCACGCTGGTGAGTTTTTGCAAATTGTCGCCCGGCAGACCGATCACGTGCAATGGCGGGGATGCGCGCTGTGGGATCTAATCCAGCCGTCATTCACCTTTATCGTTGGCGTGGCAATGCCCTTCTCGCTGGCGAAACGACGCGCACAAGGACAGGGATTCGGGCGACTACTCCTACACACAGTCTTTAGATCAGTGATCCTTGTTGCCCTCGGCATCTTTCTTCGTTCCATCGGTCGATCGCAAACGAACTACACGTTTGAAGACACACTGACTCAGATTGGTCTCGGCTACTGCTTTGCATTTATGCTTGCATGGGCGAAGCCTAGATGGCAAGCAGTTGCTGCGGCCGTCATTCTGCTAGGCTACTGGCTTGCGTTCGCGCTCTATCCACTTCCTTCAAGCGGATTCAATTCGGGTTCTGTCGGTGTGAGTACCGCCTGGCACAGTGAATTCGGACTGAACGGTTTCGCGGCCCATTGGGATAAGAATACAAATCTGGCGGCGGCATTTGATGTCTGGTTTCTCAATCTCCTGCCTCGCGCCAGGCAGTTCGCATACAACGGCGGGGGTTATCTCACCCTCAGTTTTATCCCCACCCTCGCAACGATGATACTTGGATTGTTGGCGGGCAACCTGATGCGTGATGCTTCCAAACGGCCGACGCGAAAAGTGTTCTTGCTCATCTGCGCCGGTTTAGCCGGGCTTGCATTCGGTGCGCTACTCGACTGGACAGGAATTTGCCCGTCCATAAAACGCATCTGGACTCCGTCCTGGGTCTTATTCAGTGGAGGCTGGTGCTGCCTTCTGCTTGCATTTTTCTATACGGTATTGGATGTAAATGGGTGGAGAACCTGGACATTCCCGCTCACCGTTGTGGGGATGAATTCGATAGCCATGTATTGTTTAGCGGATGGCGGCTTTCGAGGATTCATAATGAGCGCACTCCACACTCATCTAGGCAGCCAGTTCTTTGGAAATAAATTCGGCACTTATGCGCCGATTGCCGAGTCAATCGTCGCGCTATTGGCACTTTGGCTCGTCTTGCTTTGGATGTACCGTCGAAAGATTTTCTTGAGAATCTAATTTCGCTGAAGGATTGGTTTATTCAATTCATTCAACTTTAAATGGTCGCCCGATGCAGAATATTTGTTTTCTGCCTTCGATGTACATTCGACCTTCGGCCATAGCGGCCGACGAATGATTTGGATCGCCCAGCTCATTGACGGCCAAAACCTCGAACTGAGCGCCGGCTCTAATCACGTAACTGCGTCCACCGTTGGCGAAAAATAAATGCCCGTCGCCATCCGCGATCGGGCTGGCCCAGGTCGTCGAGATTCCTTCGAGTTTATTCGCGTAGATCTGTTCGCCCGTTTCCGCCTTCCAGCAACGGAGCAAATTCGGAGATTGAAGTCGATAGACAAATCCACCTTGAATTACGGCTGAACCGATGGCCTCCGTAAGCTTGGGAATCGTCCATTTGATGTGCGTTGCCGTGACATCACCCGTCCCCGTCGGGTCAACGGCAAAACCTGGTCCACCGCGCCCGGAGTCAAAGTAGACGATGCCGTCACCGTAAACCGGACTTGAGGCATCTCCACCGCCACGACACCACCAAAGGCGCTGTCCGTTCGCCGGATCGAAGCTTTGCAATCCATCATTTGTAAGTCCGCCGCCCGAGGCCAGCACAAGCATTTGCTGTTTGCCATTCACAGAAATCATCACCGGTGTACTGTGTGCGAAGCCAACTGTGGGCATTTTGGTTTCCCACTTCTTTTCACCGTCGCTTTTGTTAAACGCCACGATCTTTGAGTCATTTTTCTGAGCCATCGCATACAACAGGATGACGGTATCGCCATACAACACCGGGCTGCTGCCAAGGGTGACGTCAAACGAGTGGGGAACCAGTTCTTTCCGCCATTCCAAGTGCCCGTCAAGGTCAAGCGATGCTAGAACTGCTGAGCCAAATGCGACAATAACGTGCTTGCCGTCTGTACACGGCGTTGGCGCGGCATAACCGCCGCCCGATCCACTTCGAAAATCATTGCGGACCCAAAGACCTGGTTTGATCTCCGTATCCCAAAGCCTAGTGCCGTTTGATGCCTTGTAACAGGTTACGTGGTGCGCGGGGATCGACTTACGATCTGCTGCGTTTTCGGTCCAAGTAACCGTGCAGACAAAAACACGATCACCCCACACAATCGGACTGGCATGCCCTTCGCCGGGCAAATCGGAATGCCACAAAACGTTTTTCTTTTCCTTCCCACCCCACTCGATCGGCAACAGCTTGTCGGTGGCCAGCCCCATGCCCGTTGGCCCTCGAAACTGCGGCCAATTCTCAGCCTTTGCAAAACTCGTAACAAAAATAAAGCAAAGGACAATCGGTAACGTATTTCGACGGGTCAGGAGCGGTTGCATGGATATTACTCCGAGTGAATCGGTCGAATTATTTCATCGCTCAAATCGATAGGTGGGCTTGCCCATCGACGAGGCGTAGAAGATGTCATTCTTCGAATCCCACGCATAGTTGGGACCGACGATTCCAACATTGAACGTCGGCGGCAAGGCAGCCACAGGTTTCCAGGTTTGACCACTATCTGTGGACTCTGAAAAACCTGCTTTACCGACCACCATCATCCGATGGCCATCCGTCGAAAACCACGGCCCAAACATCGCCTTCATGGGCCATTTCAATGTCCACGTTTTTCCTTTATCACCGCTGGTAATAACGCCCTCATCCGACATCCAATACCCAGTCCCTTTATGCACCGACATGACCGCCCCGAGCAATTTTGCATCGGATACTTTCGTCCAGGTTTTGCCGCTGTCGGTACTTCGGACAATGCCGGCACCTCGTGATGCCAGCAGGAATTCAGCGTCGAACATACCGAGCATTTTGTATTCGCGGTCTTCCTTGACGATTTTTTTGTCAGGCCCTTCGGAGCCAAGATTTTTCCATGTTTGACCACCATCCACGCTCAAACATAGGACTCCACCGCTTTCATGCCGTATCGCCAGCAGAGCGTCTCCAGTAGATTCCCAATCCACGGCTCCGAAATCCAAATGGTTTGTTTTCCATCCGCGCCAGTGGATGCCAGAATCTGACGTGTCGCCGCACGCTCCATAGATCATAAAGCACGCCAGGCGTTTTCCAGCAGGGTCAAAATTGAGCGCGAAGCCAGTTTCGCAGCGGCCTCCGATCTTACCGCCATCAACTCGGGCAAACGTCTGCCCCTTATCAGAGCTTTTCCAGAGCCCCTGGTCACAGACGACCATGTACACATCCCCGGATGCGGGATCGACAGTGACGCCGGCCGTGAGACCTGGATATCCAATCTTTTTGCTGTCCTTCTGCAATTGAGAAACGACATTGTCCGAAATCGGCACCCACTGCCCTTTTTCAGCCAGCGCCACAGTCGAGCAACAAATCACTCCCAAAATCGATAGAGCGCAGAAAGCAATGCTATGACGAATTCCCGTTCCCAACATTTACTTCTCCATTAGGTCATTGATGAACATTCGAAGTGCGGCAATTGCTCGAAACGAGCGTACTAAATAAAATTAAAGACATCAGGAACTATACAGTGAGCTAGCAACAACGTTGCCAGTGGAATCGCAAACGAAAGGAATAAGTTGGATCCGTTGGCGCACATAGCCGCGTAAAGTGGCGGAACTGCTACTACCCTGAACAGCTTGTATCATCCCGGGAACTTTTAGGGGAGGTACCGATTACAGCGCGCAACAAAGAACCCCCGATTCTGCGATAAGCAGAGATCGGGGGTTCGGTTGTTTAAATGCTGGCAGTGACCTACTTTCCCTCTGAAGAAGTATCATCGGCTTGGCAGTCTTAACGGCCGTGTTCGGAATGGGAACGGGTGTGACCCTACCAATATTGCCACCAGCAAAGATCCCACCGGCCTTGTTCAGGCCGCCGGGACCGTTTGATTATGAATGCGAGGTTCAAAGCGGAGCAATCTTCAAAAATGACGTATCGTCTTGCACAGGGTGTGTACAAGCGTTGTACGTTGGACGTTTGCATTGCTCCACTTTCGCGACAACCGTTGAAGAATTGTGCCGAGCACATTTCTGTTCACAAGGGCTTCGTAGCCCTTATTAACGATGATCGATAAAAGTGGTCAAGCCATCGACCGTTAGTACCGGTAACCTGAAGACCTCTCGGTCCGTACAGCTCCGGCCTATCAACCGGGTGGTCTACCCGGGGTCTATCGGGAATAAATTCCCAGGGAATCCTCGTCTTGGCATAGACTTCACGCTTAGATGCTTTCAGCGTTTATTCGTTCCGGACATAGCTACCCAGCGGTGCCGCTAGCGCGACAACTGGTACACCAGGGGTCCGTCCTTCCAAATCCTCTCGTACTATGGAAGGGGTGCCGTCAAGATTCCTGCGCCCACAGCAGATAGGGACCGACCTGGCTCACGCCGGTCTGAACCCAGCTCGCGTACCACTTTAATTGGCGAACAGCCAAACCCTTGGGACCGCCTTCAGCCCCAGGATGTGATGAGCCGACATCGAGGTGCCAAACCGCATCGCCGCTATGGACGCTCGGATGCGATCAGCCTGTTATCCCCAGCGTACCTTTTATCCGTTGAGCTATGGCCCTTCCACACGGAACCACAGGATCACTTAGACCAGCTTTCACTTCTGCTCGTGCTGTAGCACTCGCAGTCAAGCAGGCTTATACCTATACGCTCGACGACCGATTGCCAACCGGTCTGAGCCTGCCTTTGTACTCCTCCGTTACTCTTTTGGAGGAGACCGCCCCAGTCAAACTAACCGCCTAGCACTGTTCCCTGCCCGGATTCACGGGATCAGGGTGAGATGACGAATGCAAACAGGGTGGTATTTCACCGTTGGCTCCCCCCGGGCCGGAACCCGGGGATCAACGCCTCCCACCTATCCTACGCAGTTCAAACCCGGCGTCAGTACCAGGCTATAGTAAAGGTGCATGGGGTCTTTCCGTCTTGCTGCGGGTAGACGGTATCTTCACCGCCACTTCAATTTCACCGAGTCTGCGGTTGAGACAGCGCCCAAGTCGTTACGCCGTTCATGCACGTCGGAACTTACCCGACAAGGAACTTCGCTACCTTAGGACCGTCATAGTTACGGCCGCCGTTTACAGGGGCTTCGGTCGCGAGCTTCAGGACGAATCCCTGACCCGCTTCCTTAACCTTCCTGCACCGAGCAGGCGTCAC
>JBBRMF010000190.1:0-10350 GCA_038230975.1 Tepidisphaerales bacterium
CTAAAAATATCGTGGCGAAAACGCGAAGAAAGACCCCTCACCCTAACCCTCCCCCCGGAGTACCGGGGGGAGGGGATCGGAGGTTTTACGCCAGCAGGGCTTCGACCACTTTACCGTTGCGGACAATGTCGATCGGACGGTTTCCAGGACTCATTAATCTCTTCTCGCCCTTGATGCCTAATCGGTTGTAGATGGTCATCGAGAGATCTTCCACGCTCAGCGGGCTGTCTGCCGGTTCGGAGCAGATGGCGTCGGAGGAGCCATGAATCAAACCTTGCTTGATTCCACCCCCGGCAAGGCAAATGCTGAACACTTTTGGATAATGGTCACGACCTTCGTCTTTATTTATCTTTGGACTACGGCCGAATTCACTGCTGACCATCACCAGCGTGCTGGAGAGCAGATTCCTCTTGTCCAGGTCGCGAATCAATGCGGCGAATGCCTTATCGAACTGGGGCATCTGGCCGTTCATGGCATCTTTGATCTTCGTGTGGTGATCCCATCCACCGTAGGTGAGCGAGACAAATCGCACGCCTGATTCAACCAACCGGCGAGCCATCAACATGCGCATGCCGGCAGGGTTCTTGCCGTAGGTTTCCTTGGTCTGTTCGGATTCAGCCGAAAGCTCGAAGGCTTCGCGCGCTTCTTTCGAGCTGATCATGGCATAGGCTCGTTGATAGAACGAATCCATCGCATCGAGCGAGTCGGATTTTTCGAGCTTGCGGAAGTGATCATCCACTGTCGCCAACATGGATTGACGCTTGCCGAAGCGATCGGGGGTGACACCGCCGGGGAGTTTCAGATCTCGAACCGAGAAACCTTTGTCACTGGCCGGGTCGCTTCCGAGGCTGAATGGACCGTACGCCGTGCTGAGGTATCCGCTGCTGGCGTACGGATTTGGAACACCTGGGATGCAGACATAAGGCGGAAGATTATTGCGCACACCGAGCTCATGCGATACGACTGACCCGAAGCTCGGGAATTGAATTGCCGGGCTCGGTCGATAGCCGGTGAACATATTGTGCGTGCCGCGTTCGTGGGCGGCTTCACCGTGGGTCATGGAGCGGATAATGCAGAGCTTGTCAGCCACATCCGCAGTCTGCTTCATGTATTCGCTGAGCACTTCGCCATCGATCTTGGATTTCACCGTGCCGAGCGGTCCACGATATTCCAGTGGGGCAAACGGTTTGGGATCCCAGGATTCCTGGGCGGCCATCCCACCGGGCAGATAAATATGAATGACGCTTTTGGCGGGCGCGGCCAGCGCTGCTTCAGGCGCTCCGGCGGCCCGCGCCGTATTCTGCAACTTGAAGAAGTCCCCGAGGGTTAGTCCCAGTCCGCCGATCATTCCGACATAAAGAAAATCACGTCGACTGGGTCGGCGAAAATGACCGGCATCCCCCAGCCATGTCCCATCGCAAGATCCATTGGTTAAATGCTTCTTCATAAATCTTACTCCCGCTAAAAAAATCGACCCGCGCAATCTATCGGGTCACCGTTTGATGCAACTGGTTCCGCCACTCACTTGGGAAAACCGGATTTACAGAACCGATCTTAAAACTTCAACGTTGATCGGCCGAAAGCGTGAGTTCCCAACAGAACCGCTACTCCATACGTCGTTTGACGGGAGCCGTTGAGCGATTTCAGAGGGAGAAGCCAATAAATCATGATATTGATAAAAAGGGTTTTGACGCGTTCGCAGCCCCCCCAAGCCGGAAGCGGAAGCCGGTGCGTCGCCTACGGCTTCCGCTTCCGGCTTGCAAGATCGTACTCATCTTGTCGTGATTGCTCGATTGTCCGGGTCGTCGCGCCTATCCTACTCTGTCCTCTTTCCCCATCCGTACAGAACCCGTACTATAGGCCTGTCGCAAAATGAAGTCCTTTGAATCACCCGCAAGCACGGATCGCAAACCCATGAGTTCCAACGGCAAATTCATTCGCATCCGCGGCGCGCGCGAACATAATCTCAAGAATATCAACGTTGAAATCCCGCGCGATCAGGTCGTTGTGGTCACCGGCCTCTCAGGCAGCGGCAAGAGTACGCTCGCATTTGATACGGTTTACGCCGAGGGGCAGCGGAAATATATCGAGTCCCTCTCGGCATACGCGCGGCAATTTCTCGACCAACTCCAAAAGCCGGATATCGACGAGATCGAAGGCTTGCCACCAACCATTGCCATCGAGCAGCGATCCGCCTCAAGCAACCCGCGCTCGACCGTCGCGACGACGACCGAAATCTACGACTACCTGCGAGTCCTTTTCGCCCGCGCCGGCACGCCCCACTGCTGGGAATGCGGCCGGGTGATCACCGCGCAGGCCCCGAGCCAAATCGTCGACAATGTGATGACGTTGCCGGTGGGAAGCAAAGTAATGATTCTCTCCCCGTTAGTTCGCGGGCAGAAAGGTGAACACAAAGACACGTTCGGCGCAATCCATAAACAGGGATTCGTCCGAGCGCGCGTCGATGGGGAAATCCTCGAGTTAAACGGCAAGGCGATTCCCGAACTGAAAAAAACGTTCGTTCATTCGATCGAAGCAGTGGTTGATCGCATCGTCCTGAAACCCGAAATTCGCTCGCGCATCGCCGATTCCATCGAGACCGCTTTGCGGCTTAGCCAAGGCCTCGTAGTCGTTACCGTCCAGGGAACTGATTCCAAATGGACCGACGCCATCTACTCCGAAAAATTTGCCTGCCCCGTGCACTCGAACGTAAGCCTCCCCGAACTGGAACCCCGGCTTTTCAGCTTTAACTCCCCTCACGGCGCCTGCCCGGCTTGCCATGGTCTTGGCACATTGAGCGAGTTTGATGCCGAGCTGATCGTGCCGGATGAAAGTCTTTCGCTGGAAAACGGGGCGATTGAAGCCTGGCGAAAAAACGGTAAGCGGATGAACATTTATTACAGCCGCGTGCTGCGGCAATTCGCCCGCGATTTTGGGGTCTCTTATTCAGGGCCGTACAAAGACTTCCCGAAGAAAGCCCGCGAGGTACTGATGTTCGGCACCAACGCAAAAGGGGACGGAGGTACCGGAATAGAATTCGAAGGCGTGATCCCCAACCTCCAACGCCGTTTTGAAACCACGGAAAGTGAATGGGTCAAACATCGTCTGCACGGCTGCATGTCCGAACAACCTTGCACGGTCTGTGGTGGCACACGTCTGAAGAAAGAAGCCCTCGCCGTTCGGTTGCATACGTCAAATCAAAACCCCAACAGTGGCACGGGCTTCCAGCCCGTGTTAGCGGCGTCCGAACTAAATGAATCTGGAGCTTCCTCATCTACAAGTCATCAACATGGGCTGGAAGCCTATGCCACGGGTAAGTCAAAGAAATCCAAAGCACTCAAAACACCGCTTGAAATGCCGTCAGTTCCCCCCATCCTCCCCGGCTACAGCATCGACGATGTCAGCCGCATGACCGTGGCCAACGCGCGAACATTCTTCGCGAATCTAAAACTCAGCGAAGAAGGCACGAAAATTGCCGAACCGATCATCCGCGAAATCTCCGCGCGCCTCGGCTTCATGTTCGACGTCGGCTTGGGTTATCTCACGCTCGATCGAAAAACCGGTTCGCTCAGCGGCGGTGAAGCCCAGCGCATCCGATTGGCCACACAAGTTGGCTCCGGCCTGGTCGGTGTTTGCTACGTGCTTGATGAACCGACGATCGGCCTGCATCAGCGCGACAACACCCGATTGATCAAAACCCTCCGAAAACTCCAGCAAATCGGCAACACCGTCATCATCGTCGAGCACGATGAAGATTGCATTCGCGCCGCGGATTACCTGATCGATATCGGCCCGGGTGCCGGCGCGCACGGTGGGAATGTCGTCGCTTCCGGTCCAACCCCTGATGTTTTCAAACAAACTCAAAGCACCACGATCAAATACCTCGTCGGTGAACTGGAAATCCCCACACCCGAACATCGTCGGCCCGTTGGTGGAGACCGCGGCGCGATCGAACTCAAAGGCTGCCGCGCGAACAACCTGAAAAATGTCGATGTCAAAATCCCCATGGGCGGTTTTGTCTGCATCACTGGCGTGAGCGGTTCCGGCAAATCCACGCTCATCAATCAAACGCTGCTTCCGGCTCTCAAGCGCAAGCTACTTGGCTCAAAAGTAAAAGCGGGTGAACACAAGCAGATGACCGGGACGAACAAGATCGACAAGGTGATTGAGATTGATCAGAGTCCGATCGGTCGCACGCCGCGCAGTAACCCGGCTACCTATACCGGCGTGTTTGACGACGTTCGCAAAGTCTTCGCCAAAACCCGCGAAGCAAAAATCCGCGGTTACGAACCGGGCCGATTCAGCTTCAACGTCAAAGGCGGCCGTTGCGAGTCGTGTCAGGGCCAAGGCACCAAGTGCATTGAAATGCACTTTCTGCCGGATGTGTATGTTGCCTGTGAAGTCTGTCACGGCAAGCGGTACAATGCCGAAACGCTGGAGATCCACTACCGCGGCAAATCCGTCGCTGACGTGCTGGATATGACGATCGAAGAAAGCCTCGCATTCTTCGAAAACTTCCCCCAGGTTTACCGAATGCTTAAAGCCCTGAACGACGTCGGCCTCAGCTACGTCAAACTCGGCCAACCCAGCACACAACTCAGCGGTGGTGAAGCCCAACGCGTAAAACTAGCCACTGAACTCGGCAAATCCAGCACCAACCACACCCTCTACGTGCTCGACGAACCCACCACCGGCCTGCACTTTGCCGACATCCATAACCTGCTGAACGTGTTGAATCGCCTGGCCGACATGGGCAACACCGTCCTGGTGATCGAACACAATCTCGACGTCATCAAATGCGCCGACTGGCTGATTGATATGGGGCCTGAGGGCGGCGATGGTGGAGGGACTGTGGTAGCCGAGGGGACGCCGGAGAAAGTGGTTGGGGTGAAGGGGAGTTATACGGGAGAGTATTTGCGGCCGAAGTTGAGACATGAAAAGAAGGCTCAGTCATGATACAATCAAAAACCGAGGGTCAAATATGGTTGCAATTAAGTGTCATTTCGACGGGAAGGTATTTGTACCGGATGAGCCGGTGGAATTTCCGCGCGACCGTAAGTTGATCGTGCACATCGAGCCGGATGAATCGTCGAGCCTTACGAATGAGTCAAACGCACCGATCAATCCTGTGATTGGTTCCGGTGAAGTAGATGCGTTGGAATGGATCGTCAGTCACTCCGTCAACGATCCTTCGTTGCCCGCCGATCTTTCACATAACCTTCATCACTATCTATACGGCACAACAAAACTCGACCCGCCGCTCGATCAATGATCGCACCTCATGTCCTTTTCGGCGACGCGTCGTTTTACATTGCGCTTTTCAGCGTACGCGATGTACACCATGATCGCGCGATTCTCTGGCAGCAAGCAATGCTAGCCGCGCGCTCACATGTGGTAACCACAGAGCGGGTGCTTTGGGAAGTTCTTGACGGTCTCTCTGGATTGGCAACGCGCAGTTTGGCTATGAGCGGATATCGCATTCTAAGGAACGATAGACGAACGGAAGTCGTGGATTCTGATGCAGCTTTAGCCCAAGAAGCATTGCGACTGTATGAATCGCGTGGTGACAAAGAATGGGGTATTACAGATTGCCTTTCATTCACTGTTATGAAGATGCGTGGATTGAGCAGTGCGCTGACGGCAGATCGCCACTTTGAACAGGCGGGATTTGCGGCGTTGCTTCTTAGTGAGGCGACCTTTTGAACGTATCCGCCGCACGGCGGAATTCCCCGTCTTCGCGTCCATACAGGAATTTTAAAGGTATGGGGGTTCTACGGCATCAACTCCGGATGATTCGACCGCAGCCACTGTTTGATCTGCTCAACCAGATCCCCGGCGAAGCGAATGATCTGAATTGCTTCCGCCGATGCAATGACACCTGCGGCATCGTAAACGCTCATGCTTCGCTTTTTGCGAAAGCTGTCAAAACGATGAATTGAAGTGGTGTCCGCGCCAATCGTGAACGCCAGCGATTGGATGACGCGGAAGTGATTTGAATCCCCTTTGGCAACTGCATAACCGCTCGCGGCCAGTGCCGCCGAAGACGCCTGCAGCGCGGCATTGTAGGCGATGTTGAACTTCCAATCATCGCTAAGCCCCTTTGTTCGGCAGTCTTTCAGATCGCGATCTGCCAGCGCGAGCAGACCGGCGATCTCCTGCGGGCTGGTTGCGTGGCTTTTGAGCCAACCGTTTTTCTGCCAATCGCTTAAGGTCATCCTCATTCCCCAACAAAAATGTTTTTTCACCCGCCAGCACTTGTAGAACAAAATGATTGCGTGCGAGCCATTTTTTCCGAAATTCCTTCACCGGCAGTACAAACGGGTTGATTTCCCGCTGCAAGATCATCTGCCCAGGGTGCAGCAAGCCGGAAATTTTTTCCAGCGGGGGTTGATTTTCGCGCGTGAGTATCATCAAGTCAATATCGCTGGATTCGCGAGGCCCGCCCCGCGCGAACGAACCAAAAATAAAGGCTACCGCGATATCCGTGGCGATTCCCGCAAGGGCGTTACAAAGCATGTCGGCAACGCCCATGGTCCGAATGACGATCTGCTTGAGCGGCTCGTAGATCGGAGATTCTGCATTGGCACGATAAAATTTATCCTTTTCTTTTTTCACAATGCCGCCGGCGACGAGTCGGGAAAGATCGCGTTGCACCGGTCCGACCCCGCGCCCCGTGCGGCGGACGATTTCGCGCAGATAAAACGCCTCGTCCGGACGAGTAAATAGCAATGCGAGAATGTCCTGGCGCGTACGACCAAAGAGAACGCCGGTGGGGTCGAGGGGTGTTACCATTAAGGGGACAATTGTAACCGATCCGGTTGCATCGTCAACCAAGTCGCATAAGTGACGAGCTGGCTATTAAGTTTTGGTACGCTACGCTAGGCAGTGTTTCTATCTTTCCATATAAAAATAGCGAAGATTAACGAAACGTACTGCTGAATCGACCAGACAAATCGTGGAGTCTCGATAGGATCTGTCGAAATGACTAAATTCCTTTCCCCAATATTTCTTCTTCTGCTGCTTCTGAACTTTGTGGAAGGCTGTGCGCGTCCGTACGAAAAGTTTTATCACGACTAACTCTTCGGGAGACATGTCAGTGAGGTTCCGGGAATTGAACCGCACATCGGACCGCCAAGCCTGTATTCCACCGACAACATGCCGCGAGACGTGCAGGCGATGGTGGAAAATGGATTTGCCGCAATCGGCTATTCCTCCTTCAATTCTGGTCCTGTTGACGCCAGCGCCGCCTTGAAACAAGGGAAGGCCGTTGGAGCGGCGATAGTAATTGTTCAAAGCCGATACACGCACACAGTCACGGGTTCAATCCCATATACGGTTCAGAACCCGGATCAAATAGTAACAACCTACAGTCAAGGAAACATTTACGGTACTGGAGGCTACGCCAACTTCCGAGGTACATCACTGTCCACTGTTCCCGGGGGATCGACGACCTATCAAGTGCCGTATAGCGTCGACAGATCAGACTACGTCGCAACTTACTGGGTCAAGCGGAAGCCTCCTGTGCTCGGCGTCATTGGTTCCGATCTTCCTGACGCGATTCGCCAAAAGCTACAGACCAATCGTGGAGTGCTTGTTATAGCGGTTCTGAAAGGTTCCCCTGCATATAACGCGGATGTCCTGAAGGGCGATGTCCTTGTAGGCATTGACAACGACTCGACTCCAGATGCAAGAAGTTTTCTGGATATCGTGGCGAAGTACGCCGGGAAATCAGTGACACTCAAGATTCTGCGCGACGGGCGAAAAATGGATATCAGTCTGACGCTGAGAACGAACCCTTAAGGAAAAACCCGTTGCGTTTTAAGCTTGTTTGCTTCCACCCAAATGCCACTTTCGCAATGCCCGGACCGCCGCCGTCTGACCTTCAGCTTAAGCAGACGATTCAGTTCCATCATCGGCATAGGCTTCAATGATACGGGCCAGGACCGTCTTTACGCGTTCGTGAATCGGCAATGGGGACATGATTTCAAGTCTCCCTTGATCGAAGGTGAGCCGCAGATTGCCATGCCCCACTTCAGACAGCATGGTCTGGTACAGCGACCAACTGACGCCATTCAACGTGACACGGCGTTCGACGGATGCGGGGGCGGTAAGCATGAGTTCTCTCCAGTTCATAAGCACTATATCAAGTCACCATCCCTCTACTCTACTGGATTGCGGCGGCCAATCCGGTAAAATTCATCTTGGAAACAAGGACTTCATAAACAGTCCATAGCCTTTTTGGAGTAGAACCGACCTATGTCCGCCACCCAAGCCCCCGAACGTCTGGAATTCAAAACCGAACTCAAGCAACTCCTCGATCTGATCATTCACTCGCTCTACACGAAGAAGGAAATCTTCCTGCGCGAACTCATCAGCAATGCGGCTGACGCAGTGGACAAAGTGCGCTTCGAATCGCTCACCAATCAATCCGTGCTCGAAGCCAACGGCGATTGGAAGATCAAGCTGATCCCGGATGAGAAGGCCGGAACGTTGACGGTGAGCGATAATGGCATCGGCATGTCGCGCGAACAGATTGTCGAGAACCTTGGCACAATCGCCAAGAGCGGCACGAAGGCGTTCATGGAAAGCCTGAAAGCCGCCAACGCCAAGGATAAACCGGAGCTGATCGGGCAGTTCGGCGTCGGTTTTTACGCGTCATTCATGGTGGCAGATCGCGTGACCGTGATCTCGCGCACTGCGGGCAAGGCCGAGGATGGCGTGAAATGGGAATCCGAAGGCCAGGGTGAATACACGGTTGAACAAATCGATAAACCGACGCGCGGGACGGATGTCATTCTGCATTTACGCGAAGACGCGAAAGAATTTCTTGGGGTGTGGCGACTCAAAGAGATCGTCAAGAAATATTCCGACTTCATCGATCACCCGATTCTCATCGACATCGAAAAAGAAAAAGACGGCGCTAAGACAACCGAAGAAGAAACCCTCAACTCGCGGCAGGCGATTTGGTTGCGGAGCAAAAACGACATCAAACCCGAAGAGTATTTGACTTTTTACAAGCAAATCGCCCGGGATTTTGAAGAGCCGCTCAAGACGATCCACTATGAAGCGCAGGGGATGCAGGAATTTCGAGCGCTGTTGTTTATTCCCAGCCATCGGCCGATGGATTGGATGATGGGGCCGGAAAAACCGAGTGGGGTTGATCTATACGTTCGGCGCGTATTGATCCAGCATGAATGCGAGGAATTGTCACCGCTCTGGATGCGGTTCGTGCGCGGCGTGGTGGATTCGGCGGATCTTCCGTTGAATGTCAGCCGTGAGACATTGCAGCACAATCCGCTGTTGACCAAGATCAAATCGAACCTCGTCACGCGCGTGCTGAAAACGCTCGAAGAAATGAAGACGTCGGAATACGAATCCTACCTGAAGTTTTACAAAGAATTTGGCGGGTTGCTCAAAGAGGGAATTGGTTCCGACCATGGCAATCGCGAACGGTTGGCGGATCTGTTGCTCTTTGAATCGACCAAGACCAAGGCCGGCGAATTCACGACGCTTGCGAAATATCTCGAAGCCATGCCGGCGGATCAGAAGGAGATTTTTTATCTGATTGGCGATGCGCGCGAGCAGATCGAAAATTCGCCGTATCTTGAAAGCTTTAAATCCAAGGGACAGGAAGTTCTGCTGCTGACGGAAACGATCGACGAATATCTGGCCTCATCCTTGCGTGACTATAAAGGCAAGCAGCTCAAGGCGGTCGACAAAGGGGAGATGGAGAAAGATCCATCCGTCGAGGAAAAGCTGAAGGAAGCCGGCGAGCGGCTAAAGGGCGCGTTGGAACTCCTGAAAAAGAAGCTCGAAACCGACGTCAAAGACGTGCGGCTATCTTCGCGACTCAAGGAAAGCGCCGCCGTGCTGGTCGCTGATGATTGGGGCATGACCGCTCACATGGAACGCCTGATGGAGCGCATGGGTCGTGGAGCCGAGATGCCCGACAACAAGCGCGTGCTTGAACTGAACCCGGATCATCCGGTGGTCGCCGCGATCCAGAAAATGGCCGAAAAAGATGCGCTCGATCCGCGGATTGAATCATATGGCCGATTGCTGCTGGATCAGGCAACGATCGCGGAAGGATCGAAGATTAAAGATCCGGCGGCGTTTGCGAAGCGGGTGAATGAGTTGATTGAAAAGGCAAGTTGAATGAGGACAAATATTATGTCAAATATTTTTTGAAAGGCGATGCGCGATATTAATCTGTCGGTTGATAATTCGGGTGCTGCAGGCAGCGAGCAAAATTTTACCCTTGGAACTCTTGCACCCATTGGTCATGGGTCCGCCGGCCTTCAACGATTTTCCCCGCAACGTGTCTCGCTCCGCGTTCGGAAATAACGCAAC
>JBBRMF010000191.1:0-10215 GCA_038230975.1 Tepidisphaerales bacterium
ATTCACTCCAAATGCCTTTCTTGTCTGCGGGTATCAACAACACAACAGACGGCGAAGTTCGCCAAAAGACAGGCATTTGGAGTTATTTTTGTGAACAATCGCTGATCGAGGCCGTCGGTAACACGCTGGTTTAAGGACTAGTTGGAAACTTGAAGACTCAGGTCAGACTTATGCAGAGTGGAAAGAGCAGCAGGTAGCCGCCGCCGAAGGCCAATTGTATGCTCCATCAATCAACTGAATGAGCTTCCTGATATCAACTTCAATTTCTGCGGGACACTTACGAATACAGAGCGTAGTTGAACGCAACACATCATGAAAATTATATTGACTCCCGAGATTGAGACCCGCTTGCAAGCCGAAGCATCGCGCCAGGGAATTCCGGTGAATGACTTCGCGAAGAAATTGATCGAAACAGCGTTATTAAGACCTTTACCTGATTACGCCACGATTGCTTTGCTTGACAGATGGGAGCAAGAACAAGCGACCGATGATCCTGAGGAAATTGCCCGTCGCCAGCTCGAAATTGAAAAGTTTAAGGAAGGCATGAATCGGAATCGTCTCGAAATTGAAGGAGCGGAATCAAACCCGGTCTACCCATGAGAATGATTGTCGTATGTGGGAAACAATCCAGCTCCCAAAAATTTAGCCGGTCTCGCTGGCGAGCCGTGTCTGGAAAACTTCGTTCCCCGACACGGCTTACAACCGAGACCGGCTCATCAAACTCCTACTTCTTCGCATCTTTCTTATCCTGCTTCGGCTTCTTCACTTCTTTTTTCCGGACTTTATTGCCTTTACCCATGATGGTCTCCTGTTCAAATGTGCGCGGTGCGGACAAGCTCACATAAGCTTGCCGTGTAAATCCTAACCCCGACTCGCAGGTAAATCACCTCTTCGGCCCCTTGCCTCTTCTCCGCGGTGACTTCGCAAGCAGCGCCTTCTCCTTCCGCGAAGCGATATTCCCCAGTGATTCCGGCTTTAGAACCTTCCGCGCCCGGTCCGACTGCTTACCCCGCTGCACGATCATCGCCCTGATGATGATGTACGACCAGCGCAAATCCGCCCAACTGAACTCGCGCATGGCCCGAGTCAAATACGACTTAATTCTTCGACATACCGCATAGTTTAAACTCCCCTAAATCTTAAAACCGCATTCCGTTCTTAACTTCCGCCACGAAATTCCCTTTTGCCTTTCGTCGTTTCGGCCTAATCCACCAGGCAAAGCCTAAACACAACATCGCTTCAAAAACTGATTCTCCGATCGCGCCGAGGCGTTCATACCAGGTAACCAGTTCGTAACGAAAATGCCGACCCAGCAATCGACCTTCGATCGCAGATGCGATTCCCATACCGATGCGAAAGACTGCCAAGAAAATGAGGAACGCAACGAACAGCCCCCTCAATACCGCCCAGTTCTCAAATGGCGGTCTTTCTTCCGGGTGAAAATAGTCCAATTTGTGTTTCACTTCGAGTTACATTCCAGCAAACATGGCAAAGTACGACAGCGCTAACGCTTCTCGGTAGTATGTCTGACAGACAACGATTAGATCGTGACGGCGCTTTGGAGCGCTGGTTTCAATCTTATGGCTTTTATGATGACCGGCCGATCGCCGGGGATGGAGACGAAATGATCCGACCCAAATTCTGGTCCCGCACCGCCACCGCATTCACCCTCTTAGCCACCACTTTCCTCGGCCTGGCAAATACTGCCCGCGCGGAAGATGAGAAACCCATCCGTGCCCTGTTCATCTGTGGCGGATGCTGTCACGACTACATGAAGCAAAAGGACATCATCACCCAGGGAATTTCCGCCCGGGCCAATGTCGTCTGGACGATCGCCTACGATCCGGACAAAGGCACGAAGCACTTGAACCCCGTTTACGAAAACCCGGACTGGGCCAAGAACTTCGACGTGATCGTTCACGATGAATGCACGGCAGATGTGACGGATATGCCCATCATCGACAACATCCTCAAACCCCACAAGGAAGGCCTGCCCGGCGTCGTGCTGCATTGCGGCATGCACTGCTATCGCAGCGCGGGCTGGCCAAAAGTAATCACCCCCTGGTTTGAATTCACCGGCCTGCAAACCACCGGTCACGGGGCACAAATCCCAATTGCGATCAACTTCATCGATCAGGAAAGCCCCGTTACCAAGGGTCTGGAAAACTGGACGACGATCAACGAAGAACTCTACAACAACATCGCCGGTGCCGTACTGCCAACCGCCCACGCGCTGGCCCATGGCAAACAGACGCGCAAGGTCTATCCGAAAAAGGACGGCAAGGAAGACAAGACCGCAGAGCCCAAAGTAGTGAGCGATGAGACGACGGTCGTCTGGACCAATCTTTACAACAACAAGGCGAAGGTCTTTGCCACGACGATCGGCCACAACAACGAAACCTGCGCCGATCCCCGCTACCTCGATCTGGTCACCCGCGGCCTGCTCTGGTCCGTCGGTAAGCTCGACGATGCCCATCTCAAAACCGTCAAGTAACCCATTCTACTTTTAGCGGCAGTGCCGAAGGCATGCGTTCTTCTTCAGTTCAAAGAAAATGCGTGCCTTCAGCACTGCCGCCAAAAAATTCATCTCCGTAAAATAAGGAAATCCCATGAAGCACGTCATCTGCATATTTGCGCTGTTCATTACGCTGATCGCACACGCCGAAGAATCCGACAAACTCAGCGCCATTCTCGTCCCCGGTGACGACTGGCAACCCGTCGTCACCGGCCTCGGTTTCGCCGACGGCCTCTCCTGTGACGCGACCAACGGCAACATCTTTTTCTGCGACCTGAAAGCCACCGCGGCCACGAAACCCGCAACCTATCAGCTCACGCCCGATGGCGCTAAAACCACCGTCTTCGAAGGTGCCCACAGCGGCACCCGGCCCAGCGGCGACTACAAAACCCTTTTCGCCATCGGTGCTAAAAAAGTGGTCGGTTACGCCCTTCCCAACGGCCCGGAAACCGTGCTCGCCGAAAACATCGGCACCAATGATCTGGTCGCCACGCGCGAAGGCCGTGTCTATTTCACCGGCAACGGCAAAGGCCAGGTCACGAGGGTCGATGCAAAAACCAAAGAAGTGAAAGCCGCCGATGTCGGTCATCTGAAAAACCCCAATGGCATCGGTCTGTCCCCCGATCAAAAAACGCTCATCGTCAGCGACTACAACGGCATCAACGTCTGGACCTTCGCCATCCAACCCGATGGCTCACTGACCGACCCCAAGCCGCTCATGACGATGAAAGCCCCCGAGAAAAACCCGGATGTCGCCGGGGGGGATGGAATGGCCATCGACTCTGCCGGCCGCGCCTATGTCACGACGTCATTGGGCCTGCAAATCTTCGCCCCCACCGGTGAACGGCTCGGCATTCTCCCCAAGCCCAAACCCAACGCCCCCCTCGTCAGTTGCACCTTCGGTGGAAAAGATCTGAACTACCTCTACATCGCCAACGGCGACACGATCTACCGCCGCAAAACCCAGGTGAAAGGCGTGTCGTTCGTATCCGCTTCGGAATCGCCGGAAAAAAAGTGAGCGCTCGGGTATAATCCTCCGACGTTCAGCCACCGGAGATTGACATGAACAAAAGGCCCTTCCCAGGAATGGACCCATACCTGGAGGTCCGTTGGCGAGATGTGCATCATAGCCTTTGTACTTACGCCGCTGACAATAATTAAGCTCAACTTTCTGGAGGTTTGGTTGCCCGGGTCAACGAACGATTGGTCTTCGATTTATCGCAGGAGCAACTGTGGTCAATTTTCCCGGAAGTGATGGTCGTTCAACGCCGTGGAAAATGGAGTTATAGGAGAATTGACCCCGGACGCCGGAGTCGCGCTCGCCGAACCCATCGAAATCCAAATGCCCGAGCAGATTTCCGAAGGCTTCATTGAAATCATCGACGCGCGGTCTGGAGGCAAGCTGATCACCGTCATCGAGTTTCTCTCGATGACGAATAAAATTCCCGGTCCCAGTCGCGTAGCGTACGATAAAAAAATAGCCGAACTGGTCGAAGCGAGCGTCAACGTCGTTGAGATCAATCTGCTTCGCTCCGGCCAACCGCTCCCGTGGATTCTCGGAGTCAGTGTTCCCCGCCGGGCTCGAACAACGTATCAGGCAATGGTTCGAAGAGCCTGGGATACCGAGAAATTCCTCTACTACCCGATGCCGCTGCAACCGCGGTGGATGGAGGTGGATGTGTCGGGGGTGCGTGTCGAGGGGACGCGGCACTTCGGTGGGCCGTGGCTGGCGATGCAGTTGAACGGCAGGCTCGGGCTCAAAACGTTGCTCGACCAATTGATGCCTGTCGGTCGTGAGGATGCGCCGTGGTCGATCGCTTCGCGGGTGATTCATCTGGATAAAGGGAAGTTTGTGGAGGCGGAACCCGTTCATTGATCGTTTCGAATTCAAGATAAATGAACGCCAAGACGCGGAGAACGCCAAGGAAGAAACGCCAAGAAGACGCTTGACCATGGAGTATGCGAAGACTGCTCCGTTGGATGATACTCTTTATAATCGGTGAGAAATTGAATATGCGTAATTTTTTTTTCGCAGTCGTGATTTTCTCGGTCTGCATTGCGGTTTCATCGTTGCGCGGTGAGGCACCGGCATCTGGAATCAGTGTGTTGATCGTCGGGGGTGGAAGCTCGCACGATTTCAACAAGTGGTACAAGGAAGCGGATTCGAAAATTTTGTCCGAGGCGAAAGATCCGGCTTTTACGCCGAGCTATACGGACAAAATCGATGAAGCGGCGAAACAGATCGTAGCGGTCGACGCCCTGCTGCTACCGACGAATCAGCTTGAGTTTTCGGCGGCATCGATCCAGGCGGCGTTGCAGGCGCGGGTGGAGGTGGGCAAGGGAATTCTGCTGCTGCACGCCGGGACGTGGTACATGTACAAAGATTGGCCGGAGTACAACCGCACATATGTTGGTGGCGGAGCAAAGAGCCATGACAAACCCGCCGAGTTTGAGGTGACTGTCACGCAGCCCAATCACCCGCTGATGAAGGGCGTGCCGGCGAAATTTAAAGTGATCGATGAGCTCTATCACATGATCCCGGATCCGCAGGGAGCCGAGATCGAAGTGCTGGCCACCGCGACCAGCCCGATCAGCGGGAAGACGTTTCCGAGCGTGTGGATTGTCAAAAATACCAAGGCCCGGATCGCGGCGATTGCGATCGGGCATGATGGGCGGGCGCATGATCTGGAGGCGTATCAGACGATGTTGAGGAATGCTACGGCGTGGGTGGCGGGGAAGTAGGGGTTGGCTCAGAAGCTTTCAGGATTAAGAATTAGAGTAACCACAGATGAACGCAGATACACACAGATCAGAAGACTTACCAGATAGATTAGATCTGTATTTTGATCTGTAGGAGTTGGAATTAATTGTACCGGAAGAAGGGTTGAGGATGTTTTTTATTTTTTTGTTAGGTTGCCGGTGAAGATCTTCGGAGCGAACTCTGTTGCCTTCGCTTAAGCATAAGGAAGGCTTCGATTCTCGATAGGATTCCACATTGCACATCTGTTCATTTAAAAAGCGAATGAGGGTAAACACATGGATGCAGAGTGCAAAACAGCGATGTCGATCATACGGAACTCAATCCGTCGCGTATTAGTGCCGCTCGGATTTTCGAGAATTAACTTGCACTGGCGAAGACGCCACGATCAGGTGCTGCAGCAGTTTTCAGTTGTGAGTATGCGTGTGGGCGTTCGGTATCGACCCGAATGGGGATTGAATGTTCTGAGTGGCTGTAAGGCTTTATCGCCGGCTGCGCACAAGCTACATGCTCGCTGGATATTCGAACAAAGCGTCGGCGGCGTGCAAAAAAAAATGAAGTATTTCGACGCATTTCAGTTGAATTGCTGTATGGAGGCGGTTGAGCGTGAAAAACGGGTCGAGTCGCTGGTCAGGAATATGTCGTTCCGTGTTTCAAGGCCGTCACGACGGAAGCAGCCGTGCGTAAAATGATGGGGAACTGGAAGTTTCCGCAGCGCGCGCCGTGTTATTGTGATCTTCCAGTAGCGTGGTGGCCGAAGTGAACGAGTGAGATTCCGTCCGCTAAAGCGGACCCTACAAAGAGCTTGATGTCAACCGGGTCGCTGCGGGCTACAATTCAGGGGTCGATTTAACGAGGACATCATGGCATTGGTTTGGCAACAACCGCTTCCTGAAATTTATCCGCAACTGTCGGAGCCGGAGTTGAGGCTGCGGATTGAGTCGGCGCGGGAGGCGCTCGGGCGGCGGCTGGTGATTCTGGGGCATCACTATCAGCAGGATGCGATTGTGGATTTTGCGAATTTTACGGGGGACAGCTTTGAGCTCTCGCGGAAGGCGGCGGATCAGGTGGGGGCAGAGTTTGTGGTGTTTTGCGGAGTGCATTTCATGGCGGAGTCGGCGGATATCTTGACGCCGGAGAAGGTGCATGTGATTCTGCCCGACCTTGGGGCGGGATGCTCGATGGCGGATATGGCGAACCTCGATCAGACGCTGGAGTGCTGGGCACAACTGGCCGAAACGTGCCCGGGGCAGACGATCGTGCCGGTGACTTACATGAACAGTTCGGCGGCGATCAAGGCGTTTGTCGGCGAGCATGGCGGCGCGGTCTGCACGAGCAGCAATTGCCGGAATGTGCTGGAGTGGGCGCTCGCGCAAGGCTCACTGGGACATTCGCAGCGTAAGCCGAAGGTGTTGTTTTTCCCGGATCAACATCTGGGTCGGAACACGGCTTATTCGATGGGGTATCCATTGGATAAAATGGTGCTGTGGGATCCGAAGCAGGATCTAGGCGGCAACACGGCGGAGCAGATTCGGGAGGCGGATTTTATTTTGTGGAAAGGGCATTGCTCGGTGCATCAGTTGTTTCGGCCGGAACATGTGGATCAGGCGCGGGCGGAGCATCCGGGGATGAAGGTGATTGTGCATCCGGAGTGTCGGTGGGAAGTGGTGCAGAAAGCGGATATTGCGGGCAGCACGGCTCATATCGTGAAGGTGATCGAAGCCGCCCCACCGGGGAGCCAATGGGCCGTCGGGACGGAAGTACACCTGGTGCATCGACTGAAGCAGCGGTTTCCGGAGCAGAAGATTATCGTGTTGAGTGAGTGTCAATGTCTGTGCACGACGATGTATCGAATTGATTTGCCGCACCTTTGCTGGGTGTTGGAGAATTTGATCGAGGGTCGGGTGGTGAATGAGATCAAGGTGGATGCGCACACGCGGAAGTGGGCGATTGTGGCGTTGGAGCGGATGCTGGCGATAAAGGGGACAGGGGTGGGGACGAAGACGGATCGGGCGGTGGCGACGGTGGATTGAGTCTTGAAGAGGATGGATCACCACGAAGGCGCGAAGAGCACGAAGGAATTTTGGAAAAGAAATGCGTCCCTTCGGCGGTGCGGCTAAATGGGGTAGTAATGCTTCGAATTCAGGGATTAAAACAGTCCTACGCCGGCGCGGTGGTAGATGAGGTTTAGCACGCGGGTGACTTTGCGATATTCTTCGCCGGTGACTTGGGGGGGGCGGCCTCCGCGGATGGCGAGGGCGAAATCTCTGATGTTTTCGAGGTGGCCCTGGAGGTTCATGGCTAACGGATCGTTGGAGCGGTTTTCTTGCGGGGTGGTGGGGATACTTTCAGTGGTGGAGCTATCTTCGAAGGGACGGGTGGTTTTGAAGTAGGTGAGGTCATCGCCTTTGAATTGGGCGCTGCCTTCGGTGCCGCAGATGAGCAGGCGCTGGGGGAGGCCATCGTAGGCGAGGGTGGTGCCGATGACGGTGGCGAGCGCGCCGCTGGTGAGGCGCGCGGTGGCGACGGCGACGGTTTCGGCTTCGATGGATCGACCTTTGCCGCAATCGCAGGTGGCGCTGAGAATGTCGACGGCGTCACCGGCAAGCCAGAGCATGCGGTCGATCATGTGGGGCGATTGGTTGGAGAGAACCCCGCCGTCGAGTGCCCAGGTGCCTCGCCATTTTCCGCTGTCGTAGTAGGCTTGCGAGCGATACCAGGGGGTTTCGCAGTGGGCCAGGACAATGTCACCGAAGTAGCCTTGTTCGATGGCGCGTTTTACTTTTTTCGGGTCGGGGGCGAAGCGCTGCTGGAAGATGCCGCCAA
Source organism: Tepidisphaerales bacterium (assembly GCA_038230975.1). Classification (GTDB taxonomy): domain Bacteria; phylum Planctomycetota; class Phycisphaerae; order Tepidisphaerales; family Tepidisphaeraceae; genus JANXVV01. The sequence goes on from JBBRMF010000191.1 coordinate 8,100, forward strand.
GGGTGACGCCATTTTCTTTGGCGGTGGCGATGGCGAGATCAGCCTTGGCGAGTTTCAGGTCGAGGGGTTTTTCACAGAGGATATGTTTTTTGGCTTTGGCGATGGCGATGGCCTGATCACCGTGCAGGCCACTGGGGGAGGTGATGGTGACGGCGTCGATGTCGTCGCGATGCAGCAGTTCATCGAGTGAGGCAACGGCGGTGATGTTCCAGGTTTCGGCAAATTTGGTTCGCTGGGTAAGGTTTGGATCGGCACCGGCAACGAGTTGGGCGACGCCTTCCTGTTGCAGGATTCGCAGGCATTGGGCGTGCAGGCCGGCGATACCGCCGCAGCCGACGATTCCGAAACGAAGGGGATTGGGCGGCGCGGTGGATGACATGGGGGCATGGTAGCGAAAATTGGGGGGCGTGGTCAAAGAGGGGAAGGACATGGGACTTGCGCCGCTCGACACGGTTCGCAAGGGAACCGGCTAAATAAGTCGACAGAACGCGGGGACCGGAGGGTGCAACCGTTTGGGGTGGGGCGCATGGAGAGGGTGGTAGTTCCACTTGTAATTGGCTTGACTCTGGAGGATTGGTGAAATCAGTTTTTTTCTTGACTCTGTTATTGGCGGCATCATTCGTTAGAGCGGAGACGCCGACTTCTAAACCGGCGACGAGTGCGAGCACTCAGCCGACGACTCAGCCGCGAATGCTAATTAAAGTTTCTTCGCCGGCGGTTGCGCCAGAGACTTCACCATTGGTCATCCTTCTGGATGTGAATGATGCGCCGGAAGTGAAGGAATGGGCGCTGTCGGCGGCGAACTACGCGATAAAATGGCATCCAGAGATTTGCAAAAAACTTCCGACGGACGGATTTTCAGCACCGAGAGAGGTGACGATTCATTTCAAAGTGATGAATGGCGTTGCGTATACGACGGGGCGAACGATCAGTGTGTCGGTGGCGTGGATCAAAAAGCATCCGGAGGATCTGGGGATGATTGCCCATGAACTGACGCATGTGATTCAGCATTACACGCGAGGGGAGAAGCCGGGCTGGTTGGTGGAGGGGATTGCGGACTACATTCGGTATTACATTGTTGAGCCGGGGACGAAGCAGGGAGGGTTTAATCCGGAGCGGGGATACAAAGGCGGCTACAACCCGGCGGCGGGGATGCTGAACTGGCTGGAAACGGAACATCCGGGGATCGTGGTGAAATTGAACACGTTGCTGCGCGAAGGAAAATATACCGGGGAGCAGTTTAAGGAATTGGCGGGTGGGGATCCGGATACGGAGTGGGAGGCGTTCAAGGAGACATTGAAGGCGAAGGCGAAGGAATAGAGTGGTTTTTGTAGCGTTCGCTTTCGCGAGCGGAATGTTTCCACTTTGGGTACCATTGCGTCCACTTAGCATCGGTTGCCAGACCGTGCTCTCCAGTTTCTTCCTGAGCATCCTCCAACTGGCGCGGCGATAATATCACCGCGCACGATCATTTGATCTCGTTCTGGAGTATGGATATCAGTCTACCACAACACCGAAACCCTAACAGCATTCGTGGGTTCACTTTGATCGAGTTGCTGGTGGTCATCGGGATCATCGCCGTGCTCATGGCGATCCTGCTGCCGGTTCTTTCGCGGGTACGTCGCGAGGCCCAGAAAGTCTCCTGTCTATCAAATGTTCGACAATGGGTTCAAGCCTTCACGATGTACGTCAACGACAGTAAGAACAGAAGTGTCCCCTTTTCGTTCAGCCACGAAAGTTCGTGGGTGGCATCGTTTCGATCGAATCTAAGTCTCCCCGACGAGATTCATCTTTGCCCGACGGTCCAGGATGATTTCAGCCCTGATTTCGGAAACGCGACGCAGTCCTGGACGCTCACGCTGAAGTTGCCGACGGGCGAAATGAAGATTCATGGAAGCTATGGATTCAACGGCTGGATAATGGCCCGCGATGCGTTCGGCCAGGGAATCGATCAATTCAGGCGTGGACCCGCCCAACGGCAAGTTTTCCCCTGGTCCAGGGTCCGTCGATTTATCTCCCGCCGCGGAATATCACGATTCGGCCGGCACTTTCCAGTCGGGCTGAAGTTTTCAGGTTCCGCCGGCGGGAGATGACGCGCGCCGTTGCCCGCAGTTGG
>JBBRMF010000192.1:0-10032 GCA_038230975.1 Tepidisphaerales bacterium
CTGCCGTTTTGCCAGCCGCCGCCGAATTCGAGCCTTGCGTCGCGCCAGCTTTTGATGTGTAGTGTGATTCACTCCAAATGCCTTTCTTGTCTGTGGGTATCAACAACACAACAGACGGCGAAGTTCGCCAAAAGACAGGCAGTTGGAGTTATTTTTGTGAACAATCGCTGATCGAGGCCGTCGGTAACACGCTGGTTTAAGGTCTAGAGTTGGAGTGACAGACAGCGGAATAATTGAGGCTGCTCGGAACAAATACCTCGTTATAACCGATGACTGGGAGCTGACTCAGCAACTTGCGACTGAGAGCATCGACGTGATTAACTTCAATCATCTGCGAATTTGGGCGCAGGATATTTAATAGAAAAAGGGAAAAAACGAACCCCGCCAGACTTGCAGGTCCGACGGGGATCGTTGTCAAAGGTTCGTTCAGAAGCGTTTGACGAATGTCACGGCCCGATGGCGACAGTCCCGGATTCACCGGTGCGGATTCGGTGGCATTGCTCCAGATCCAGCACGAAGATTTTACCATCGCCGATATTTCCGGAGTAGGCAGCTTTCTTGATGGCATTCACCGCCCGCTCAAGATAATTGTCGTTGACGGCGATCTCGAGCTTCACTTTCGACAGCAGGCGAATGACGCCTTGCGTGCCGCGATACTGTTCTTTAAATCCGCGTTGCGTACCGCAACCGCGCACATCTGAAGCGGTCATCAGGACGATTTCTTCGGCCATGAGTGCTTCTTGAACCGCCTCGACCCTCTCAGGCCGAATAATGGCAACTATCATTTTCATTGTGATATCTCCCGTGTTAAGTGAGGGCCTGCGGGGTGGGACGACGTTGAACGCGTCGCCCCACCCATCAAGCCGCGAATGACTTTGATCCTACCCGGCCCAATGGCCTTTCGCGAGAATGCTGATACCGGCTGTGTTATTTGGTATGAGCCATTTCCTCACGACGGGGAGCCGGAATATGCACGGTGTCTCGACCCATGCCAGACGGAGCCGACAGAGCGGAGATGACGTACTCAGGGTAAGCCGAGATGCCATGCTCGTGAAGATCCATGCCTTCCAGTTCGCCTTCTTTGGAGATGCGGAGCATGCCCATCACGTGAAGGATACCAAAGACTGCCATCGCAACACCGAAGGTGGCGGCACAGATAATCAAGCTACCAATGCATTGTGCAATCAGTAGTTTCGCCCCACCGCCATAGAACAGACCGGCGAGACCCGGGTTGGTTGCATCAATGACCGGCACGCCCGTCGCACTGGAGCCGGCAACGTTGTATTCACCGCTGGCGAAAAATCCAAGCGACAACGTGCCCCAGATACCGCACAAACCGTGTACAGGCCAGGCACCGATGGGATCATCGATACGCAGGTATTCCAGAAGATCGACACCGAGGATCACGATGATACCGGCGATGAGTCCAAGGATGCAGGCACCTGTTGGGCTCACCCAGTAGCAAGGGCAGGTGATGGCCACAAGACCGGCCAGGAAGCCGTTTGTGATCGCTGCGGCATCCCACTTCTTCGTTCGGAAATACATGAAGAACACGGCACCCATACCGCCCGTGCAGGCAGCAAGGGTGGTGTTGGCCGCAACGCGACCGATACCGGCAAAATCCATCGCCGACAGTGTGGAACCGGGGTTAAAGCCGTACCAACCGAACCAGAGAAGCAGACCACCGCAGATGGCAATCGTCAGATCGTGTGGCAGCATGGGGCCGCCGCCGTCGCGTTTAAACTTACGACCAATTCTGGGCCCGAGCATGATGCCGCCCGCCAACGCGATCCAGCCTCCGATCGAGTGAACAACGGTTGAACCAGCAAAGTCGTGGAAGTAGACGCCGAGGTCCGGAAGGAAGTGGGTGAATGCATTGGGTGAAGCGTTCTGACCGCCCATCGTGTAGAGGAACCCATCGGGGCCCCAGACCCAGTGACCCAGGATCGGGTAGATGAATCCGGATACGCAGACGGAGTAAAGGATATCGCCGGCGAAAGCAGTACGACCGATCATCGTACCGGAGCAGATGGTGGAGGCGCAGTCGGCAAAGGCGAATTGGAAAAGCCAGTGTGCAAGGACCGGAACACCGGTCGCGCCATAGAGCGATGCGGCGGTGACGTGCTGCAGGAAGAACCAATTATTGAAAGATCCGTCTGGGTTGGGGTTTGGATCGTGCCAGCCGATGATTCCGTTGCCGGCACCGAACATGAAGGCATATCCGAATGCGAAATATAGAATACCGCACAAGCAGGTATCAAATACGCATTCGACCAGCACATTGACGGTTTCACGCGATCGACAGAAACCAGCTTCCAGCATGGTGAAACCGACCTGCATGGCGAACACGAGGAACGCGGCGATGAGCGTCCATACGGTGTTGAGTGGGTTGATGATGTCGCCACCCTTGGCCATGGCATAGGGATCGACCGCCGCCGCCTGAGTCGTAGCGGGCATGGTTGCGGCCATCGCAGGCATCGTTGCCGGGATATCGGCGAAACTGGTACCGGATTTTATCCAATACGCAATTCCGGCCGTTACCATTAGCAGGATCGCGAGACCTAAAAACTTCCCGAGGGCGATGAGCTTGAAATAGCGTCGCCACTCAGGATCCTTTAAACGGGTTCCAAGCCGGGAGAATTTCTCCGACAGTCGCAGCTTGTTTCCCTCTGGCACGATAAGACTCATGACGGACTCCTTGAAAGGGGTTCTGAATTCCAGTGTTGGTCGCGATAAAGCCGGTGGCACCGAAGATCCGCACTTCCAATTGCTTGGGATCGATGGACGTTCACATCGAGTCCTCAGAACAACCGCTAGATACCAGGTGGATCGTCGGGTGACATGATCAGCACTTGGCAAAGATTGTGCCGTCTAAAATCACCGCACAAACGCATGGGAAACAGCAAGGATTCACAGACAGAATTGCGTGTTAAATGCGCACGAAGATGTTTATACCCCTGAGCGATACAATCTGATCAACGTGGCGAAGATCTCTTGAAACCGTTATTTCAAAAGGGAAAAAAGTGTAAACGGTAGCTGCTTTAACGAAGTGAAATGCTCGAATTTGATCTAAAGCCGTGATGCTCAGTAATTAAACAATTCAAAATAGTTGATTCTTGACCAGATAAGAGCGAGTTTTTTCCAGATCCGGAGGTCCAAACGCCAACCGCGCGCCTTTTTGACTCGCTTCACGAGATCCAGTGCCTATTTAGTTAACACAGAATGATCCAAATACTTGATTTTGCATCGATCGCATAAAAAATTTCTGAAGTGTGAAAGCGCAAGCCCGTGCCGCTGTTTTGTTGCGCGCGGGTAACAGCCCCAAAGTACAAATGCACACTTTTAGCGCACCTGATGATTTCAATTCTTCCGGCACAATGTTTCGAGTCGGATATCGATTGCTTGAAATACACTTGCAGCGTTGCGTAAACGGCACTCCCATGAACTGGATCGATTCTCGCTTTGCATGGCACGCATAATGCATAGATGCGCGTGCAGGTTTTCTCCGCTGGGTGGCGTGGGCGTCTCGCCCGCGTTTACTTCAGAAGAAGGCGCGGGCGAGACGCCCATGCACCATTTTTTCACAAGCTCTGAGTCTCCGTACCTCATTGCAACTTGGGTCTAACTTTGAAAATGAGATGGCATGAGTAAAACATCCGGTGGGCAGCGTGTGTGTCATTCGACTGAAGCGGCGAAATCAGTTTTACAGCGCCTCAACCCTTTGCGGATGCTGGTCGTGGATGAGGAGCAGAATACTCGTGTCACGCTTGGCGTGTGTCTCGAAGCAGAGGGTCACGAAGTTGTTTCCTGCGGCGACGCGCAGACCGCAATGAAGGAAGTGAATGCGCGCTCTTTCGATTTAATCTTCTTAGATCTACGCCTCGGATTGGATAATGGGCTGGACCTTATTCCGTATCTGCTCACGCAGAACCCGCGCGCGAAGGTGATTGTCATTACTGCATGCGCGTCCGTCGCGACGGCGGTCGAAGCCATGAAACGCGGCGCAACCGATTATCTGGCCAAGCCATTCACTCCGGTCGAGGTGCAGTTGGTCACGCGAAAAGTCGCGGAGCGTCGAACCTTGGAATGGCAGGTTGAATCGCTGCGCGATGCGCTCGATCGTCTCGATCCAGAAATAGACTTCCCCACAGAAAACCCGGCGATGCAGCACGCTATATCTCTTGCCAGGCGAGTCGCGGCGAGCAATACGACCGTATTGATATCGGGTGAATCCGGCACGGGCAAAGGGTGGATGGCACGCGCGATCCATTCCTGGAGCGGGCGAGCGGCGTCGCCGTTCGGAGTGGTCTCGTGCAATACGACGGATTCCGATGCGCTCGAAGAAGAATTGTTTGGCACGACCGGGCAGGCCGAGTCTGCAGCACAAGATCGTATCGGCCGGGTGGTTTACTGTGAGTCGGGGACCGTGCTGCTGGATCAAGTCGGGCACGTTCCTCCGAGCCTGCAACCGAGGTTGTTGCGATTGCTCTCGGAGAAAGAATATGAGCGCGGCGGTGATTTTCGTCCGCATAAAGCAAACGTCCGATTTATCGCCACGAGCGATCTGGATCTGGACGAGGTCGTCAAAACTCGTAGGCTCCGTCCAGAACTTCTGTTGGCGCTAGATGTGGTTCGTATCTCAATTCCTCCGCTTCGTGAACGGCCGGAGGATTTCAAGCTGTTGGCCAAGCGATTTCTCGCGCATTACTCGCGCGAGAATCACCGCCCCATCGCCGGAATTTGCGGCGATGCCATGCATGTCCTGACCTGTCATACCTGGCCGGGAAATACGCGGGAATTACGAAATGTGATCGAGCGCGCCGTTTTTCTTTGCGACAAAGATTATATCGAGATGGAGCATCTGCCGCCGAATCTCACAAAGGAACATCGGCGACATTCGATCGGTGATCTGGTGCCGTTGGAAATTATAGAAGAGATGCATTTGCGCGGCGTATTCGCGACGACGGGGACGATCAAAGGGGCGGCGGCGATCTTGGGGATCAATCCGAGTACGCTATCAAGAAGACTCAAGCGCAGGAATGGCGGGAACGGGGAAATCGATGAGTCGGGTATGGCGCAGACGATGGAAAATGCGGAGGAATCGCACGGGTTGTGATGATTGCTAATCCAGAAGACTGAGCCGACCGGCATTCAAGCGGTGCTATTCGAATGGGCGGGATAAGACGTGGGCCGCAAGTGGCCCGGCTAAATAAAACCTCATTGAAAATCTAAATCCGTCCAGAAATTTTTCCTCCTTCATCCAGTCTTCAGGTTCGGTGGTCTATGTTCTCCGTCGTTCGATGAGATACCATTCCGTCTGAGGTATCACATACAGGAGAACAAGCTATGCGAATTCATCATTGGGTTGGAATATTGGCGATGGCGTGCGGCACGATTTCGGCGCGCGGTGAAGATTGGGGACAGTTCCGCGGATCGGACGGGACTGCGGTGAGTCATGATGCCGCCCCGCCGGTGGAGTGGAGCAATACAAATCATCTGGCCTGGAAGACGGTGCTGCCGGGGCCGGGGACTTCCAGTCCGATTGTGGTGGGGGATCGTGTGTTTGTCACCTGTTTCACGGGACAGAACGAAGATGGGACGGCGGTTGATCCTTCGAAACTCAAACGACATCTCATCTGCATCAATCGTCGCGACGGAAAAATTAACTGGACGACGGACGTCAGTGCTGTGCTGCCGGAAGATCCTTACCGTGGGTTTTTAACCGAGCATGGTTATGCCAGCAGCACTCCGGCGAGCGATGGGGAAAATGTATATGTCTTTTTCGGGAAGAGTGGCGTACTGGCGTTCGATCTGGAAGGACACAAACTCTGGCATACGAACGTGGGGAAGGAGTCGGACAAACGGGGATGGGGATCCGGATCAAGTCTGCTGCTTTACAAGAACATGGTGATTGTGAACGCATCGAGCGAAAGCCAATCGATTCGGGCGTTGAATAAGAAAACGGGGAAAGAGATTTGGAAAGCTGAAGCGTCGACGTTGAGCTTGTGTTTCGGGACGCCAACGGTGGTGGAACTGCCGGGTGGGAAAGCGGAGCTGATTGTTTCCGCGCCCGGGGAAGTGTGGGGATTGAACCCGGAGACAGGGAAGTTGCTGTGGTTTGCGGGCATTCGCACGGCGAGGAATGTGTGCCCGAGCCTCGCAACGGCAGATGGGATTATTTTCGCGATGGGCGGGTTTGAAACGCACGGTACATCAGCGATACGAGCGGGCGGACAGGATGACGTGAGTAAATCGCATGTGCTGTGGTCGGTGCCGCAGTGTTCTTACATTCCGTCACCTCTGATTTCGAAGGGTCATTTGTACTGGGTGGATGACAGCGGAAAAGCAATGTGCATGAATGCGAGCGACGGGAAGGTGAAGAAGGAAGTTCGACTTCCCATCAAGAGCAAGGGCGGGCGCATGAAGCCGGTTTATGCATCGGTGGTGATGGCGGGAGACGAGCTCATCGCGGTGAGCCGCAGCGGTGGAGTGTGTGTTTTGTCGGCGACGCCGGAGTTGAAGGTTCTGGGAACGAATCATTTGGAAGATGACAGTGAGTTTAATGCGACGCCGGCGGTGAGTCAGGGTCAGTTATTTTTACGTTCGAATCGCGCTGTGTATTGCATCGCGAATCAATGAAGGTGTTCGTTTTTGGAGAAACGAGTTTTACGTAAGGAGTCTCCCATGAAGCGTCTTTCTATTATGATTCTGTCGCTTGGTCTCTGTGCCGGCGCGTCTCTTTCTCATGCTGCCGATGCGCCTCCGCAACAGGATGGACCTCCGCCGCGCGATGCCGGTGGCCCACCGCCGCCCCCTCCCGGTGGTGGTGGTTTCCATCTTCTTCCGCGATTCGTTGCCGACAAGCTCAATCTGAGCGAAGACCAGCAAAAGCAACTCGCGGATCTGGAGAAGGAAACCAAGGATAAGCTGGCGAAAATTCTGTCACCCGAGCAGCTCAAGACACTGGAACAATCCCGACCGCCGCGCGGTGGTCCGGGCGGCGGTGGTCCGGGCGCTGGCGATCACGGTGGTCCGGGTGGAGATCACCCGGCTGGCGGTCGTCCGGCGCGTCCTCCGAAATAATCCGTGCGACGTCAGTAGCCTCGATGCAGTTTGCTCGTCGCAGCGGAATCTTGATAGTGGCAGCCCGAACACTTGTTCGGGCTGCCGCTGTTTAATGCGTCGCTGTTTTCTATCGATTCAATGCTGAGCAGGAGCACTTGATGCAACGAAGCATTTTGCGGATCTCGATCGATTGGCTGCTGCTGGTTTTGATGACAGTCGGGATCGAAGGATGTGCAACCTCACCTCAAACTCATGTGCTTTGTGGAATTGATGTTTTAGCGCGCGACCACTTCAAAGCCATGGAAGGTTGTCACGTCGCGCTGATTACCAATCAAACGGGTCTCGATCGAGAAGGTCATCGCACGGCTTCATTGTTGGCCGCTGCCGGGAACTTCAAACTGATCTGTCTGCTTTCTCCGGAACATGGCTTATACGGCAACGTCGACGAACGACTCGGCAATGCAACCGATCCGGAAACGGAGCTGAAAGTTTACAGCCTCTATGGCAAGACTACTCGCCCGACCGATGAAATGCTGGAAGGCGTCGACACGCTTGTTTTTGACATCCAGGATGTTGGGGCTCGCTTCTACACCTACAGCAGCACGCTCGGAATCTGCATGGAAGAAGCAGCCAGGCGAAAGCTGAAATTCGTGTTACTCGACCGCCCAAACCCGGTGACCGGACTAAGCGTGGATGGCCCCATTGCCGACGCGGAGCATTTTGGATTTACCGCCTATGGCCCGATGCCCGTAACGCACGGAATGACGTTCGGAGAACTCGCCCGGCTGTACAACGATGCGTGGGGCATCCACGGTGATTTGACGGTTGTGCCCATGGAGAACTGGCGACGCAGTATGTGGTATGACCAGACCGGACTTCGATGGGTGAACCCGTCTCCGAATCTTCGGAACCTGACGGCAGCCACACTTTACCCGGCGATCTGTCTGCTTGAAGCCACGAACGTTTCCGTCGGACGCGGTACGGATCAGCCGTTCGAACAATTCGGTGCGCCCTGGATGGATGGCTTAAAACTCGCCGATGCGTTGAACGGGCAGCATCTTCCCGGATTGAGTTTCATCCCCGTTGAATTTACGCCACAAGCGAGTACGTTTAAGGGTCAAAAATGTCGTGGTGTTCAGATCGTTCTTACAAATCGCGAACGATTCAAAACAATGCGCAGTGGTGTGACGATCGTGTGGGTCATCCGTAATCTTTTCGGAACGTCATTTCAATCCAGCAAAGTGGAAAAGCTTTTGCAAAACAAAGAAGCGATGGTCGCGATCGCGCAGGCGAAGGATCCAAGGGTCATCGAATCAGTTTGGCAACCCTTATTACAGAAGTTCAAGTTGCTGCGATTGAAATATCTGATTTACGAATAGTTAAGATTTCATCAATGTCCGGAAAAGCTGATGGATTTGGCCGTCTGATAGTTTACGATATTTCTCCCCGGTGAGGATCTAAAGTACCTTGGCGGGAAAAGCTGACAAATTTATCTGGGTGGTTTGCATGGAAGCACGCGAGAATGAAGCGACGGGTATCGTTCCCTTCAACTGGCAGGAAAAAGTTTCGCCCGAACCTGTGGAGATTGCTCGATTCATGAGCAAATTCGGCAATGCGGAAATGTTGTCCGTCATCGCCTGTGAAGACGGATGCTATGACATTCTTCGTAATGGTAAATCCATCGCTCCTCATCCGTGGAAACCCAATGAACTCGATGATTGCGTCAAGACACTATGCCAACTGACCGGCACAGACCTTGATGTCACTTGATATCAGTGGTCTCTGAGCCACATCAACATTCCTTTGCTTTGGCGGGTAACATATCATCGTGCCAGTTTCGATGAATTGAACCCCCCATTGTAAGGAGTGAACGAATGACGACCTCGATCAAGACTCGCCTGACTGCCGCCGCTTTGGCGGCCATCTGCTGCCTCTCAACAAGTCGAATGAACTTCGCCGAAGATTCGGCACCCAAATCCCCCGGCGCGACCGCGACCGTGGCGGCTACCGAGTCAATCGCCAATACCCTGACGGACACCGAAAAAGCCGCCGGTTGGAAACTCCTCTTCGACGGCAAATCCCTCGACGGCTGGCACAACTTCAAGAAAACCGATGTCCGCCCGGGTTGGCAGGTCAAGGAAGGAACGCTGGCCTGTGTGGATCCGCACAATGCCGGTGATCTTTGCACAAAAGACCGGTACGACTCGTTTGAACTGCAACTGGATTACAACATCTCAAAAGGCGGCAACAGCGGCATCATGTATCATGTGATCGACAAAGGCGGCGCTGTCTGGGCGACCGGACCGGAAGTTCAACTGGAAGATAATCAGGAAGCCAAAGACCCGATTCGGTGCGGTTGGCTTTATGCACTGTATCAACCGCCCATCGATCCAAAAACGAATAAACCGCTTGATGCGACCAAGCCGGTGGGGGAATGGAACCATGTCCGCCTGCTGATCTCACCGGAAAAGTGCGAACATGAAATCAATGGCGTGAAGTATTTCGAATACGTCCTGGGCAGTGAAGATTTCAATGCCCGCGTCGCCAAGAGCAAATTCGCGAGCATGCCGGATTTCGCCAAGTCACCCACGGGATATATCTCCCTTCAAGGCGATCATGGACAGGTGACGTTCCGGAACATCAAGGTGCGGGCGGTCGAAACGAAGAAATAAAGTTACAAATTCCAGCCATAGATGAACACGGATGAACACAGATTTAAGAGAAGATGATTTGCCTTTTCTTTATCTGTGCTTGTCTGTGCCCATCTGTGGCTGATTTTGGTTTGGTCATCGCAAATACTGAATGCTCCCCTTTTCTCGCCCGTCGATGGATCGCATACCTGGCAAGCCATCTAGAGCATTTTTCATTTTGGTGTATCGCCGGATCGGATACTTGCGTGGTGTAGGGTGGGCGTACTCTCATCTTCTGGAAAGTCTTGTGACCCTCTCGATCCGCTGGCGTTCGAGA
>JBBRMF010000193.1:0-10016 GCA_038230975.1 Tepidisphaerales bacterium
ATGCACGGTAAGTGGCGAATCGTCGACGCGGTAATAAAGGATATATGGCCTGACGACCATTGCGTGAACAGGCTCCCCACGTTTTCGACTCGTCCCGATGCGTTTGAAGCGAGCTGGCATGAAGCCCAATGAATCAATCGCGTCAACCAGTATTAGCGCGATCGATATCGCATTCTGCGGCGAGTCCTGCCGGACATAGCTCGCGATCGATTCGAGATCGGCTAGCGCGTCTTTTGTGAGGACCACGCGGTGTGTGTCAGGCATCGTCACTTGCCAAAAAACATATTTTGCACATTCTCGCGAACGTCTTTCCAATCGTGTACTTGGCCGCTATCGATTTGATCCTCGGCCCGGTCAATGGCATCAAGCACTTCGTCGCTCAACCCGATACTCTTCGCTTCGTCCAACGCAAGCAGTGCGGCTCGGACGACTTCGTCGGCGGAGCCGTAATCGCCTGACTGGACTTTTTCTTCCAGCAATTTTTCGGTCTGTTCATTCAAGCGAACCATTTATATGCCTCCGAACAGTTTCGACCGCAGTCCCGTCAACCAACATGCGACTTCAAACGCCTCGTGCTGCTGATAAATCACTCAAGTCTTCGTACCGCATCACCGTATTGTATCGCATCGGCATCCATGAAGCACACAAGAAATTAAGAAATCCACCAAGACGAATTGCATCCCAACGCCTATTCCATAGTCGATTACTTTTCGTCGTGGACTAAATCCTTTGGTTTTGTCGTCGTCTTCGTCGTCGGCTTAATCGAAGGTTCCCCAAAATCCACATCGATCACCGCCGTGAAATACCGCCAGCCCCGCCCGAGAAATAGCTGATCTTTCAGCATCTCATCCAGATTCGGTTTAATGACCGCATTGAAATTCACCCGACCATTGATACTTAAAACCACCGGCAGGGAAAAATCGATCATCTGATCGTTCAGATAAAACCGCATCGATTCGACGTTGTCGGTTTTGGCTTCGAGGCGGTTGTTGGCGATCGTCGCTTGGAGGGTCATGCCGTTCTGGTTGACGATCATGGAACCGCCACCGTGTCGGAAGAGGAGTTTGCGGTCGGGGCCGGGGCGGAGGGATTGGTACATTTGCAGCCAATCGAGGCGGTTGAACAGGGTGTCGGGGCGGTTGGATTGGAGCGAGACTTGTTTGGGATAAAGATCGCGGGAACGGCCGCGGATTTTATCGTAGCTTCGCTGGATGATTTCGGCGGTGGGGGTGTGGCCGATGTTGCGGGTTTCTTCGTAGTCGAGGTCGTACTTGTATCGCCGCAGGACATCGGTGAGGGCGCGGGTGAGATTGACCTTGATGAACGGATCATCCACATCGTGCCAGGTGACGACGTACGTGTTGCGGAGATTCATCAACCGGGTGCGCTGCCAATCCTGGCTCGCACTGCCGGCGAATGGGTTGATCGCGGCAAAGTAGGTTGAGTAGTGCAGGCCGAGATTCCAGACGGCATGGGCAGACATATCCGCGCCGACGAGTACGACGCGAGCGGGATCGACATTCACTCGGTGCGTGGCGTGATGCATCGCCTGAATGACGCTGTTCATTCCGCCGTAGCTTGGCCCCCAGCCTTCGGACAGGTTCAGCAGCGGCATTAGTACGACGGCATCGGAGTGCTTTTCCAATTCGGCTTTGATCCAGCCCGTGTACATTTGCGCAACGGTGTCGGCATCGGGTTTCGGATCGGTCATGAAGGCGGTGGCGGTGGGAAGCATGATGACCAAAGGCCATGAAGTGGTGCGATCGTAGCCCTTGGGGATGCCGAGGAAGTAGTGGACATCATGTGGGCCGACACGATCATTCACATGGTAGGGGCCGGGCTCGAGGGCCGGCCAATCCATGCAGATTCGGGCGATTCGACCGACGATGTTGGCATCCACGCCGTAGCTGCTGATCCATTTGGTTAGCGCGTTTCGGTCTTCGATCGAGTCGGCGGTGAAATACATTTCCAGGAGCTTGTGGATTTCATAGTAACGATCGGCGGTGGCCGCGTTATACTTGGAACCCAACTCTTTGCGATAAATTCCATCCAGCATTTCGCGCGACATGGAATGAGCCGGTGCGGTGGTGGCGGAGCCAATGGAAAAGCGAGACGCTGGTTTGGACGTTGAAGTTGTGGTCGGCTGTGTTTGCCCGATGCAAACGGGCGCGATGATTAAGAAAAGCGACGCGAGCCAGAGAAGATAAGCGCGGTGCATATCTGTTAGCATAAGCCGGATTCGGTGGATCGAACAGAACATTTTTTGTGCGGTATGGATGGATATGAAGCCTTGGACGCCAAATTGCCAGGTTTGCAACTCGCCAAAATCCCGAGTTCTGTTCTTTCAATTTCTCATCGTTAACCTGGCGGTTGCCGTCAGTCTCTTCACATTTGCAACTGAGCCTACTGCGGAGCAACTGAAGTTTTTCGAATCGAGCGTGCGACCTTTGCTGGTGGAGAATTGTTTTTCGTGTCACAGCGCAAAAAAGCAAACGGGCGGGCTGCGATTAGATTCACTGGCGGCGATAGTAAAAGGAGGAAAGAACGGGCCGGCGATCATTGTGGGCAAGCCAAGCGCTTCACTCATGGTGACGGCGGTTTCGTATAAAGACGATGAGTTGCAGATGCCGCCGGATGAGCAACTATCGGCTGCTCAGGCCGAAGTGCTGGCGAACTGGGTGGCGATGGGGGCACCGTGGCCGGTGAAAGAATCGAATATTCAAGCCCCGCTGGCAAAGCAGAAAAAACGTCAGATTACCGCAGCGGATCGCGCGTTCTGGTCATTTCAGCCCGTGAAAGATCCGGTGATTCCGGTAGTGGATGAAGCATGGTGCCGCAATCCAATCGATCATTTCATCTTTGCGAAGTTGAAGCGGGAAGGGCTTTTACCGGCCGCCGACGCGGACCGAGTTCGGCTGATTCGAAGATTGACTTTTGATCTGCATGGGTTGCCTCCGACGCCGGAAGAGATGGATGCGTTTGTGCAGGATCATTCACCGGCGGCATATGAAAATCTGGTGGACCGCCTGCTGGCCAGCCCGCGGTATGGCGAACAATGGGCGCGGCATTGGTTGGATCTGGTGCGGTATGCCGAATCGGATGGATTCAAGCAGGATGCGTATCGACCGAATGCATGGCCTTATCGGGATTATGTCATCAAATCGTTCAATGAAGATAAGCCATATGATCGGTTTGTGACCGAGCAACTTGCGGGCGATGAGATTGCGCCGAATGATCCATCGGTGATGGTGGCGACCGGCTATTTGCGGGCCGGCATTTACGAATACAACAATCGCGATGTGGCCAGGCAATGGTCGCAAATGCTGGACGATGTGACGGATGTCACGGGCGATGCGCTGCTTGGATTGAGCATGGGGTGCGCGCGGTGTCACGATCATAAATTCGATCCGATTTTGCAGGCGGATTATTACCGGTTGCGATCGTTCTTTGCGCCGATGCTGCCGCGCAATGATCTTCCGTTGGCGACGGCGGAGCAGGTTGCATCGCATCAGCAGTCGATGACGGCGTGGGTGAAAAAAGCCGGCGATACTTATCAGCAATTGCAGCAGTTGCAAAAGCAGCCGGATGAAGGATTGTTTGGAACGGCGGCGAAAAAATTTCCCGATGAAACCAAGGCCCTCCTCCTGAAATCGAACGATGAACGGACCCCGTACGAAAGGCAGTTGGCGTATCTCGCGTTGCGGCAAATCTATGACGGGACAGAGAACACGCCACCGAAATTGACGGGTGCCGACAAACTCAAATACGAAGCGCTCAAAAAAGAGTTGGCGGCGGTAGAAGGCGAACGACCGAAGCCGTTGATGAACGGATTGGTGATGACCGATGTGGGGCCGGTGGCTCCGGAGGTAACAATCCCCGGCGATCCGAATCATCCGATCGAGCTGGGATATCTTAAGGTTCTGGGTGAGTCGGCGTTGCAGATTCCGGCAGTTGTCGGGAGCGAGAGGTCGACTGGTCGTCGCACGGCCCTGGCGAAGTGGATCACGCAGCCGAACAATCCGCTGACGGCTCGCGTGATGGTTAATCGCATCTGGCAATTTCATTTCGGGCGCGGGCTTGTCGCGACGAGCAGTGATTTTGGTCGACTCGGCACGCCTCCGACGCATCCGGAATTGTTAGACTGGCTTGCGGCGCGGTTTGTCGAGAGTGGATGGAGCATTAAAGCGATTCATCGATTGATTCTCACGTCGGCAACGTATCGGCAGGATGCGCTGCGTGCGACGCCGGAGATGGCGCTGTTGAAAGATCCGGAGAATCGGTGGCTTTGGCGAATGAATACGCGGCGGCTGGACGCGGAGCAGATTCGCGATGCCATGCTGCGGGCGAGTGGAGAATTGAAGCAAGACATGGGTGGCCCGTCGGCGGAGCAGACTTCTCCGCGTCGCGCGGTTTACACGAAGGCCTTGCGGAATACGCGGGATCCATTGTTGGATGTGTTCGATGCGCCCGAAGCGTTTGGCAGCATCGCCGTTCGGAATGTGACGACGACGGCGAGCCAGTCTCTGCTGATGATCAACGGCGATTGGCCGCTCAAACGGGCGGCGGCGTTTGCGGTCGAGGCGCGGCGGCGGGCGAATTCTTCGGACTCGGCAGCCGCCGCTGAGGCGGCGTTTCGCATGGCGTTCGGGCGAAAGCCGGACGATGCAGAGATCAGCAGCGCGGTAAAATTCCTGTCCGCACATTCCACGGCGGAAAAGAGTACCGTTCACGAAAAACCGAAAGTAAACATCGAGTTGACGACGGCCGCGCCGGTCACGCAGACAATGCCGCAGCGCGGTGGGCAGGCGGTGCTGATCCGGAACGGAAATGCGAACGATATGCTTCAATTGCCGGAGGCCGCACCGCTCGTATCGACTGAGTTTACCGTTGAAGCATTTGTGCAGTTGGAATCGATTTATGACAACTCAGACGTGCGCGTGATTGCCGCGCAATGGGATGGAGATCATTCGCATCAAGGTTGGGCAATTGGAGTGACGGGGGAAAAATCTAAATATCAGCCGAACCAGCTGATCCTGCAGATGGCGACCGCGGGCGGTGCATCTGAGGGGTATGAAGTGATCCCATCTGAGTTTCGAATCGCTTTGCACAAGGCATATTACGTGGCGGTTTCGGTTAACTTGAACGACCCGAAGGAAACGGGCGTGACGTTTTATCTGAAAGATTTGACCGACATGGATGCGCCGTTGAAGTCGGTGAATGTGGCCCACAAACATGTGGGCTCGGTGGAGTCGAAAACAGCGTTGACGATCGGCGGCCGGCCGGGGAATGATCCCAACCATTTTCAAGGGTGGGATGGTTTGATCGATGAAGTGCGAATCAGTCGCGCTGCGCTGCGAGCCGATCAGATTTTGTACAACGACGGCGACCCGAAAGACACCGTCTGCGGTCATTGGCTGCTGAAGGAACATCCTGGCTATTTCAAGGATAGTGCCGGGAAGCAGAAAGATCTGATGCGATTGGGTGCCGAATCGATGGCAGACATATATGGAAAAGCAGGATCGCTGAAAGTCGATCAGGGATTGATTGATTTCTGCCATGTATTGTTGAATTCGAATGAATTTTTGTATGTGGATTGAATACGATTGTGGCCATGGGATGATTAATGGATAAAAGGATTCGTCACAATTTGATCCATATTTCCGGTGTCTCACACCATGCGCGGCCGGCATCGCGTCGGGAGTTTTTAGCGCGATCGGGGGGTGGATTCGGCGCGCTGGCGATGGCGTATTTACTTGGGGCGCGAAGTGCGATGGGCGAAGAAAAGTCGGGGGTGGTTTCGCCGCTGCTTCCCAAATCACCGCATCATCGACCGACGGCGAAGAATGTCATCTTCCTGTTCATGGAGGGTGGGCCGAGCCATCTGGATTTGTTTGATCCCAAACCGATTTTGACGAGGCTCGCCGGACAATCCTTGCCGGATAGCTTTGGGAAAATTATCACCGCGATGGGTGAATCGCGATCGCCGCTGTTGGCTTCCAAGCGTTCGTGGAAGCAGCATGGGCAGAGCGGAACGTGGGTTTCTGATTGGTTGCCAAACACGGCGCTAATGGTGGATGAGATCGCCGTCGTCCGATCGTGTTATGCCGATGGCATCAATCATTCGGGTGGTGTTTGCCAGATGAATACCGGCGCAGTGCTGGCGGGGCGGCCTTCGCTGGGTGCGTGGTCCACCTACGGGCTTGGTACGGAGAACCAAAACCTCCCGGCGTTTGTGGTGCTCACAGACACGAACGGCGGTGTCATCAACGGACCGCGAAACTGGGGCGCAGGATTTATGCCCGCAGTCTACCAGGGCACTCGATTTCAATCCGGGAGCGAGCCGATATCCAATCTCTATACGCCGACAAATGTCGGTGATGTCCGACAGCGCGAAAAGCTCGAATTGCTTGATCAACTCAATCGTCGGCATGCGAATGAACGGGCGGATCTATCGGAGCTTGATGCGCGAATCCGAAGCTATGAATTGGCTTTCCGCATGCAAGCACAGGCGCCAGAAGCAGTTGACCTGACAGGTGAATCGCAGGCAACACGCGAACTATATGGCATGCATGAAAAGCGGACGGAAGCCTTCGGCCGCAACTGTCTGCTGGCGCGTCGGCTCGTCGAGCGCGGTGTGCGATTCGTTCAGCTATATCACGGGGCCGGCAGTAAATGGGATGCTCACAGCAACATCGAAAAAAATCACAGTGAACTGTGTGCACAAATGGATTTGCCCGTGGCAGGACTGCTCAAAGATCTCAAGTGCCGTGGACTGCTCGATAGCACACTGGTGGTATGGGGCGGTGAATTTGGCCGCACCCCGATGAGCGAAAAAGGCGATGGGCGTGATCACAACCCAACCGGATTCACGATGTGGATGGCGGGTGGTGGAGTGAAGGGTGGGCAGACGCTGGGCGCGACGGATGATCTGGGTCTGCACGCCGTGGAAGATCGGCTACACGTTCACGATCTGCACGCCACGATTCTGCACATGATGGGCATCGATCACTCGCGGCTGATTTACGCCTACAAAGGCCGGCCGGAGCGACCGACGATCAATGAAGGGGAAGTCTATCGCAAGATATTTGCGTGAGTTCTCACACCGTAGATGTCGCTCGCGCCACCCTCCGCCCGGGAGCGCTGATAAAATCCTCCATTGCCTTACGCGCATCGCCATCCAGCATTTGTCGCGGCGGGTGCTTCATCGTCCAGGCGCAAACCGCGTCTAGGGGTCCGGCCAAGCCCGCATCTCGCGCGAGTTTGCAGCAGCGGATCGCATCGACCACCACGCCGGCGGAGTTGGGGGAATCTTCAACGCTCAAACGAAGTTCAAGATTCATCGGCACACCGCCAAAGCCCGTGCCTTCGATCCGGAGGAAGCAGACTTTGTTATCCTTTTGGAAGGGCACGAAATCACTCGGGCCGATGTGTATTTTGTCCGGTTCCAACGGCACATCAAGTTGGCTTTGCACGGCTTCGGTCTTGCTGATTTTCTTGCTCGCAAGGCGGTCGCGATTGAGCATGTTCAAGAAATCAGTATTGCCACCGGTGTTGAGCTGGTAGGTGGAATCGATCCGCACACCGCGCTCGTTGAAGAGACGGGCAAGGGTGCGATGGGTGATGGTTGCGCCAATCTGCGCTTTAACATCATCGCCAACGCAGGGGATGCCCGCTTCGGTGAATTTCCGGGCCCATTTCGGATCGGAAACGACGAAGCATGGCACACAGTTGATGAAGCTCACGCCGGTATCCAGGCAGGCTTGGGCATAATGTTCGGTGGCTTGTTGCGAACCCACGGGCATGTAGCTGATCAGCATTTCCGCACCGCTGGCTCGCAGCGCCTTGGCGATATCCACTGGCGGTAGGGCGGCGGGCTCGAATCGCTGATGAATCGGGTAATTCATCATGTGCGCCGGGCAGCCATCCAGCACGGGCCCCATCTGAACGATCACGCCAGTGGAAGGCACTTCGCGGTCAATATCCTTCGTGTTATTCGGAAGGGCGAAGATCGCTTCTTCCAGGGATTTGCCGACCTTCCGCGCATCGATATCGAACGCGGCCACGATCTGCAGATCTTCCGCCCGCCAACCTCCTAGCTCGGGGTGAAGCAGCCCGACCGTGTCGGCGTCGTCACCGGCGTCGTCGCGTCGTTTGGCGTAATAGGCTAAACCTTGAATCAGTGAACTGGCACAGTTCCCAATACCGGCGATGGCGATCTTGATAGTGTTACTCATAGGGTCGTTGGTCTTTTGGCTCACGGTAATACGAACTGGAACGTGGAATGTTGTATCCCTCTGGTTTTGCGACGACTTATCACGACTATCCATTCACGGGGCAATTTTCTTGGAATCGCCAGTTTGATGCCGTAACATAGTGAAAAGCGAGGTTCAAATATGTCGTCACAAATGACTGCCAATCCAATGCCCGCAGCCCAAAAGTCTGCGATGAAACGGCCGATCCCACCGCTCGAAAATGGTGACCGCCTCGCTCACGCGGAGTATATCAAACGATATGCGGCAACGCCTCCAAAATTGAAAGTGGAACGAATTGAAGGGATGGTTTATATGCCTGCCGCGGCTGTTTCAGCGAATTTCCATGGGCAACCGCATGCGGATATGATTTGGTGGCTCACTTCATATCGTTTCATGACACCCGGCACGGGCGTCGCGGACAACAGCACCGTCTTTCTGGATAGCGACAACGACCCGCAGCCGGATGCATGTCTGTATATTCTTCCCTCCCATGGCGGGCGCACGAAGTTGACTCCCGAAGGTTATATCGAGGGCTGCCCGGAACTCATCGTTGAAATCGCGGCCAGCAGTATGAGCTATGACCTTGGCGCGAAGCTGAACGCCTATCGCCGCAATGGCGTGAAAGAATACATTGTCCACCGCACCTATGACGGTGAACTGGATTGGTTTGTGCTGCGAGAGGGGCAGTTTGAAAAACGATCCCCGGACGCCGAGGGTGTGTATCGGAGCGAATCCTTCCCGGGGTTATGGCTGGCCGGTCAATCGATGATTGAAGGAAATCTCGCGGAAGTTCTGGCAGTTCTTCAAATGGGACTGGCCAGTGTGGAACATGAGGCGTTTGCGAAGAAACTCGTTCGATGAGGAAGTATGACGATATCCACGATTCAGCGAAAGCAACTGGGAGATGCGACCCGATTTGTGTCTATATCCGTCGATCAATATCAACGCATGATGGAAAGCCACGCCAACACTTCAATATTCCCCTTCGCGCCTTTGATCGGACTTTCAACGGTCTGAACTAATTCAAACCCTGCCGCCCGAATATCCTCGGTTGTGGCTTGAACGACCTTTGCCACTTCCTCGGCTGGCAGGATTCCCTTGCGAAGCAGGGAAGGGTCGGCCTCATAATGTGGTTTGATAAGCGCGATGACGATGCCGTCTTCAGCGATCAATTTGCGCGCCGCCGGCAAAATATGCTTCTGCCTCGTCCACGCCACATCGATCGTGATTCGGGCCACTTTTTCCGGCAGCCGGGCGTGCATGGCATTGGTGCGCTCCATGACTACGACGCGGGTGTCCTTGCGGAGCTTCCAATCCAGCGCGCCATAGCCGGTGTCGATGGCGTAGACTTTTATTGCGCCGCGCTGCAGCAGGCAGTCGACAAATCCGCCAGCATTGCATCCTAGATCGGCGCATAGGCATCCGCTGACGTCAATTTGAAAATGTTGCAGCGCATGCTCCAGCTTGAGACCTGCGCGCGAGACGAATTCAGGCATGACTGCATTATAGAGCATTCCACAAGAGGGAGCCCACCGGCTTCGTCGCAGGGCGATTTCAGTAGATCCTCGAATGAATCCTCCTGCGAATTTCCAACGTTCCCTTTTTCTGGGCGATCCTTATTCTGGCTCTCCGCGAAACCCGCTGACTCTTGTGTATCTCAGCCGAACAGGTGAAGAACGCGCAATCGAAAGTGGCCGAAGTTGCGCATGCCGCAGGCTCGCCACAAAATGGCCCGCAGTCCCCGGTTGAAACCTTCGGTACGGC
>JBBRMF010000194.1:0-9966 GCA_038230975.1 Tepidisphaerales bacterium
ATTTTTCCAGAGGTTTTGCAAGAGGCTCTGGGGATAAACGCTTTTGAAAGATGAAGCGTGCCAGGATGACCAGCATGGCAGCCACCGCCGCCTGCCAACTGCAGCTCCAAAGTTGCGTTAAGAAAGGATTCACGCGTTCTTTCCTTTCCTGGCTGATTTTTTTTGCCCTTTTTCGGCAAGTAGTTTTTGAAGCGTCTCGATTTCTTCAGCCGAGAGATCGGATTGGTTGACGAAATGCGTGAGCATTGGACCGATGGCCCCACCAAACACCCGATCGAGGAACGAACGGCTCTCCCCGCGCACGCATTGATCGCGCTGGATCGCCGGCCGATAAAGATAGCGATTGCCCTGGGTATCGAACGCGAGGGCTTTTTTCGTAACCAGCCGATTGAGGAGCGTTTTGACCGTTTTCGGGCTCCAGGCCTTGCGACCGATCAATTGATCGACCACTTCATTGGCAGTGAGTGGAGAATTGGCCCACAGCACGCCCATCACTTCCCATTCGGCTTCAGAAATAGTCGGTAGTGCGTCCATATCGGCATCTCTTAATTGATTACGAATGTAATATATTACATTCGTAATCAATATCAAGGCATTTTTTGGTTGGGGTGAAAGCTCATGGGCAATCGCCCCGACGATCGATGGAATATCGAAGGAAACGAGGAACGGCGTCGCTCGGCATTGAAGCTGGGCTGAAATTCACTAAACTGGGACGCTTTCGGACCGATGTCGTGATTAACGAAGTCGAGAATGCTAAGATACTGATGTAGGGTTCAACCGCGCCCTCCCCGAGCCCATGGGATTGCTTTAAGTCCGTTATCTTCTGGAGTTGACGCATGGCTGTAGCCAACGAACTGGAACGAAAATCTGCCCCGAAACCTGCCACGGCAACCGCCAGCAACGGAAGTGCTGTCGATCCCAATCGAGGTGCCGAAGAGCGTCGCCGCCTGCGAACGATGATGCTCATCCGCAGCTTCGAGGAGATGACCTATCGCGAATACACCAAGCCAGGGCAGAAGATCGGCGGCTTCTGTCATCTATATAGTGGTCAGGAAGCGATTGCGGTCGGCACCGCTGCACTATTTGATAAAAAGCGCGACTATCTGATCAATGGCTATCGCTGTCATGGGCACAGCCTCGCGTTGGGCATGGACCCTCGCGTAGGTTTTGCCGAACTTTTCGGCAAAGCCACGGGTTGCTCGAAAGGGAAGGGCGGTTCGATGCACTTCTTCGACGCCTCAGTCGGTAACAACGGTGGGCACGGCATCGTTGGTGGTCAATTGCCGCTCGGAGCCGGGATGGCTTTCGCGCAGTGGTACAAGAAAACCGGCGGTGTGACATTCACCTTCATGGGTGATGGCGCGATCAATCAAGGCACGCACAACGAAGCCTTGAATCTAGCCAGCCTGTACAAGCTACCGTGCATCTTTGTAGTAGAAAACAACGGTGTGGCGATGGGCACTCAAATTGAGCGTCACAGCGCTGAAAAAGATCTGGCAGAACGCGGGTGCGGCTACAATATGCCGCACCGCAACGTTGATGGGAATGACATCGACACCGTCATCGCCGAGTTCGGCAAAGCCGTCGAACGCGGTCGCGCCGGTGAAGGGCCAAGCTATCTCGTCGCCAACACCTACCGATTCCGTGGCCACTCCATGTCCGATGCGATGAAGTATCGCACGAAGGAAGAAATGGAAAATGCGAAGCTCCGCGATCCAATCAGCCTGTATGAAGTGCGATTGGTCGAAAAGGGTTTGCTGACCGAAGCACAGATCGAGCAGATGCAGGAAGAGATTTCGGCTGAGATTAATGCGGCGGTGCAGCAGGCCGATGCCGATCCGCATCCGCCGTTGGAAGATCGGTTTGAGGATATTCTGGCCGAGAAGTATCCGTATCAGCCGAAGTGAGGTTGTTATGGCGGATTATAACGGACCACTTTTTGATGAACTAAAGGTTCTGCATTCGCGGAGGCCGTTTGCCTTCTTCGCCGTTAAGTTGAAGACCGGTGAGAGGTACGAGGTAAGGGATTCGGCGTCGTTTGCGATGAACGGGAATGTGATCGTTTTGCTTCAACCTCGTGTGAACTTGAATTGGGACCAGATTGGCGGATTCGAGTTATTAGAATCCGATTCCAAGTACGCAGAAATTGTGGGACTGCTTCGTCGCAAGCCCTTCGTGCCTTTTGCGGTGCTTCGAAATAACGGTCATCGCTATGAAGTTGCCGGACGTGGACGTGCTGGACTAAGTCCATGGACCATTGGCATTGCCACACCGGACGAGGGCCTGACGATTTTTCAGATGGAAGAGGTGAGCGGGGTCGAGGTGCACGAGCCGGCCTCTTGAACGGGCGAATTCATGGCTAAGCGCGTTAGTATTTTCTCCGAGCTGAATGACCTTATGATGCTGCAGCCATTCAGACCGTTCTCCATTATCATGGCGAGTGGAGTTCGATATGAGGTGACTGATCCTGAAGCGATTCTGCTGTTCCCAACGACAGTAACAATTTTTTCACTGGTTCGCGGCGGTCACGCCGCCCTGCATGTCAGGCAAATTAGCGCTATTGAAGCATATGAGCGGCATTGATGGGATCGAGAAAGCGACTTGAATCCTTTGCAAACGAGTTTCTGCGGGAACAATACAACAACGGCAGAGACATTTTCTAGTCGAATGAACTTCAACAAGTAACGCGAGAATTATTTATGGCAGTGATGCAACTCCGAGAAGCTCTCCGTGCCGCGATGACCGAAGAGATGGAGCGCGATGAAAACGTGTTCCTGATGGGTGAGGAAGTCGCGCAATACAACGGCGCGTACAAAGTGTCTGAAGGCATGCTCGAAAAATTCGGGCCGCGCCGGATTCTGGACACGCCGATCAGCGAAGCGGGTTTCTCCGGCATCGGTGTGGGCGCGGCCACCTGTGGTTTGCGGCCGATCGTCGAGTTCATGAGCTGGTCGTTCACACTCGTCTGCCTCGATCAGATCGTCAACAACGCCGCCAACGTTCGATATATGTCCGGCGGCCAATACAAAGTGCCGATCGTTTTCCGTGGTGGCAATGGCATCGCCCATCAGTTGGGTGCCACGCATAGCCATCGGGTCGAGACAATTTACGCGCGCATTCCCGGGCTGATTGTGGTCGCCCCGAGTACACCGGCCGATGCAAAAGGTCTGCTGAAATCCAGCATTCGATGCGATGATCCGGTAATCTTTCTTGAGTCTGAGAAGATGCTGAACGATGTGGGTGAAGTGCCGGATGGCCCGGATTTCACCGTGCCGTTGGGCGTGGCCAAGGTGGAGCGGGAAGGTAAAGATGTGACGGTGATCAGCTACGGCCGACCACTGCAGCGCGTGGTTCGTGAATCGGTCGCCGCCGCAGTTGGCGAAGGGATCGACGTTGAATTGATCGATCTGCGAACGCTTCGTCCGTTGGATACCAAGACGATTATCGAATCGATCAAAAAGACACACCGCTGCGTCATCGTCGACGAAGACTACGGCTACTGCGGGATGGGCGCGGCGATCCAGCAGAAAATCAGCAAGCAGGTCTTCGATTACCTCGACGCGCCGATCGAATACATTCACAGCGACGAGATCCCTGTCCCCTTTAACCACTTCATGGAAGAAGCGATGTTGCCGAGCGTTGACCGCGTGGTGGCCGCCATGAAGGAAGTTTGTTATCGATAGCCGCTCGCGGCTTTGCACCTCGAAAGGCCCCCATGCCCGTTGAAATCACCATGCCGCAGCTTTCGGACACGATGACCGAAGGCACGCTCGTCAAATGGCTCAAAAAAGAAGGCGACAAGATCAAGCCCGGCGAGATCGTCGCCGAAGTCGAAACCGACAAAGCCACCATGGAAATGGAAAGCTTTGACGGCGGAACGCTGGCCCACATCCTGATCAAAGAAGGCGAAAAATCGGCGGTGGGTGCCACGTTGGCCGTGCTTGCCACGAGCAAGGAAAATCCTGCCGAGATCAAAGCGAAATACGCCGCCACCAAACCGGCGGTTGCCGCTTCAGTGGCCCCATCTGCCGCTCCAAAGGCCACGATTCAAAAGATCGGTTCGAATCAACCCACCGTGGCCGTCGCGACATTGGAAGAAGCCAGCTCCGGTGAAATCCACGATCCAACCGACAATCTACATGGCGCAACCCGCCAGCATATCGAACCTGCCGCAGCGAAAACCGAATCGAACGGCAATGGGAACGGCGATCACCTACGCGTTTCACCGCTCGCCAAACGCATCGCCGCCGACGCCAACATTCCTTTGACTGAAATCAAAGGCAGCGGCCCGGGCGGGCGAATCATTCAACGCGATGTGCTTGCGTATCGACCGAAGGAAAAGTCGACGGCCACCGGATCTTCAACTGCCACCCCGATCCCCGCCGGTGAGAAACAAGTCATTCCGATGACCAAAATGCGGACCGCGATCGCGAGCGCATTGCAGAAATCCAAGCAGACCATTCCGCATTTTTATGCCTCGATCGATATCGATGTGGAAGATCTCACGAGGCTGCGCGAGCGGATGAATCAACGGTTGGAGAAGGAAAAAGTCCGCCTCTCGATCGCCGACTTCATCACCAAGGCGGTGGTCTTTTCGCTCGGCAAACACCCCGTGCTCAATGCCCGGTTCGATGCGGTCAAAAACGAAATCACGCGTTACAGCGACGTGAATTTAGGGATCGCGGTAGCAGTGCCGGATGGTTTGATCGTGCCGGTGTTGCGCGCCGTCAACCGCATGGGTCTGAAAGAAATCCGCCAGCGCAGCGGTGATTTAATCGAGCGCGCCCGTGGCCAAAAGCTTCGCCGTGAAGAGCAGACGGAAGGCACGTTCACGATCAGCAGCCTCGGCACGATGGGCATCCGCGAGTTCAACGCAATCATCAATCCACCGGAAGTCGGCATCCTGGCCGTTGGATCGGCGGAGAAACGAGCCGTCGTAAAAGGGGACACGATTGTCGCCCGCACGATGTTGACGGTGACGCTGTCGGCCGATCATCGGGTCGTGGATGGCTCAACTGCCGCTGAATTCCTGCAGACGTTGAAGCAGACGATGGAAGAGCCGGGGATGATGTTGATCTAACGCAACTTTCAAAATGCCAAAGCATTTTTCGTAGGTTCCGCTAAAGAGATTGAGAAGCAATTCGTGGCACGGGCTTCCAGCCCGTGTTAAGACTTTTGAACTCGAATCGCGGCTGAAAATCAGAATGTGTTTCCGTCCTGATCCACTAACACGGGCTGGAAGTCCGTGCCACAAATAAGTTCTCACGCTCTAAACCGAACCCGACTAAAACAAATTCTTCCTTATCGCTCTGATCCACCTTTGCGAGATTGCTCGCTCAACAGTTGTTGCAGGTGCGCAACCTGTTTTGCGGTCGCCGAACCTTCGATGGCGCGGACGGCAATCTCCTGCACCTGGGTATAGGCCTTCTCGCCGGCAGCGCTCAGACCGGCGATCCGATCGGTCTGCTCCTTGACCATTTGTTCCATGGCGGCGATCCGCGTGCTGAGCACGTTTTTCTCGCCGATGAATTCGCGCTTGAGTAATTCTTCGCGCGCGGTGGACTCCTGTTGCAATCGTGCGGTCGTTTCCTTGACCGCTCGGGTGACCGCCGCTTCCAACTCCTTTGGCGCGGTTTCCACCTTGATCCGCAGCAGTTGCAACTCATCTTCGCGCGTCTTAATCGCCGCCTCACGCTCTTGAAGATCTTGCGTCGCCCGAAGTTTCTGCTCGGCGAGATCCTTGTGAGCCTTTGCCATTTCATCCGCGAATTTGTCCTTGGCTTGTTGCTGGTCGCGCGTCGTCAGGTATTTGTATTCTTCTTTTTCGCGCTCTCGCTGCTTTTTTTCCATCGCTTCGCGCTCGGCGACGAACGTTCCGTGCTCTTCCTCCTCGCGTTCCCATTCAGCCCGCGCGGCGGCCATTTCCTTCTCGAGCTTTTCCCGGGTGCTGGCAAGATCGACTTCAAGCTCAGTCTTTTTTCGGTCGTGCAGTTCAATCAATGCGGTCAACGTCGAAGCCGACCGCTGAATTTCGTATATCTCCTTCAGTTGTTGATCCGCCGCTCCAACCGCCTTCTGGACTTGTGCGTAGCGAGTGACCTGCTCCTCGAGTTGGTCGGATAGTCCGGAGAGCATTTTATTGATGGTGGATTTGAGTTCACCGATCGATTGAACCACACCGCGCGAAACCAGATCGTTCGCCGCGACCACCGCCGCCTGAGCTTCTTTGGCCGCCAGTTTTTCCTCGGGCAGCGAATGAGATTCTTTTCGCTCCGCCACTGATTTCTCGGTGTCGATGAGCCCCTCGAGCATCTGCTGCCGGGCCGGTCGTTTTTTCGCGGGGGTCTTTTCTGCCATGAGGTACACTCCGTATTGATTGATCTGTGTATGTTCGAATCCGCATTATACTGCCACTGAGACAAGTGCCAATATCATTAGGTGAGAATGGGATTCAACAGTGACTGTCCCATTTGCGAGAAGTGTAGCTATAAGCTACTATTGATGTCGTGCATCAGGTTGAATATTCCACTTCGGCGCTGAGGTCTCTGCGACGAATGCCGCGAAATAGAGCGAATCTTATTCGCTTGAAAATCAAGGCGCTCGCCGCCGATCCTTACGGCTTTCACGTCAACGCGACGAAGTTGCAGGGGCGTGATGGTTACAGATTGCGTGTCGGCGACTGGCGAGTTATCTACGAGATCGACGATCGTAGAGTGGTTATTTTGGTGCTGGACATCAAACCGCGTGGAGGTGCCTATTCATGAAAACTGAAATCATCGAGCGTAAGGGTAAGTCGTTCGCGGTGGTTCCGCTACGAGATTATCAGCAGTTGGTGGAAGATGCGCGGATGCTGGAGGATGTGCGGACCTACGATTCCGCGAAGCGCAAGCGTGAGGAAGCGTTTCCAGCGGACGTTGCAGACCGTCTCGTGGCGGGTGAAAGTCCCATTCGCGTGTTCCGTGATTTTCGCGGGAAGACGCAGCAGCAGCTAGCGACGTCCGCGAGGATCTCGCGTCCTTATCTGGCGGAGTTGGAAGCAGGACGAAAAAAAGGCTCCGTGGCAGTGCTGCGCGCGGTTGCCAAAGCGCTTGGGTTGGAGTTGGACGATATCGTCGGCTAACCGTTTTTTATTCCGCGGCCGGCACATTGCGGAAGAGTTCCGCTACTGGCATCGTGAACCCCGGCACAACCTGCTCGCCGTCAAGTTGGCCTGTCACGTCCAGGATTCGGATGGGTTCCGCCGCGTGGTGATACACCGCGACCGAGCGCGCTTTCCAGTCGACCCCCACGCCAGTCGTGTCCCCGATTCGAAATACTCCCGTGGTTTCTGAGTGATTTCGTCTGGCGTGTTGCCTTCACTGAGCACTTCAACGGCTAGATCCGGGGCAAGTGTGGGAATGGGTGTTCGGGTTTTGGGGAGTCGCTCTTTCGATACAAACGCAATATCGGGGAGTCTTACCCGGCCCGATGAGGACATTCGCATGGTGCTATCCACCCCGGAAACGGCCCCTAAATCGTGTTCGTTGACATAGATCGACAGTCGCGCCGCCAACGCAATAGTGATCATCGCTTCCCAATATCCCATGGTCTTCTTCACCAGCGTGCCATCGATCAATTCGCATAGCCGTTTGTCACGTTCGACGAAAAGCAAAAGATCCTCTTCCGTGGCGGTTCCCGGCCAGGGATCGAAGACGATGCGTTCCAGTGGTACATCCCCCAGGGCTCGCAACCAATCTGCGGCATTTTCAAAATGCCACGGTGGACGAAAACGACTGGATTCCAGGACGGCGTTCGTACACATAGTGTACCAAATTACGCCAAGTGCCGGATATCGCATTATGCAGATCACGCTTTTCATTCTCCGGCGCATCCCCTACGATCAAGGGCCTTACAATTATTGACTCGGAGAAATCGAAATGCCCGTTGAAATCACGATGCCGCAGCTCTCGGATACGATGACCGAGGGGACTCTCGTTAAATGGTTGAAAAAGGAAGGGGACAAGATCAAGCCCGGCGAGATTGTCGCCGAGGTCGAGACGGATAAAGCGACCATGGAGATGGAGAGTTTCGACGGCGGGACGCTGGCTCATATTCTCGTGCAGGAGGGCGGAAAAGTGGCGGTAGGGGCGACCTTGGCCGTGCTCGCGAACAGCAAGGATAATCCAGCGGACATCAAAGCAAAGTACTCCAGTGGGAAACCGGCGGGTGTCGCTTCGGGGACTTCCGTACCGGCGCCTGCGTTGGTTCCGGCGGCACCGAAACCTTTGAATCCAGCGCCGGCGGTGCCGATGAAACCCGCGCCGGCTCTCGTGGGCGCGGCTAAACCGCAAGCGGCGGGGAAGAATTATCAATTTGATATCGTCGTTATCGGTGGGGGTCCGGCGGGGTATGCGGCGGCCATCCGCGCGGGGCAGTTGAAAAAGCGCGTCCTCTGCATCGAAAAAGAAAACCTCGGCGGTACCTGTCTGAACTGGGGCTGCATCCCAACCAAGGCTTTGCTTGAGGATGGCGCGTTCGTGCGGAAAATTCGCACGGAGGCAGAGCATCGCGGGATTACGGTCGGTGAAGTGAAAGTGGATTTCAGCAAGGTGATTGGTCGTAGCCGGGCGATCGCTGGGAAGCTGAGCGGTGGAATCGCGCATCTGTTTAAGAAGTACGAAGTGAAACATGAATTGGCGACGGCTCAGATTCTCGGTGCGCATCGTGTAAAATTCACGAGCAAGGATAGGGCAAAAGAAGTGACGGCCGAGTACATCATCATCGCCACCGGTGCCAAGCCGACCCAGTTACCATTCGCGCCGTTTGATGGGCAAAAGATTATTACCAGCCGCGAGGCGATGAATCTGCCGAAGCAGCCGAAGAAAATCGCGATCATCGGCGCGGGGGCCATCGGGTGTGAGTTCGCCGATTTTTATAGCTCGATGGGAACCGAAGTCGTCATCATCGAGATGCTCGATCATCTTCTGCCGATCGAAGACACGGATGTCTCCGTGCTGCTCGAGCGTCTTTTTGCCAAGCGCAATATCGAAGTGCGGCTCAAAACCAAAACCGACAAGATCGAGAAAACCGATGCCGGTGTGAAACTCACGCTGAGTGGTGAAAAACCCGGCGTCGTCGAGGCGGATGTGGTATTGGTAGCCGTCGGCGTAACCGGAAATACCGACGGTCTGGCTGCCCCTGAATCCGGGCTGGGGATCGAGCGCGGTCGGGTGAAAGTGAATGCTCAATATCACACGAACCTGGAAAATGTCTGGGCAGTGGGCGACTGCATCAGCATGAACGGCACGCGGCATGCGGATCTGGCGCACGTGGCCCATCACGAAGCAGTGCTCTGTGTCGAAGCCATCTGCGGGCATGCGGCCCATCAGATCGATTATCAATTTATCCCCGGTTGCACGTATACGCATCCACAGGTCGCCAGCATGGGTTACACCGAACGCCGTGCGCGGGAGGAGAAGCGCGAGATTCGCATCGGCAAATTCCCGTTCCAGGCGAGCGGGCGCGCGCTTGCGGCCGGTGAACCGGATGGATTCGTCAAACTGATTTTCGATGCCAAGTTCGGTGAACTGCTCGGCGTACACATGATTGGTGAAACGGTGACAGAGCTGCTCAGCGAACTGGTCATGGCTCGCAAGCTGGAAGCGACGGAGGCTGAAATTATCGAAGCAATGCACCCGCACCCTACGATGAGCGAGGCGGTCATGGAAGCCGCCGGCGTTGCGGATGGGCGGGCGATTCATCTTTGATTCGAAGTGGCATTTGGGTCCCCTCTCCCGGTACTCCGGGGGAGGGTTAGGGTGGGGGCTTGTAGTACGGGGAAAAAATCCCCCACCCCAGCCCCCCCCCCGAGTACCGGGGGAGGGAGAAAAGAAATTAGTCATATCCACCCCGCGTTAAAAATTTATTCGGATTTGGAATTTAGCATTTTTCGGGATCGTTGTCTTATTTATGTTGCAAAATCAATTC
>JBBRMF010000195.1:0-9861 GCA_038230975.1 Tepidisphaerales bacterium
ACGGTCGATCTGCGCGAGAAGTTGCTGACCTTCATCGAATATTTCAACAACACGATGGCCAAGGCGTTCAAGTGGACATACAAAGGCAAGCCGCTCACAATTTAATGCGATGGAACTTCAGCCGCGATGATCTAGGGGATTACTTTCTCAAACTGTTTGAAGACCGCTCCCACTCACCGAACTGACGCAAATCCGCCACGTCTTCCGCGATCCAACGGTTGATTTCGTGAGGTGAAAACTCTCGAACTTCAGGGAGTTGGCCACCTTGATCGCGCAACCTCTCTGCCAGAAACAAGAGTAATTCTTGCTTTTGCTCCACGGGCAGCGCCTCGGCCGCCGCCTCAATTTCAGCAAGGGTTTTCACTTCCTCTTCCCCCGCCCTTTCGACGCCCGATTCCGCCGCGTCTCCCCGCCACGCGATTTTTCCATTTTTGATTTTGACTTCCCTCGGCCGACCGGCTTTTTTCCACGTCCACCTTTTTGAGGTTTTGGCTTTTCCAATACCACCGGTGCCACACCGCCCGGCCGACCCAAGTGTTCGCTGATCGCCAGGCTCAATTCGCGCCGAGCCATGTCGACGGTGACAATCACCACTTTCACCACATCGCCGATGCCGATTTTTTTACCCGTACGCTCGCCGCGAATAATCCCGCTGCGCGTGTCGACATCCCACCAGTCATCCATCAGGTCTTCGTACCGAATCACACCGTCCGCCAGCCAGGTATCAAGCTGGATGAAGATGCCGAAATTGGCGATGCCCGTGACAACCCCCATGTATTCATCGCCGATATGGCCTTTGAGCAACTCAAGAATTTTCACCTTCCGTAGCTCGCGCTCCGCTGCTTCAGCACGGCGTTCGGTAAAGCTGATGTGTCGGCCCAGTTCAACCAGATCGTCGTAAGACACGACATCATCCAACTCCAGTTTTTTCTTCTTGCGCCCACCACCCTGAGCCGCCTTCTCGCGCGCTCTCAGATAGCTGTCCAGCAGGCGATGAATCGTCAGATCCGCGTAACGACGAATGGGCGACGTAAAGTGAGCATAGTGCTGGCTGGCCAACGCAAAATGTCCCAGCACTTCCGGCGAATACTCCGCGCGCGTCAGGCTTCGCAGCACCGCCAGATTAATCGCAAACGCCTCCGGCCTGCCTTTCACCGTGGAAAGCAATGTTTGGAGCGCCTTGCGGTCGATCGTTTTGCCGAGTCGATGCCCGGTGACTTCCGCGAAATGTTTCAACCGTTCTGAATCCTGCAAATCAGGTTCCGGATGAACGCGCCGCAGAAACGGTAATTGCTGCGAATCAAACAGCCGCGCGACCGCTTCGTTCGCCTCGACCATGAACATCTCGATCAGCGTGTGCGTGAAACTCTCATCCTCCGGCACCGCATCAATCACCTTGCCATCCTGATCCAGCACCAGATCCACCTCTGGCAGATCGAGTACGAGTTGGCCTTGTTGCTGGCGGCGCTTTTGCAGCCGTTTCGCCAGCACGTTCATCTGGTCCAGATGTTCCAGCACTTCTTCGTCATAATCCGATCGACGTTTGGCACCTTCCGTATGGGGGATTTCATCTTTGCCATCGATCAAGGCCTGAGCTTCGGTATATCGCAAACGCTTTCGACTCTTGATGATTGTATTCGCAAACTTCGTCTGCACCGGCTCTGCGCCTTCGTCATAGGTAATGAACGCGCTCTTGCACAGCCGCGGCACGCCTTCCTGCAGCGAGCAGACACCATTGCTCAGCACTTCCGGCAACATCGGAATCACATAACCCGGAAAGTACGCGCTATTGCCGCGCGCCTTCGCCTCTTCATCGAGCGCCGTACCGGGCTTCACGAAATGGGATACATCGGCGATGTGCACACCCAACTCCCAATGGCCGTTGTCGAGCTGCCGCAGGCTGATCGCGTCGTCGTAATCCTTGGCGTCATCGGGATCGATCGTACAGACAATTTCATCGCTCAAATCAAACCGATGTTCCGCCTCTGATTCCGGATCAAACTGATCCACCGCCTCGCGGGCTTCATCTTTTACTTCCTCCGGAAAATCACCGGGCAGGTTGTGCTGAACAATGATGCTCTTGAGGTCGACATCTTTTTCACCCGCAGCGCCGAGCACTTCAGTGATGACTCCCTGCGCGCGTTGCCCTTCGGCCGGGTACGTCGTCAGTTCAACCACCACCTTCGTCCCCACGCGAATATGCCGCGAAGCCGCATCGGGTGTGCGGACCACTTCCGTCAGCGTGTTGCCATCCGGCTGAACGATCCATTCATTGCCCAACTTCGCCAGCGTGCCGACAAACCGCTTCTGCGTTCGCTCCAAAATTTCCGTGATTCTCCCGCGCGACATCGTGCGGCCTTCACGCTGCTCGCGGTTCATGATCTTGGCCCGAACAATATCTCCCGTGATCGCCCCGCCGTTCTGACCCTCGGGGATAAACAGATCCTCACGGCTGGCCGGGTCGGTCGGCACGACAAACCCAAACCCGCGCTTATTGCCCCGGTACGTGCCGGTAAATTCATCCTTGCCCGGCTTTTGCGTGGGCAGCACAATCGCGCCCTTCGCGCCAAGCACCACGCGCCCCGCATCCATCAACGCCCGCAATGCCTGCCGAAAGGCATGGTCATTTGCGTGGAGCTTTAAATCTTGCGCAAGGCTATGGGCTTTGGCCGGCCGATATCGGTCCGACTGGATATGTTCGATGATGCGGGTTTGCAGAGTTTCAGACATGAGTCACTTTCTGACGGGGAATCCCCGTCGGGCCGCGAGAAAAAACCCGCAGACGTTTTTGATTGTAGTTTATTGGCAGGAAAAGTGGAGAAATCGCGTCCCAATACAGAAAGCCCACGGAGCGGGCTCCGTGGGAACTTGGTTGCATTTTCAAAAAACACGATTCTGAGGGGAAATATCAGCCTTCAACAACACTTTTCTCGATCGGTTCGACCGTTACCCCTTTGGATCGGACAAAATCCATCGCGGCTTTAACATCGGCTTCCGGCCCGTTCAACAGAACCGCCAAAATGCCGATCTCATTTTGTATGCTAGCCTGACGAATGTCAAACATCACGTCCGGAAACTTGCGGCTCATCTGCCAAATGATCGGTTGCTCGACCTCTTTACGAGTGCCGAACGTGAACCAGCAACGTTTGATGTAGGGTTGGTTAGCCATAATAGATCGCCAAAAAGTAAAACACGACGGCAATCCAAATCGGACTAAGCAAAATAATCAGAAAAAGATAGCCAAGGAAACCTTCAATCCACCAAACTCGGCGAAAGCCGATCGGTTCAGCATCCCGCCTCGGTGAATACTCCAACGCATGTGGAATCGGCTCCTCCATATGCCTCATCCACCTGCGATGGCCGGCACAATACTGATCTCATCCCCCGCCTTCACCGGCGTTTCCAGATTCTTCAGGAAGCGAATGTCTTCGTCATTCAAATACACGTTCACAAACCGGTTGAGCAGATTCGGTCCTTTAAACAGCCGCGTTTCAATGCCGGCGGCCTTGTCTTTCAAGCCATTCAGCACATCGCCAACACTGGCGCCTTCCGCTTCAACCACGTCAGCACCACCGGTATAACTACGAAGCGGGGAGGGGATTCGGACTTTCACGCTCATGGGTATTGTTCCTGATTCATATGGACCTAAAACGTCTGCAGTAGTGTAGCGGACGAGCGGGCAAGCGTCCAATTGCGGCGATAGACGGACGAGATTAGCACGCTAAGTCTCAACCCCGCAAAATGACGAATAATGAAATTCGAAATCACGAATGAAGAAAAGCGGAACGACCGCACGAAGTTTTATTGCATTTTTTCGTGAATTCGAATTTCGTCATTCGTCATTTTCCCCCTAACCTTCTTGACCGACCTCACCAGTTCGTACGATAAGAGTTCTATATGCGAGCCTCTCCAGCCGCGACGATGTCGCCGACAACCTCAACGCCCGCATCGCCCGACCTGCCATTATCGGTCACGGCCCCACCGAGCACGCAATTTCTCGACGGTATGCGCGGGCTCGCCGCGCTCTACGTGCTGCTTCGCCATGTTACCTGGGTTCCCGTCGCCGATACCAGCGGGCCTACCTGGCACCGAATCTCGACTCTTCTCGAGCACACGTTTCGCTACGGTCACCTTGCCGTCATCTTCTTTTTCGTACTCTCCGGGTTCGTCATTCATTTGCGATTTGCCCGACAGTTGCAGAAAGATTCCGCCCACGCCACGTTCGGCTGGGGCGAGTTTGTCTACCGTCGATTCCGCCGGCTATACCCCCCGTTGCTGGCCGCCATTCTCATCACCTGGCTTTGTGATCGAACCGGCACCGCGATGGGGTTCTACCAATTCTACGAAGGGCGCGGCTCCAACTTTGCCGCCCTGCCGGACGCCATGCGATACAACCATCGCCTCCCCACTCTGTTTGGTAATCTGACGTTCATCATGCAGATGCACACGCAAGTCTGGGGCACAGATAACCCGCTCTGGTCGCTGGCCTACGAGTGGTGGTTCTACATGCTCTACCCGCTGCTCTGGCGGCTGAGCCGGCGATCGATCGGTTTGGCAACGGGTGTGGTGATCATCGCATTCTGTCTGACGCGCCTTCAGGGAAGTTGGCCGGGGATTCAGGATGGCACGTATCCATTCAGCGGTTGGGGCATGCTCTCGCTCCCCCGCCGGGTTCTCGCCGCGTTGCCCGCCTGGTGGTGTGGCGTGTTGCTGGCTGACGTTTACGCCGGTCGACTTCGCATCTCGTACAAGGCGTTGATGCCGTTGATCGTCGCATTGGGTGCGATGTTTATTTCCGGAGCGCCCGAAGCGATCAAAGCCACCATCGCCGGAATCGGGTTCTGCGGCGCGATCTCGATCGGGTTCTATCTACAGCATCAAGGTGTGAAGCTGACGATTCTCAACAAGCTCAAAGGGCTCGGTGATTTTTCGTACACGCTCTACGTCACGCATTGGCCGTTGGTGATTTTCCTGACGCCCTGGTGGGCGAGGTATGCCGAAAGCAAGTTCCCCGCATCGGCTCCGATGGGATTAGTCTTCCTGACCGTCGTGCCGCTGGTGATTGCTTACATCGCTCACTTGTTCGTGGAAAAACCGTTCACTCGCAGTCAAAAGCCCAAACCAAACTTTTAGCGGTAGCGCCGAAGGCACACGATTCTCCGCCGATCAGCGAATGAACGTGTGCCTTCGGCACTACCGCTAAAATGTCGAACTAGAAAAATTACCGAATCCCCATCAGCACTTCATTCGACAACTGATCGAGCTGTTCGTAAGGCAACCGCGCTTTCGCCAATTCGATCCGATCCAGCGGTGCTTCCAGCAGCTTCTTCGCGTTGCCGGCACTGAACTTTTTCGTCAGCTTCGACATCGCCACATCATCCGCGTTGATCAGTTTCAGGAGACCCTGAATTTCCTTATCCGCATTCCAGCGGGCAACCTTCTCCCTGAGAATCATGTAGGTTCGCATGCAACCCTTGGCGAATTCCTTCACATCCTGGTAGTCGCTCTGACGATACGCATGGCAATCGAAATGTCGGCTGCCGTTGTACGCATTGTCTTCCAGCAACTTCACGAGGAAAAACGCGCTCTTCAAGCTGTTTGATCCGAAACGGAAATCCTGATCGTATCGACCCATCTCCTGATCGTTCAGATCGACATGGAAAAGCTTTTTCATCTCAATCGCCTGGGCGACGTGATGAACGAAATCCAAACCGGCCATCGTTTCATGGGCGAACTCCGGGTTCACGCCACACATATCCGGGTGATCCAGTGTCGGGATCAAGGCCAGATACGAACCGGTCACTGCGAAATACAAATGCCCGCGCGGTTCATTCGGTTTCGCTTCAAACGCAAACTTGTACCCGAACTTATTTTGAATATTCCATTCGCACAGAAAGTTGATCGCTTCGCGGAATCGCTTGATTGCGTCGATCGGGTTCTTTGTCGCGTCGCTCTCAATGCCTTCACGACCACCCCAGAAGACGTACGTCTTGGCACCCAGCTCGGCACCGTATTCCATGGCCTTCATCGTCTTCTGAATCGCAAACGCCCGCACCTTGGCATTGTTGCTGGTGAACGCGCCATCCTTGAAGACCGGATCGCTGAACAAGTTGGTGGTCGCCATCGGGCAGACCAGGCCGTTATCCTTCATGCCCTTCTTGAACTCCTTGAGAATGCGCGCGATTTCTTCGGCTGATGCGTCGATCGGGAATGCGTCATTGTCGTGAAAATTTACGCCGTATGCGCCAATTTCACCGAGCATCTCGAGGATCTGCGACAGCGTGATTTTCTCACGGGTCGGTTCACCGAATGGATCGCGACCGACATTTCCCACCGTCCAAAGACCGAAGGTAAACTTGAGTTTTGGATCCGGTTCGTAGTTGGCCATGTGCGACTCTTCTTTCCTGTCAAAATGGTTAGCGTCCGAGAGATTGATACCCTTAAACGGGCTGCGAAGTTTCGTCGAAAAGATGCTTGGAATCAAGATGTTGGCCGATTCGCGATCTCTCGCACGGGGATTGCAGCGAGGCGCAGCACCAATACAGCGTGCCTGCAACAACACGCGAAGAGGACCCGCCCCTTTTCCTAAGCATCAAGGAACCCGCAACCGCTTTCCACGAATCGCACCCGGTTATAGCGAAAGTTGATCCACTGTATCCGTTGCACTTTCCGTCACCCACAGCGATTTCCCGCTGGCGAATATGGAGGTCGGGAACGAACCTGCGCCACCCGGCAAAAGCGATTCGGTAATCGTTCCCGACTTCGTGATTTTGCCGAGCTTGCCAGCCGCACGCTCCACAAAGTAAAGCGCCTTATTGGCACCAGAGGTGATCCACGCCGGTGAAGAACTGTTGAACTCCGGCGCGGTATTGCCGTTCGTAGTTGTTGGAATATCAAATTCCGTAATCGCGTGCGTCTTGGCATTCACCCGGGCGATCTTGTTTCCATAAACTTCCGTCACCCAGACGTTCTTGTCGGCACCTGTGATAATCCCCAGCGGATGCCCGGTGGGCGTCGGAAGTGGATATTCATGGAAAACCGGTGCTCCCTTTAAGAAGGTGATCTGCCCGACGCTCCCTGCGATGTCTTCACCAAACCACAAGTCATTCGAGGGCCCCCTGGCAATGGACGCCACCCCCGCTGGCGCCGCCGCCGGGACGGCAAATTCCGAAATCGTGAAACCGGACGCAAGCTGCCCGTTCTTGGACAGCGTCAGCCTTCCAACCGAGTTCGCGTCCGGCTCCGTGAACCAGAGATTCCCATCCGGACCGCCCACAATATCATTCGGATCCGTGTTCAGCGGGATAATTGTAATCCGATTGAACTTAGGTGAATACGCGCCAATGCCGTGGGAGACCGTGAAATAAATGTCCCCCTTCGCGCTCACCGTCATGCCAAAATGCTGATTTAATGCCGCATTGATCGGCACCGCCACAAACGATGCCGCTTTCGGCCGTAATCGCGCAATAGACCCCGCCCCCCGCTCGTACACATAGACGCTGCCATCCAAACCCGTGATCACTTTTACTGGATTGACGCCCGTCGGCAATTGATACTGATGCAGCGTCGAAAGGAGCGTGCGGCTCTCAAGCGCCTCAACGCCAACCTGTACATGTTCCTCACCCGACCCAAAACTTCCTGTTGAATTGCAAATCATGATTGCTCCTTTAAAAAGTTTTATGCCTGTATTGTTTCCGTACGATCCACAACGCGATCGAAAAAAAACCGATACCACAAACAAATTGCAATTGCTTCACAACCTTTTGGAAATGCTCCACAGGCAGACTTCCGCAGTAGGTTATTAAGATTCGATTGACATAACATAGCTCAGTTTGGTATGTTAACTCGAAAATGAGAGGTGAAGTCGTATCGCACCTGTAGAAATGATCCCTCAGGATCGCTGATTGTTCGAGAATTGGAACGGTTATGTGGGGCACGGCTGTTAAGTGCTTTTCTATCCTACTGTTAGTCGCATCGCTGTGCAACGGGCATTCCGTCTTGGCTTCGACCATCAATCTGGTTTCAAATCCCGGATGGGAAACCGGTGATTTCACCGGCTGGGCTTTATCAGGCAACAACACTTATAGGGCCATCACAACCATTGACCAGTATGTACATAGTGGCAAATATGGATTGATAATTGGTCCCGTCGGCACCCACGGATTCATATCGCAGGACATTCCAACCGCCATCGGCAACATCTACACGGTGAGCTTTTGGTGGGAAAGTTTCGGTGGCCCAACGAATGATTTCAACGTGTCTTTTGGCGACCAATTACTCGTAAGCATGTCCAATTTTCGCCCGGTAAAATCATACCATCAATATTCCTACGACGTGATTGCGGACAGCGCGATTTCCACCCTTAAGTTCGATGTGCGTCAAGATCCTAAGTTCCAGGGAATCGATGATGTTGTCGTGTCGGATAACGGTAGTTCAATTGTCACTCCCCTCCCCTCCACGGCGTTCATGGGAATTGCCCTCATGGGTGGCTTGGGAATTGTGCATCTAATTCGGCGTAAAATGGCAGTGCTCGCACCTGCGTTTGCCGCCACCCCCGATTCACGCTTCAATATCATCAATGACCGCCGACCGTCCCACCAATCCGCACGTCACCGTCGAGATTGATCTTTCGAAGATCCGCCGCAACGCCGAATCGATCGCGGCCAAGGTTTCCGTCCCGATGATCGCGGTCGTGAAGGCCGATGCATATGGCCTCGGTGCCAGGCAGGTCGCCGGGGAGTTCCACGATCTGGTGGAAGCCTACTACGTTTTCGATGCTACTGAAGCCGTCGAATACGAGTTGTATCGATGGACGGGCAAGCGGTCGATCGCGCTGATGGCCAACTCGAACGACGCCGCCGACTACATCGCAACCCACATTCACCCCGTCGTTTGGTCGGCGGAGCGTGCGGCTCTTTTGCAAGCCGCCAAACCCGTCCTCTCCGTGGATTGCGGTCAGCAACGATTTGGCTGCCCGCGCAATCAGGTCGCAGACATCGCGCGGCGGTTCGACATCCACGAAATCTTCACACACGCCACCCACGTCGATCAGGTCAAACGATTTGATGACTGCACGCACGGAATCCCCAACACCTATCGCCATGTCGCCGGTTCGGCGTTGCTGAATGATCCCACCGCATGGTTCAACGCCGTGCGACCCGGTCTTGCCCTCTACCAGGGTGCCACGCGCATCAGTGCCCGATTGATCGAAGCCCGCGAATCCCACGGCCCCGCCGGTTACACCGGGTTCATCACCTCCCATCACGGTGTCATCCGCTGCGGTTACTCCAACGGCCTCCGTCCCGGCCCGTGTCTCGTGAATGGCTCCCCCCGCTGCATCCTCGAAGTCGGCATGCAATCCGCCTTCGTCGAACTCGGGCCCAACGATCGGATCGGCGATGAAGTCATCCTGCTCGGCGACACGCTCACCGAAACCCACCTCGCCCAAAGTTGGAACTGCACGCCGCAGGAGGTCTTGATCCGCCTCACCCACGCCGGCATTCGGTCCTATCGCAACTCGTAATCGAACCGCGAATGGAAGGTGAGTGGCGTGGGGGAGTTTCACCCCCATGCTCTCTCAGAACCGGACGGGAGCCTCTCGACTCATCCGGCTCCCGTCATTCCGTCGCCTCATGGCACGTGTCCCATTTGCCAATGCGGGAACAGCCCGCTGTGTTCCCGCGCCAGGTGGCGCAGCCAACGCGTGGCCTGTCTGCTTTCGGCCCGGAATCGCTTGTATTTGCCTCGCGTCCAGCGAACCAACCGCCGATTGAGTGCGCGGAAAGCTCGCCTGAGCGCCGTCGGGTAGTACCTTCCATAGTAGTTGACCCATCCTCGGATTTTCGCATTGAACATCCGTGA
>JBBRMF010000196.1:0-9846 GCA_038230975.1 Tepidisphaerales bacterium
CACTTTTCAGCTTGGTAGGTCGCTTAGGTGT
Organism: Tepidisphaerales bacterium; assembly: GCA_038230975.1. Taxonomy (GTDB): domain Bacteria; phylum Planctomycetota; class Phycisphaerae; order Tepidisphaerales; family Tepidisphaeraceae; genus JANXVV01. Next base: position 32 of record JBBRMF010000196.1, read on the forward strand.
CGGGGTGCCACGGGTCGGCGTACTCGCAGACCTGTGCTTTTTTCAGTGAATGACACGCACAGGTCTCGGAGTACCGCGACCTGTGGCACCCGACCAAGTTGAAAAACGCTCTAATTATCCTACATCTTGTGGGGAGTCGGCGGGTTCGTAGAATCTGGTACGCCTATGAATCCAACGCCGCCGTATCGTTCCACCCTGGTTGTCCCTACCTACAACGCGATGGCCTTCATCGACGCCACCGTGGTGCGCCTGCGTCGTTTCGTGGCGGAGCATCCGGAATGGTGCGTACTGTTTGTTTGCGACGGCTGTTCGGATGGATCTGCACCACATCTGGAAAAATTGCTCCAAGCCGATGGCCCTGCCATGCAAGTGATCTCCTATGAACGCAATCGCGGGAAAGGCTATGCGCTTCGGCTGGGTTTGACGCAAGCGACCACCCCTTTCCGTGTTTTTACGGATGTCGATCTTGCATACGATCCCGATGAAGCGCTAAAGATTGTTCGCGTGCTGGAAGCCGGCGCCGATGTCGCGGTGGTGAATCGCGCGAGTCCGGAGTCTTGCTTCTTGATCAGCCCGCGCGATTTTCCGAACATCTATCGGCGGCATCTGATGAGCCGCGCGTTTAACTGGTGGTTGCGGCAAGTGCTGCCCATCAAGATCCTTGACACGCAAGCGGGCCTTAAAGGTGTTACTGCGGCCGCGTGGGATATCGTCGGGCCTAAAATGACCTGCGATGGTTTCTTTGTCGACGTGGAATTGCTCGCCCGCGCGCATCTCGAAGGGTTGGTGCTGCGCGAAACCCCGATCGTCTTCCGATACGCCGACCCAACCACCGTGCGCATGGTCAAGCACGGCGGGCAAATGTTTTTTGATACACTTCGTTTACGCCGAAAACTCCATCAGGAAATGAAAGAACGCAGAAAGGCCGAAGCCTCCGCGGAAAAAACGCGGGCGATGCCGATCAACACGTAGAGGCATGATCCGTTTGGCCGGGCGATTTTCTTCTTGGCATTCAAGGAACGGAAGAAATCGAAGAGTCTTTGGATGGAAAAGACGGGGACGATGTTTGAGCCATATGAGATTCTTTTTCTGCGGGATGTTACCCGCGATGAGGAACCGAAGCGCGCCAGTGGAGCATAGGGGGGATCACCTGACCACGCGACGATCTGCAAGTTCCGCACGCAGTACGGGGATCCCCTCAAGGCGTTGTTCCGCAAGGTCGGGCGCGTGGCGATCGAGATGGGAGGGTGAGCTTGAATCAGGTGACGCTGGATGGCACGGCGCTGCGCTCGAGCAACAAACTCTACGACCGTCACGGCGTAAAGGGGACGTATCAGATGTACGAGTGCGCCTCGTCCTCGTGCGCTGATTGTCCGCTGGCGAAAAAATGCCTGCCGCCAAAAGCCGCCTCGCGGCGGGTGAGTCAAGATAAACACGAGGCCGCCCGCGAGCGCATGGCCGCGCGGATGAAAACCGCCGAAGGCCGCAAGCAATACAAGCGTCGGGCGTCGTCGGCCGAAACCCCGTTCGCGGTGATGAAGTCGACGATGAACTTCCACCGCTTCCTGCTGCGCGGCCTGGCCAAAAGCCGGCCTGGAACTGCAATGGACGGCCTTGGCGTATGATCTCAGGAAGATCATGAGATTCAAAAGAACCGCCGTGGCCTGAAAACCCCGCGCAGGGTCCTCGCGAAAGGCGAGCAGGCGACAAACGGCCGGAAAGCCAATCGCGGGTAACGGCGCGAGTCATCTCCCGCCGGCGGAACCTGAAAACTTCAGATCGACTCGAACGTGCCGGCCGAATCGCGATATTCCGCGGCGGGAGATAAATCGACGGACCCAGTACCGGGGGAGGGGACAATACCGGCCGATCTCATCACACGCGCTTCTCTTTCAGGGGATTTTAATGTGTGCCAGGCGGTACGTCCGATAAATGATGATGGCCGTAATTGAAAGCGCGGAGATTGTCACTGCAGGTTCGCATCAAGCGCAGCAGAATTGGGACGCCAATCTTGCGGCATTGGCGATTTCGCAATGCTCCGTGGTGGAAGCGGTCGATTTACCGGCTACGAATCTCATTTGGGTTTTCGGTCGCGATGGGTATCTGACGGCGAAGGATCCACTTGGGCAGTGGTGGGCCGGTTGTTCGCTGCCAAAACGCGCCGGGATGACGATGCTGAAAAAGCTCGATCTGCGCGGTGTTGTGGGCTGCCTGCTGGCGCCAACGCACGCCGGTCAGGTGACGGCGGCGCTCGATACACTTTTGCCACGGCAGGCGATTGTGGTCATCCATCCGGATCTGGAATCGGTGCGCGTGCTGCTGGGCTGTTGTGATTTTTCGGCGGAAATTGCACGACATCGCCTTTGGTTTGCGATCGGTGAAGCATGGCCGATGATGCTTTCTCAGTTGTTCGCGGATCAGCCGGGTCTTGTGACTCCCTGCCAATTCATCCGCACACCGGCGACGAATGAAGATCTCATCCAAAAACTCATTCCGATCGCCGAGCGCGCTTTCAATGAGTGCAACGCTGACCGCGCAACGCAATTGGGCCGAATGGCCTCTGAAGCGAGTTCTATTTCAGTGAGATCCAAGCGGCTGCTGGTTCTGGCCGGTTCGCATTTCCGCTTGTGGGACGACGCCGGCGCAACCTTGCCTGCCGCGACTCACGGCTCCGATGAAGAGACGATTCACCTCGACCCTGACAATCCCGCCCAGGCCTCCGCGCTGGGTCTGGCTTTGGCGAGCCAAGGTTGCGGCGGTGTGGTGGTTCCCAATCGATCGCGGAGCGAGTTACCCGCAGTGCTTTCGTCATCGATTTCGGTCTGCACCTGGGTCACTCAACCGCGACTTCCTGCGTTTGACGTAAATCATCCGAACGACGGTTTGCTGCTGGCCGATGACACTTGGATGGACGCCGCGAAATCGTTGGGTTGGCCGGTGAATCGCCTGAAGATCGCGGGCTGGCCCAATGTTCCGGCATCATCTACTCCGGAAAAATCACTTGCTTTGATTGCGGATACGTTCCCGTTGGACACGCCGGTGAAGGCGTTGGAATCGTCGAGCCATCACCTGTTATGGGAACTAATTCGATCGGATTTAAGCTCCGATCCGTTTTCAATGGGGACAGATGTCGTGGGATTCATTCATCGACGCATGGCGAAACTCGGGATCAGTCAGGAAGGTTTTGATGAGACAATGTTTATCGACAAACTCGTGATGCCGGCCTACCAGCAGGAATTGGCGAGACTGCTTTTGGAGGCGGGTTTGCCGTTAAAGGTCTTTGGGAAAGGTTGGGATGCGCTTCCACGCCTTGGGTCAGTGTGGGGTGGCCGGGCGGATACGCGAGAACAATTCCGGGCAGCGGTGCAAAGTGCGTCCGTGTTGATCTATCCCTGGCCGAACCGGGTGAGGCATGAGATTGATGCGATGGGCCGAACGGTGTTGTTCCCGAATGTCCGTCGCCCGGAATCGTGGGTTCGGGATGCGAAGGCGAGTTTGAATGGTGTTCCGCAATTGTCCAGTCTTCCACCGATTTCACGTTCGATCGTTCAAGATCTGCTGGGCTTGGGCTGCTGAGATTCCAGATAGGGCTCGATGAATGGCATAGGCGTCTCGCCCGTGTTGTTTGGTATTCGCATAAAGAATGCACGGGCGAGACGCCCATGCCACCCCCCTTCCATGCCAGATCAAAACTTCATTTGAACTTCTAATCGGGATTTTAGTGCATACGGCGTGGTTGCAAGCTACAATACCGATATGCACAGGACACATTTCGGCTTCGTGTTGGTGCTGATGACTCTGGCGAGCCTGCTTTCGGTTCGCGGTTCAATCGCGCCTCCCGCTTCCCAACCCGCAGAAGTTACCCCAGCGGCGGTTGTGGGGCTGTCGGGGGAAATTGACGATTACAACCGCGACTCCTTCTTCAAGCGATTCAAAACCGCCAAGGCCGACGGTGCGAAAACGATCATCGTGGAAATCGATACATGGGGCGGACTGGTCACCGCGGGTTTAGACATTTCGCGATTTTTGAAAAGCCAAAACGATGTTCACACCATCGCGTATGTGAACGATCGCGCGATTTCCGCAGGCGCGATGATCGCGATGGCCTGCGATGAAATCGTGATGCGGAATGTGGCCACGATTGGGGATTGCGCTCCGATCGTGCGGTCGGCGGATGGATCGTTGCAGTCGTTGGCACCGGCGGAGCGGGCGAAGATGCAAAGCCCGATCGTGGCGGACTTTTATGAAAGTGCGCTGCGCAATCGTCACGATCCGTTGCTGGCCGAAGCGATGGTCGTCACCGAGGTAGCGGTCTATTGGGTTGAAGACCCTGACACAGGCGATCGAAAATTCGTGAACCAGGCTGACTACGATCGGCTTTCTTTTAAGGGTTGGACCCAAGTCGACGTGCCGGGGGTTCCAAAACCAATCGATACGGCTGATCGATTGCTGACGATGGGCACCGACGTAGCACTTAAAATCGGACTGGTGACTGGCAAGGCGGAAACGGTTGAGCAACTGGCTCAGGAACGTAACTTCAACATTATCGAAAGGCTTCATTCCGGGTTCGGTGAAGCGGCCATCGCCTGGTTGAACAGCGGGTTCATAAGAATGCTGCTCATCACCGTATTCGGCGCGGCTGTGTATGCGGCGCTGCATGCGCCCGGTCATGGTACCGCCGAGGCGCTGGCATTTGCGACGCTCACGCTGCTGCTGGGTGTGCCATTGTTAACGGGGTATGCAACCTGGTGGGAAATCCTTCTGATTTTGGGTGGTCTGGCGATGATTGCGTTTGAGATCTTTGTTTTTCCGCACGCCGGGTTGATGATTGTCGCGGGGTTATTCATGACGGTGGGTGGATTGGTGATGACGTTCGTCGGCACTGAGCCGGGTGGATTCAAGTTGATTCCCCATTTGCCGGGCAGCGTTGCCAACCTGAAGCACGGCCTGGGATTTGTGACAGCCGGAATGCTGTGCTCTGCATTTCTCTGTGCGTGGCTCAGTCGATATTTGCCATCGCTGCCCTATTTTAGCAAGCTGGTGTTGCCAAATGGCAGCAGTACCGTTGTGGCAGAAGAAACCAGCGCGTCGATCATGTGGCCACCCGTTGGATCAGTGGGTAGAGCGGTTACCCCGTTGCGGCCGGGCGGTTCTGCAGAGTTTCCGGATGCGACCGGTGCAGATGTTCGCGTGTTTTCCGTGGTGAGCGAAAGCGGATTTTTGTCCGCCGGGGCACCGGTGGTGGTGCGTGAGGTCGGGGGTGGCCGGGTGGTTGTGCGGTCAACCTTGGCTTGAACGAAACTTGGAGGAAGTAAGAGTCTTCGTAGGGTCCGCTTTCGAGCCTTGGGAAAAATGGTGGCATGGGCGTCTCGCCCGTGCTTTCTTCGGAAGAAAACGCGGGCGAGACGCCCACGCCACCTAAATCTTCCCGAGCTCTAAAGCGGACTGTACGACGGTGGTCGATTGTGTTTTTTATGCCTTTTGTGTCTCTGTCTTCGCGTTTGCGGTGAATTTCAGTCTCTGAATAAGGACTCTCCATGCTTATCCTTGCGGAAACCAGCAACCTGCTCTACATCTTTTTTGCGTTCATTCTCCTCGTTGTCCTGATCTTTTTCATCACGGCGTTTCAATTCATGGGTTTGTATGTTCGCGCCTTGGTCAGCGGCGCGCGCGTTGGGATGTTGGAACTGGTCGGCATGCGGCTGCGAAAAGTGAATGCGACGATGATCGTCAACTCGCGCATTCAGGCGATGCGGGCGGGGCTGTCGATGTCGCAGGTCGAAATGGAATCGCACATGCTGGCCGGCGGTAACGTGCCGCGCGTCATTACGGCGATGATCGCGGCGAGCAAAGCCAACATCAACCTCTCCTGGAAGACCGCGACGGCAATTGACTTGGCCGGCCGTGATATTCTCGAGGCCATTCAAACCAGCGTGAATCCAAAGGTGATCGATGTGCCCTCAGTCGCCATGGGTCGCCAGACGATTGACGCGGTGGCCAAGAACGGCATTCAGCTCAAGGTGAAAGCCCGCGTCACGGTGCGAACCAATATTGATCGGCTGGTGGGTGGTGCCACGGAGGAAACGATCATCGCCCGCGTGGGTGAGGGGATCGTGACGGCGATCGGATCGGCGATCGATCACAAGGACGTGCTGGAAAACCCGGATCATATTTCCAAAGCCGTGCTGCACAAAGGCCTGGATGCGAACACGGCGTTTGAGATTCTTTCGATCGACATTGCGGACATTGATGTCGGTGAAAACATTGGTGCAAAGTTGCAGGCCGATCAGGCCGAGTCGGATAAACGTCGTTTCCAGGCAGAGGCCGAACAGCGCCGCGCGATGGCGGTGGCGCACGAGCAGGAAATGATCGCCAAGCAAGCCGCCAACCGCGCGGAAGTGGTATTGGCGGAGGCGGAAGTTCCAAAAGCCATTGCCGAAGCGTTTCGGAATGGGAACCTGGGTGTGCTCGATTTTTACAAGATGAAAAATATCCAGGCCGACACGACGATGCGTGAAGCGATTGCGAAACCGGCGGAAGGGAATCGCTCGTAAGTTTCCGATCTTCGAACCATGGCGATGCCGGGTTTAGGAGATCCGCCAAGTGGAACGGCCGATTATTATATTGAAGTTCAAGCGTAACGGTTGCCACAGGGTAGACAGCACAGATGAGTTAAAGCGAAGACAACGCCACATGCCAAATAAACTCCTTATTCTCGCGGCCGGTGGTGAAGCCGAAGTGTTCATCAAAGTGATCTTCGGGATCATCGTTTTTGTCATCTGGGCGGTTAGTAACATCGCGTCGGCTGTGAAAAAGCGTTCCGCGGCTGGCCAGAGCGAACTTGTCAGTGCTGAGCCCGTGCTGGAACTGACGCCCCGAATGGAGATTCCGTTGCCTCCGATACCGGTCGTCCGGAAACGAGTTGTTGCGATGGCACCGGTGAGACCGCCCCCGTTGCCGGGCAATCGTCCCGTCAGCAAAAAAGTGAAGGCCCCAAAGGTCGTAGCTGAAGCGACTCCCCCATTTGTAGTCACGCAACCGGCGGCGGCCGCTGCCAAGCCCCGAACGTCGTACGCCACCACGACATCTCCAGCGGGTCAGTTGGCTCAATTGCTGCGACCGCAATCGCTCCGCACGCAATGGTTGATGACGGAGATTCTCGGAAAACCGCTGGCATTGCGGGAAGAGGCGAATCCCCGACGGTAGCCTTAGAAATTTTTAAGCAAACGAGGCCCATATGCAACCGATTCGATCCACGGCGACTCGGAAATGCAGCGCTTTTACCCTCGTAGAACTGCTAGTGGTGATCGGCATTATCGCGCTGCTCATCAGCATCCTTCTGCCCGCGCTCAGTAAAGCCAAAGAAGCCGCAAACGCGGTGGCATGCCTTTCAAACCTTCGACAGATTGTGCAGGCCTGCCATAACTACTCGACGGAAAACAAAGGGGTTATTGTTCCCGCGCAGTGGGAACAGACGCCTGCGAATCCGCGACCGGGCAATATCTCTTACGATGGCAACGAATCCTGGTGCAACATCCTGGTGAACTCTGGCTATCTTCAGGCCCCCAATGGCACGGGCAAAGGGCCGCAGTATAAAAGCGTTTTCTATTGCCCGTCCGGCAATCCGGACGCGCTTGATTCATCGATTAACCTCAATGGAAACGACAAAGTTCCGAATAGCCGAAGGGACGGAAAAGGCGCGCAGTGTCTGCGTTACGTTTCCAATTCGACGGGAATGACGATCGACTGCTGGTACGGAATTAATGCGGCCACCGAGGCCGGGACCATGAAGAGCGGACCACCCTGTCGGCGTATCGTGGGAATCAACGGCAAGGGCACCGCGCCCGATTTGCGAAACCTCGGCAAGATGAGCCAGGTGCATCGTGCCGCCGAAATGGTCTTTTTTTACGACGGCATGTATATGCACCAGGCGGTCGTGAATGGAAATCGCATCAACGCGCGGCATTCACGGCAAACCAAAACCAACATTGCTTTCTTCGACGGTCACGCCACGACAGTGAACACGGCCGAGCTTCCCGGTGGGATGGTCCTGGCAGACAGCGCTGCAACAACTGCCGCGTTCGCCCCGGCAAATCTCGCGAAGAACTATCCGCCTCCATCCCATCCGATGTGGTTGATGGAACAACAGAACTGATTGTAGTTTATAAAACGTTTACCGGTCGCGTCGATTCAGGTAGATCGCCAGCACGGATACATCCGCCGGGGTGATTCCACTGATTCGCAAAGCCTGCCCCAGGCTATGCGGCGTGAACTTCGTGAACTTCTGTTTCGCTTCATTCCGCAATCCGACGACTTTCGTGTAATCCACTGAATGGGGAATCACTTTCCCTTCCATTTGCGCGGACCGTTCAATCTGCCGATCCTGCCGATGAATGTAGCCTTCGTACTTGATGCGAATCTCAATTTGTCGACCAACCTCGGGATCGATTAATGCAATCGCCGGGCATTTTTCCGACAGCATTTTCCAATTGGATTCGGATCGTCGCAACCAATCCATCGCGGAGATGCCGTCGACTTTTTGCCCGGTCAACGCAGATAAACCCGTGGCGATTTCTTCTTTACGAGCGGTGAATCGCGTCCATCGATCCTCATCGACCAGCCCGATGGAATGGCCCAATTCCGTCAACCGCTCATCGGCATTGTCATTGCGAAGATGCAGCCGATGCTCGGCGCGGCTGGTGAACATGCGGTAGGGTTCCGTGGGTGGTTTGGTGACCAGGTCATCCACCAGCACACCCATGTAGGCCTGATCGCGACGGAGAATAAAATCGGTGGTTTGGCCCGAAGCGAATTTTGCGGCGTTGACACCGGCGATCAGACCCTGCGCGGCGGCCTCTTCATAGCCGCTGGTACCGTTGATTTGCCCCGCCAAAAATAGCCCGGCGACGCGTTTGGTTTCCAATGTTGAGCGAATTTGCGTCGGCCACACCATGTCATATTCCACGGCGTATCCATACCGAAGCACCTCGGCATTTTCCAAACCGGGTACAAGTCGAATGATTTGATCCTGCACATCACGCGGCAGGCTGGTGGAGATGCCATTGCAATAAATCTCATCCGTATCCAGACCTTCGGGTTCCAGGAAAATCTGATGACTCAATTTTTCGGCGAATCGCACGACCTTGTCTTCAATGCTCGGACAATAGCGCGGGCCGGTGGAGGCGATTTGCCCGCTGTACATCGGCGCGCGATGCAGATTTGCCCGGATGATTTCATGGATGGTCGAATTGGTCGCCCCCAGCCAACATGAAATCTGCGGGAGCGGTGGCGACCATCGCGCGGTACGCATCAAGCCGGAAGCGGAAACCGTAGGGCATGCACCGGGTCCGCCCGCCGCATACTCATTCAAATATGAAAAAGGCATCGGCTGGTCATCGCCCGGTTGCAATTCAAACGGCGTAAAATCAATCGACTCCCGTTTCAAACGCGGTGGAGTTCCCGTTTTTAATCGCCCCATTTCCAGACCCATTTTTTCCAGGCAGCCTGACAATCCTTTAGCGGCCGCCTCCCCGACGCGGCCGCCCTCGGTTTTGCTTTCGCCGGTGTGCATCAGGCCGCGAAGAAATGTTCCGGTGGTGACGATGGCGCAACGGCAGGTGAGGCGGTTTCCATCGGCAAGCTTTACCGCGCGAACGGATTGCCCGGCGGCAGAGCCGGACGGCTCACTTTCGGAGTCAGACCTTGCACTCGTTTCAATGTCGGCGACTTCTCCGGAGATCACCTGCAGGTTCGGCTCGGTCGATAGAATTCGCTGCACTTCGATCGCGTATTTATATTTATCCGCCTGCGCCCGA
>JBBRMF010000197.1:0-9646 GCA_038230975.1 Tepidisphaerales bacterium
GTACTGATTATTCCGGCAGAATTTTGTGGCATACGCCTAAAATCGACTGTCTGACAGCAATCATTGCGGAAACCTTCATCACATTGAATCCTCATTCTCTGCTCAGTTGAGCCGGTTTTGTGCTTAAGCGAATGGCATTCAGCTGCGTCCCCGTTCCACTCCTGTCCTGGTCCCCTAAAATGTCCCACCTCGTTCTTCATGCCGGCGCTACCAAAAGTTTCTTAAGCCCCTGGCGTTAGCGGAAAGTACCTTATCTGAACCGCGAGAAATTTGTCAACGGAATTCCGGCAATTCCAACACGATACATCAGACCCACGCGGCGGAATGAATGTTTTACCTCGAGGTCGCTGGCGATTGCTCGATGATTATTTGGGTATCGACGCCTGGCGCGGAGATTTCTTGCGAGAACCCGTTCGGCCATCGAACGACCAGCCGATCGACGTGATTATTTTTCCCCAGCCCGAAGGTCACCGGCAACTCAACCTGCGACAAATAGCTGCGTGATGGCATGACCTGCCGGCGAAGATGCTGCCCGTCGACGGTGGCTTCGACCCAGGCGCCGATAGCATCGCGGTTCACACGAAGTTTAGGATTGCCAATGAGCTTGATCCGAAGCCAGTGATTGCCGAGCTTTTGATCGTTCCGAAATAGATGAGGGGCGGCACCGACCTGCGTGATAAGGATGTCGAGATCGCCGTCACCGTCGATGTCCGCGTAAGTGGTGGCCCGAGCGACGAGGGGCCGAAAAAGATCCGGGCCGCATTCCTTTTCGTGCATTGAAATAAAGTCCGGGAATTTTCCTGCGGGAATCGAGATGCCGCGATTCCACAGGATCGTGGCGGACTGTCGGTAATGCTGCGGCGTATTGAGTTGATCGATGCTGGGTTCGATATGACCGTTGGCCATCAGCAGATCAAGTCGCCCGTCGAGGTCGGCATCGAAAAAGAACAGTCCAAACGTCAGTACATGCCGGGTGGCCGGGCCGACACCGGTGCTGAGGGCTTCATCGCTAAAAACCATCGACTGTCGCGCGCCCTTGCTGAGATAGAGCGCATTGAGTTCATCGGCGAAATTGCCGACGGCAATTCCAAGCGTTTCATCGTTCCGAAAATACGCCGCGTCGACGCCCATTGCGCCGCGCGCTTCGCCTCCCGCGCCAAGTGCCAAACCGGTCTTCAGACCGATCTCTTCAAAGGTGCCATCGCCTTTATTGTGGAACACGAAATTTGGCGTGGTGTCGTTGGCGACGATCAAGTCAATCCAACCGTCGCCATCCAGATCAATCGGGGCAACCGCCAGACTCTTGGCCATCGGTCGCTTGGTCACGGGGTCGGTGATGCGGATACCCGCCTGTTGGCTGATGTCTTTAAAGATCCCGTCCCCATTGTTATGAAATAGTTGGCAATGCGTACCGGCAAATGCGAGTGGTGGGCCATAGGCTCGTCCCACTCCCGGAATATTAAACTGCTGATTCGCATCGTCCTGCGGCGTCCAGGTGACATAGTTGCAGACGAACAAATCCAGCAGGCCGTCATTATCAATATCCACAAATGCGGCGCTCGTGGACCAACCGCCGTCGCCGCCCACACCCGCCTTCTCCGTAATATCCTCGAATCGACCGCCCCCCAGATTGCGGAACAAATGATTCCCACCGACGGCGGTAATGAAGACGTCGACCTTCCCATCATTATCGAAATCACCGACTGCCACGCCCATGCCATACAGGCTGACGTCCAGACCGGAGCCTTTGGTCACATCGGTGAAGTGGCCTTTACCATCATTGTGATAGAGTGCCATGGTCGGTGCCGATTCGGCGGAAAGCACCTGTTGCCAAGGCCGTGAGTTGATCAATAAAAGATCGGGATGACCGTCGTTGTCGAAATCGAAAAATGCGCAACCACCACCCATCGTTTCCGGCAACCGCTTTTCTCCGGTCGAGCCGTTCACGTGTACAAAACGTATCCCTGCCTGTTCAGTTACATCTGTAAATGGAATGGAGGGTGGCAGGTCCATGTCGGCCAAGATCCCCGTTGAATCCGGTTTGCCGGGTGTTTTGGCGCGGATCAATAGAAGAACAATCGCGATTGCCGCCATCGAAAGAATGGCTGGAATCCACCATCGCCGACGTGCGGCGTTTCGCCAACGGTTCGTTGGTTTGCCTGTCCGTTGCGATGTCGATTTCGGAACTTCCGCCATACTGGGTCCTACATCCTGTCGCGCGGTCTACGGACTAAATTGAAATTTCTGATTATTGAAACAATGCCTGATCCCACTTCCAATGTGAAGAACGAATGATCGACATCGCCTGCTCGGCATAGAAGGCCATGCCCGCATTTCTGCGGTTGCCTTCACGAAACTGCTTCAATTCCGCGGCTTCGGCAGGCGTTGTTACATGCTGATTTTCGTACGGCACCTTCTGTCCGACAAGGATCGCGTAGTATCCCTCAAGTCCGAATTGATCCACCGAGTCTATTAAAGTGTCGGCCCATGATTTATCCGGGCCATTTTCCAGGTAGTAGTCGACGATGCCCTCGGCACCGGCCAAGTCCGTATGTTCGCGCGCTTCGCGCCAGAACGGGGTATCCAGACGTGTATTGTATTTGTAGTGAACGGCCAGAAAACGGCGAATCGCGTCCCAGTAGCGGGCATCGCGGGCACTGTAGGTATCGGCGAACTTCGGGCCGAATCGACGGCCCATGTTACTCAGCCCGATCGCCAATGCCTGCGACTGTTCGCAGATCGCCGCGATAGCCGTGGCTTCCAGCGGTTCGACGAATCCACCAGCGTTGCCGATCGCCACCACATTCTTCACCCACGAACGTCGATAGCGACCGCTGCGGAATTTCACCAGTCGGGTTTGCTGAATGGCTGGGTTTTTCTGTCGAAATTCCACGTCTGCCTGGTCGTCGCTGATAAAGGATGAACTGTAAACGTATCCGCGATTGATTTGATGCTCGTGATCGATCCGCCATGCCCAACCGGCATCCATGGTTTCGGCGGTGGTATAGGGTTGAATCAGTTCACCTTGGCCGCGCTCCCAGCCGCCGACGACAGCGCGATCGCAAAAGAGGCTCGATCGATAGCTGTCGAATGGTTCGGCAAGCGTTTTGCCCAGCAGTTCGCTGACAAATCCGGAGCTGTCCACGAACAAGTCCGCCGCCTCCACGCGACCTGATTCAAGTCGCAGGCGTTCGACACCGCGTTCACCGCATTCAACAGAAGTGACTTTGTCTTCGATGATTTGCACGCCCAACGCCAACGCAACTTTTTCGAGATACGCCACAAAGATACGATTTTCCAGGTGGAATGCATGTCCGCGATTGACGTTCGGCAGATTGTTCGCGACGTTGCGCCCGAATGCTTTCTTCTGCGACATCAGGGCGGATTCGAGGTTGCTGGCGTCCATGTCATTGTGACAGTAGAAACCATTGGCAAGCGGGAGAGACGTCTGGAGCGTCATGTTCGGAGCGAACGTGAAATTGAACGAAGGCCTCGGCCCCCACAAGTAGTGAATGCCCAGTTTCCAGACAGGCCTGACTTCGCGATAGAAATCCGCGCAGTCGAGATTCATGAACCCAAATAGATGCTTCAGAATAGAAACGGTGGTTCCCTCGCCGACACCGATGATGCCAATGTCTTTTGATCGGATGAGGCGTACCGGCAGATCCGGCATTCTGGTGCGCAATGCGGTGGCCGCCAGGAAACCGGCGGTGCCCCCACCGAGAACGACGATCGATTTTACAGCTTCCATGGTGTCAGCCCGTGGGGTGCGTTGACTGCATGTATGAGGGAACACGAAAAAATGCCCCGTGGCTGACCACGTCAGCCACGGGATTGCTCTCCAGATTACTTCTTCAAGATACTCGCCTGATTGGCCAGGATCTTTTTCTGATTTGCGACAATCACATCGAGCTTTTTCTGATTCGATTCGATTTTCTTCTGATTCGTCAAAATCGCTTTCTGGTTCGCCTGGATGCTCTTCTGGTTGGCGACGATATTGCCTTGATTGGCGATGATCGACTTCTGGTGCGACAGGGTTGCGTCCGACATAGGTAGACTCCTTCCAAAGACACGCGTTCCATTTGATTCTCAACCACCGGAAACACTCCGGTTGTCGAAGAAAGATGACGCGATATTCATAAAAGTATCAACACGAAGGCTCCGATGCCACCGGTCTTCAAGGGGCCTTCACGGAGAAATAAATTTGTTAATTGCGAAGCGCGGACTGATCCCACTGCCATTTGGTGGAACGAACGATGGGTAATGCCTGCTCCGCGAAATAGCCCATGCTCGCGTTTTTGCGATGACCTTCGCGCAGTTCGCGCATCGCCTCGGCCTCGGCAGGGGTGATTGCATGCCGATTCGCATAGGGCACCTGTTGACCTACGAGCATCGTCAGATACCCCTCGCTTCCAAATTGATCGACAGGGTCGATTAAGGTGTCGGTCCAGGTGCGATCCGGGCCATTTTCCTGGTAATACTCGACGACGTTTTCGGCACCAGCCAAGTCCGTACGTTCGCGCGCCTCACGCCAGAATGGGGTATCGAGACGTGTATTGTATTTGTAGTGAACGGCGAGAAAACGGCGGATCGCATCCCAGTATCGGGCGTCTCGATTGCTGTAGGTATCGGAGAACTTCGGTCCGAATCGACGACCGACGTTGTTCAGTCCGAGTGCCAGCGCCTGCGACTGTTCGCAGATCGCCGCGATCGCTGTGGCTTCCAGCGGCTCGACGAATCCACCGGCATTGCCTATCGCCACGACGTTCTTCACCCACGAACGTCGATAGCGACCGCTCCGAAACTTCACCAGCCGGGTCTGCTGAATTCGGGGATTTTTGCGACGAAATTCTAATTCCGCTTCATCATCGGTGATAAACGACGAACTGTATACGTACCCGCGATTGATTAGATGTTCGTGATCGATCCGCCATGCCCAACCTGCGTCCATGGTTTCAGCGGTGGTATACGGCTGGATCAGTTCTCCCACGCCTCGCTCCCAGCCCCCGACGATGGCGCGGTCGCAAAAGAGGCTCGATCGATAGCTTTCAAATGGCTCGGCCAATGTCTTGCCCAACAGTTCGCTGACAAATCCGGAACTGTCCACGAATAGATCCGCCGATTCCACGCGATCTGATTCAAGTCGCAGGCGTTCGACACCGCGTTCACCGCATTCAACGGAAGTGACTTTGTCTTCGATAATCTGCACTCCCATCGCGATCGCGACTTTTTCGAGGTACGCGCAAAAAATGCGATTTTCCAGGTGGTAGGCATGGCAAGCATTGACATGCGGGAGATTGTTCGCGGGGTTGCGTCCAAAAGGCTTCTTATGTGAGATGAGGGCGGACTCTATGCTGCTGCAGTCCATGTCGTCGTGGCAGTAATAACCCAACGCCCTAGGGAGGGCTGTTGGGGCGGACATGTTCGGAGCGAAAGTGAAATTGAACGAAGGCCTCGGCCCCCACAAGTAGTGAATGCCCAACTTCCAGATCGGTTTCACTTCTCGGTAGAAGTCCGCACAGTTGAGATTCAGAAAACCAAAGAGATGTTTTTGAATGAAAACGGTGGTTCCTTCACCGACTCCGATAATTCCGATGTCTTTCGATCGGATGAGTCGTACGGGCATGTCCGGCATTTTGGCGCGAAGGGCGGTGGCGGCGAGAAAACCCGCGGTGCCTCCGCCGAGAACGACGATTGATTTTACAAATTCCATGGTGCGTCCGTGTCGTGTCAATTAATAGAGTGGATTCAAAACTCGATTTTGAGGGCTGGGAACAAAGGGGCGCGCAAATCCCACCCGCGATTTTTATTGTAAGAAATCGCGGGCGGAACCTTCGCGTTGCCATGTTCTAAGACGTTGCTATTTCGAAGTTGCGGCAGTCAATGATTTAATTTCTTCGTACTTCAAGACGCGCTTGAAGTTCGAGTGCGGCTTGCCGTCGACTTCCATGTAGGCAGAGATAAACAGGTTCAAGCGCGGCCCCTCCTGGCGCGGGCAGAGTTCCAGGTCACGACCTTCGATGAAGCGAATTCTGCGTTCATCGAGACCGCTGAAATAGAAATCGCGCTTGGTCGGGTTGGTGTTTGCCGCCGCCAAGTCTGCTGGAATCCAACCATAGTTCGGAACGAAGTATTCAATCCAGCATCGGTATCCCGGGTCCATTTCCTTACCTTCGTTGGCCGGTTTCAAAAGCGATCCGAATTGCAGTCGCGTCGGAATGCCCTTTGAGCGAGCCATTGCAATGAATAGTGAATGCATGTCGGTGCAGGAGCCCCCTTTTTGCGAAATACAATAGGCTGCCGAGCCTTTACCGGAAGACTTAGGGGCGTTGGGGCGCGAATAATGGTTCGTGTTGTCGACGACCCAGTCAAAGAGCAATCTCGCCTGCCGCACTTCGTTTTGTTCCTGACCGCAAATCTTGTTGGCTAATTCTATGATATCCGCGGTGACCTCCATGTTGGGAACATCGCGGCGCAATTCCGAGGCAAACTGCAGGCGATGTCGATCGGTTAGTTCGCCTGCCCGTGCCGGATCGGGCGCAATTGAAATGGCGGATCGACGAATCAAGAAGTCCGTAGAGATTCGAGTCGATTCACCCGGCTGGTTCACTTCAGCGTAAAGATATCGGTGGCCGTAACACGCATCGCGGGTGAATCGGAAGTTTTCCGGAGCTTCCTTCACGGTCAGATCAAGCACTTTTTGCGAGGCATCGTCATCGGGGAGCCAGAACCAGACGCGTAGAACTTTTGCGTCTTTGGCGACGTTGGTTACGTCCAGTGAATGAGTGACGTGAAAAGTCGCCGATGCCGTTGATAAAACCGCGGCTGCGGGCAACGGTGTATTGGCTACTAATTCGGCGGCACTCAATGGTGCCATGCCGCACAGTATGAAGATTCCCAGGAGACAGGATTTCACGAAATGGCAGAAAAATTGATTCATCGACTTACCCTCGCTTTAAGCTTTTTGGAACAGAAAACTGGACCTATTCAAGCCGAAAGAAAATCTCATGCGCATACGCGCAGTGACGAAAGATCCTTCTAACTTGGACGAAGAGGAATGGTGAACGCCATGCAGACACGGCGATCACGCGCGGAGAGGAAGGGACTACTTCTTGGGAGGGGGATCAAGAAGCAGCAGATGCGATTCAGAGAGGAATGTAAAGTCTTCAACCGCACAATGATCCGTGGAATCAAATGCAGACACCTGATCAACAGGTATGGGTGCCGCTTCGAAAGTCGGTGATGATGGGGCAAGTAATGGAATGGTCTGGCTTGATTGACCGTTTCTGCATTGCGGTCCGTTGCAAGGGTAGGAACGGTCGGTCGTGTTTTTGCCGACCATCGAGTGCTCAGCCATCATTTCCGCGTTGGGCTTCACCGAATCTACATAGTATCCGCAACTGGCTTCTGCCTTGGGAGCGGAAAGGGCTGCAAACAACATAAAAGCAGCGATAACACCGAAACGCAAAGTCCATGGTTCCCCGGTTTTTACAGGGAATGTCTTTTTCAAAGATGATCGTTTCGCCGTGTACATAGATGCGTTGCGTGCCCGGAAAATGCGAAGCCACTGCTTCGATTTCATAATATAACGGGTCATTCGCGAAAATCCAAAGAAAATTTAAGAATTTGCGATGATTTCAACAAAAAATGAAGTGGGGATATGCAATAGCTCAAAATCAGGATGAAAAAAGGGCACCCTTTTCAGGGTGCCCTCTGTCGAATGAATCGGATTTAGTCGCCGTTTACGGTGTAAGTGTCGCGGTCGCAGGCTTAATCAAGGCTTTAACGCGCTTGTAGTCAGCACTCTGCAAGTCTGATTTATAGAAGCGAGATTCCACTTCGCCCGTGTCGGCCACAAGCATGGCTCGATGTTCACTCGAGTTGCCGATTGACCGCAGATCAACCAATGTCCACGGGGTCGTTCCGACCGCATCACCCGGTTGAAGTGAAAGCATTTTGGTCTTCCAGTCGCCATCTTCCCAGTAGAAGTACTCGAACTTCATCTTCGGGTTATTGCCACCGAGGGCGTCGCCCCCTGTTGAGGCAAAGAAGTATTGCTTGCGTGGAGAGACGATCGGTTCAGAGAACGCACTATCGACCGAGATTGCAAGCTTCTTTTCGTCTGCCGTATTTTTGGCCATGCCCGATGTGGCAAAGAGTGGATTCTTCAGCGAAAGGCGCAACTTGTACTGATAAGTGTGCCCGGGCTTGGTCGTTTCGTCGTGAGCCCAGATTTCCAGGTCGCCGGCCGTGGTCGGGTCGAACACACCGGCGGGAAGTTCACCGGCATTGGTGGGGAGGGGATTGGCCGGATTGAGTCCAGTCATTCCGAGATTTCGACCGACACCCCGCCGTGCCCCGCGTGGCAGGGGTGTGTTTGCTGGCGGAACTGCGTCTCGACCGCGACGGGTAATTCGGGGATCAGTTGGCGTCGGTGGGGCACCTGAAGCCCCGCCACCGCCTCGCACACCACGACTCGGAATTCGGCCGGGGGTCTGCTGCTTTCGCGCGTCGGCATCGGCCTTGCGCTTCTCTTCGTCTTCCTTGGTCTTCTGGGCTCTCCATGCAACCCATAGCTTTTTTTCGTCCGGGGTCAGTTTGCTGATATCCTTCACCGTGGAAGGATCGAATTCCGCAGGTTGACCGGCCAAACCGTTGGGGTCCAAGGCAACTGCCAACATTGATGTGGTTCGCCAGTTGTCACCCCGCAGCACTTCATAGAAGGCTGGTTGAACGATATCTGCAACTGCCTTTGAGGCGTAATCCAGATAGAGCCCTTCCTGTGGAGAACCAGGAGTCGGGACCCAAGGGAGCTTTGAAATGTTGCCGAGGTCGGCCACGGTGGTTTCCGGACCCCATTTTCCATCTTGGAGCATTTCCTGGCGAATCAATTCAACGCGCAAAAACTGTGTGCGAGCGGCTTCGGCTGGAATGCCCGATTTCGTAAACGCCGCCGCAATCTTCTTCATATCCACCTTCGCCATTGCGGTCACCCAGGAGACATCCGTCGCTTTCAGCACGACGGGTTTGGCGGTTGGGTCGCTCGGATCCTGAAACACTTTCTGAGTCAGGTCGGCAGGATTGATCACTGCTTTGGGGTCGGCTTTGCTCACAATCGACAAGCCCATTGTGACACCCTTGAACACAAGCGTATCGGCGGTCAATTCCGGCAGATCGACCGGCTTCACATCCTCGATCTTCTTTTCGGGTGTGCTGCTCGCTAAGCTGTGTCCGGTAGCCCACATCGGCTGGGTAGCGAGTGGGGTATAATCATCTAACGACAATTTCTTCTTCAAGGAATCCACGTAAGTGAGTTGCTTGGGGAAGATGTCGCTAATTTCAGGCGGAATCTTTCCTCCACCCTTTACTCCACGCTGGAGCTTGACGATAGGCCCTTGCTCTCCGGCTATGTAATCATCGACTTCGCTCGGACCGTATTTGTTCTGGCCAATAGTCGTGAACGTAGGCGGTGAAAGCCAGTAGGCGTAACCTACCCATAAAACCCAAAGCAAGCCCAGACCCAAGGCCAGCCATTCCACGTAACCTTCCACATACTTCATGACTTTTTGCATAAATCACCCTTTCACTGCGGGGTGGCCCGGACATCGACAGCCGGGTTTCACTCGTTACATCAAGGTCAAATCCA
>JBBRMF010000198.1:0-9608 GCA_038230975.1 Tepidisphaerales bacterium
CCAGGTCATCCAAACTTATCCAGCCCCAATGGCGATACTTTAGCACGAAATTGCTTTATATGCAAGGGGTGGATAAATCGACAGGCTCAGTACCGGGGGAGGGGACTACTCGCATACGATATTAAATTCGCATCGCTCTTAACACCGACTCCACATCATACACGCACCCGCCCCACGTCCCTCCGCTGGCAGCCTGAAGGGCGGCCCAGAGTCGCGTGTCCGCCGGAAGCTGCGGATCTGCCGCCAGATCCTCGCGCAACGCCCGCGCCGCTAAAATGCGCGTACCTTCTTCCACTCCAACGTTTTTACCGTTCGTTCCCACCAGATCAAGGGTTCCCACCAGCCGATCTCGATCAATTACAATTTGAATGAGATCGCCATCCAGCACTTTGCCGATCGGCCCGCCGGCCAGCGCTTCGGGGCCCACATGCCCGATGCAGGCACCTGTAGAAACCCCGGAGAAACGAGCATCGGTTACCACCGCCACTTGCTTGCCAAAAGGCAGAAACTTCAAGGCGCTGGTGATCTGATATGTTTCTTCCATCCCCGCCCCGCAAGGGCCTCGGCAAATGAGTACAATCACATCGCCCGGTCGAATGTCATTCGCCTTAATCGCCGCGATGGCCGCCTTCTCTGTAATGAACACGCGGGCCGGTCCGACTTTGCGGTACACCCCGTCCGCATCGACCACACTTGGGTCAATCGCCGTGCTTTTGATGACCGAGCCCTGCGGCGCGAGATTGCCCTGCGGAAAGGTGACAGTACTGGTCAACCCACGCGACTTTGCAACCGTCGGCGTCATGATGACATCGTCCGGATTGATGCCGTCGCGCTCCAGCAGAATTTCGCGCAGCCGATGTCGACGATCCGACGTCTGCCACCAATCCAGCATCGTGCCAAGCGTTTCACCGGAAGCAGTCAGGCAATCTTCGTGAAGGAGACCCAACTTGCGCAAATGCAACATGACTTCCGGCACGCCACCGGCCAAAAATACACGCACCGTCGGATGACCGACAGGCCCATTGGGTAACGCATCCACCAACCGCGGCACTTTGCGATTTACTTCGATCCAATCTTCGACCGTTGGCCGACGAAGACCAGCAGCGTGGGCGATCGCGGGAATGTGCAGCAAAAGATTTGTCGAGCCTCCGAACGCGGCATGAACGACCATTGCATTGTGGATCGATTTTTCGGTGACGATCTGACGGACAGTCACATTCCGCGATTCCATTTGCATCAGAGCGCGGGCAGATCGAACGGCCATATCCAACCATATCGGTTGCCCCGACGGCGCAAGCGCAGAATGCGTGAGTGATAACCCAAGCGCCTCGCCAACCACCTGTGCCGTGGCGGCGGTTCCCAGAAACTGACACCCCCCGCCCGGAGATGCACACGCATGGCAACTCAGGTCCGCCGCCTCTTCAAGCGTGATCATACCGTGTGAAAAACGCGCACCGAGCGATTGAATTTTCCCCGCATCTTCGCCTTCCGTCGGCGGCAATGTCACGCCGCCCGGCACGAGAATACACGGCAGATCCAGCATTGATGCCAACGCCATCATCATCGCCGGCAAACCCTTGTCGCACGTCGCCACACCCATCACCCCGCTGCGGCGTGGCAGCGAACGAATCAATCGCCGAAAGATCACCGCAGCATCATTCCGAAACGCAAGGCTATCCATCATGCCCGGTGTGCCCTGCGTGCGACCGTCACAAGGATCCGTGCAGAATCCGGCGAATGGAACGACACCGCGCGCCTTAAACTCCCTCGCCGCCGCCTGCATCAGCAAGCCGACTTCCCAGTGACCCGTGTGATAGCCGAGCGCGATCGGCGATCCATCATCCGCGCGAATTCCTCCAGAGGTACTGAGAATCAAGAATTCCTTCCGTCCGACATTCGACGGCGTCCACCCCATCCCTGCATCCTGACTGAGACCGAAAATATCCCCGCTGGCCCAATTCAGGAGCATCTCACCCGTGACGGGCAATTTTCCCAGGGGGCCGCGCGCGTTAGTGTGAATGTCATAAACGCTTTCCGCGTCCGGACCCACAATTTGATCGAAGGAAATTTGTGTATCAATCATCGAGGCGTGCATCGTAGACGAAACCGGTTCTCGATTCTATTTTAGTAGCTGCAGGTTGGAAGTACTCGTCCACCGATTTGCCGAGTGACGCGGGTGGTGGGCGAGGACACCCACCCTACAAAACTGAAAGAAACAGGAGAACGCCATGACCGACCCCCGCATCGACAAGCTTGCCCATATGCTGATCAATTATTCCTGCACCGTAAATCCGGGTGAGCTCGTCCTGATCGAAGCGATCGACGTTCCGCATGAATTCTCAAAGGCGCTGGTGCGAGAAACCGTCGCGGCCGGCGGGCGGCCGATCGTGATGCTCAAGAGCAATGAAGTGCAGCGTGAACTTCTCATGCATGGGTCAAAAGAACAGTGGGAAACCATTGCCGACATCGAGCGAGCGCAGATGGAAAAAGTGCAGTGCTACATCGGTGCCCGCGGTAATCCAAATGTGTCGGAGTTATCCGATGTCCCCGCCGAAAAACAGAAGCTCTACGAACAGACCGTCTGGAAGCGCGTGCATCATGAAGTGCGAATCAAAAAAACGCGCTGGTGCGTACTTCGCTGGCCAAACGCATCGATGGCCCAGATGGCGGAAATGAGCACGGAAGCGTTCGAGGATTTCTTCTTCGACGTGTGTACGCTCGACTACGGAAAAATGAGCCGCGCCATGCAACCGCTGAAAGCGATGATGGAAAAAACGGAAAAAGTGCGATTGAAAGGCCCGCGCGATACGGATTTGTCATTCTCCATCAAAGGCATCCCCGCCATCTGCTGCGACGGCAAAGTTAATATTCCAGATGGTGAAGTCTTTACCGCCCCGGTGCGAGACAGCGTCAATGGCGTCATTCATTTCAACTGCCCGTCTATCTATCGCGGCACGACGCACAACGACATCAGGCTGGTTTTCAAGAACGGTAAAATCATCGAAGCCACCAGTACCGCGACGGAGCAACTGAATGAAGTGCTGAATGCCGATGAAGGCGCGCGTTACATCGGTGAATTCGCGATCGGCTTCAATCCCTACTGCATCAAACCGATGAAGGACATTCTCTTCGATGAGAAAATCGCCGGTAGCATTCACTTCACCCCAGGCGCCTGCTACGACGAAGCGAGCAACGGCAATAAAAGCGATATCCACTGGGACATGGTCATGCGCCAAATGCCCGAAGCCGGTGGCGGTGAATTGTGGTTCGACGACCAATTGGTCCGCAAAAACGGTGAATTCGTCGCCAGCGAATTGCTGGCACTCAATCCCGACAAGCTAAAATAATATTGGCCACAGATGGAGCACGGATCAACACAGATAAAACAAAATGCATTTGGTTTTATCCGTGTTGATCTGTGCTCCATCTGTGGCTATTCAGCATTCCCTGTGTCGATCAGTTTCACCATCCCATCGGTTCGACTGCGGGCAGCCTCTTCGATACGGCGCTTCAGCAAGCCATCACGAGGATAGATGGACAAAGCCTTCACCGCGTTGGTGGCTGTCTTCGGATCGCCGTTGGCAATGACCGACACGATAAACGCGATGGCCGGCTCGGTTCGTTGCATCGCCATCGCCAGCAAAAGCACACCGCGAACTTCCGAATCAATCCGAAGGTCGTAGCTATTCTTGAGTAGATCAAATGCTTCCGGCTTCCGCGTGCCGCCAAGGGCCAGCGCGGCCCCATCGCGCAGTGCGACATCCGGTGATTCGAGATAACGAGCCAGAAAAGGGATCGATTTTTCCGCATCAATCTGAATGAGTGATGCAAAGCATTCAGCGGCCACCTCATTGTCCATGCCACCGCTCAGGATTTTGAATTTGAGCAACGGCAACCCTGCGTCGGCCATGCTGTGCCCGATGCCGCGCGCAGCGGCAATCCGACACTCCCGATCGGCATCGGCCAATAGCGCGGCGAGTTCCCACATCACCTCGCGATACCCCATCCGCACCAGACCGTACGCCGCTTCACACCGCAGTTTCACCGCCGCGTCGATCGGTTCACCGTAAGCCGCCTCCATCTGGACATGGCGGATCGCCTTCAAAAAAACCGCCGACTCCGAAGCGGCGAAGGTTTGCAGGGCTTCGACGATCGCCGTCAATGCGGCGCATCCTTTGTCGAGAATTGGATCGTTGATGAAGCGATCAAACGCGGTGACAAGATCGGGAACCAGAGTCGTCATCATCAATTCGCGTGCAACCACAGCGGCTTTCGCAACCACCAGATTACTTTTATCCAGCAACCCGGCGGTAGTCGCTTGACTCGCCTCCGGGGAACACGGCCCGCGCCGGAATCTGGCTAAGGCGTCGACGCGTTCATCAATGGAAAGTCGCTTCGACATATCAAAGTTGAGTGAAAAAGAGTTGTGCCACGTCTTACGGAACTTCCAAAAATGTTCTGCAAAAACACGGAAATCATTTTTGCGGAGCGCTGATGGAACCACACTCTGGACAGCGACCAGTTGCAGCACGAAGGTCATAGCCGCAAGACACGCACAAACCAGACTTCAAACGTTTCTTGAATCGCCAGAATCGTAAAATCGAAAACATTAAGACAGCACTAGCGCTCCACGCTAAAGCCAATGAAATCCACACAGATAAAAAAGACCGAGGTTGCTTTTCTAGCAATTGAAGTTGCGCCCGCTTGGATTTCTCGATTGTTAATAGCGCAACATACTGCGTATTTTTTTCGAACTCGCGCATCTTATCGCCGCCCATCAAATCTTCTTCCTTCTGGCAGACTTGAAGGATTTCACGCTCGAGCGATTGATGGTTTTTTACTGAATCGTTGACAATCTGGAGGAACAAACCGGCAGTTACCATGAACAGCGCGAGTGACAGAATTGCAAATACCTTGATCATTCGCGGCATATAGTTCGCTCGTTCAAGCTGCCCAATCCAGATGAACGCCTTTAATTACTCAGCGGTCTGCTTTATTCGCGACGCTTGATTTTATTTCGTTGCAGGTTGCGTCGCCGGGTGTTCAATCTTTCCCCACATTTGCCCACCGTGCGAACCGTCGGCGGAACCCCAGATACCGACGTATTGATCGCCATACACCAACACGCGCGCCGTATAGCTCCCAAGCCCGGGGAACCCGATTTTGGTCACGCTGATCACCGGCGTATCCCCGGCCCACTTCACCGGAATTTCCAATGGTAGCGAAACATTGTGTGCACCATATTGGATCGTCGCGACAATGATCCAGATATCTCCTTCCTTCTTCGTCACACTGCCGAGCGTGTATTTATCATTCGCTGGCGGTCGATCCGAACCGTTCATCGTGAACGAGCCGGCCATCACCGCGTTGCTCATCGTTTCGGAAAATTTCTTCTCCAACTCAGCCTGCGAAGGCTGCGTCGCAGGCTTCGGTTGAGCAAAACATGGGATGGCGAAAAGTGACAGGATCACGCTCATCAGAATCGTTCGACGGAAAGAAATCATCGGACCTCCACAGTAAGTTGTCTTAACCCTAACCGCCAGGCACGTTGAAGTCACGATCGTTTTTTCGCCATATTCTCGCGTACAGGTGGCCGATCGGCGGTCAATACAGTACCCTCGCCTTTCCATGGCTAACGATAACGAAAAAATTATCTACTCAATGATCGGCGTCACCAAGGCGCACGAAAAGAAGGTCGTCCTTAAGGATATCTACCTTTCCTACTTCTACGGCGCGAAGATCGGTGTGCTCGGCCTAAACGGTGCCGGAAAGAGTTCACTTCTGCGGATCATGGCCGGGATCGATACCAAGTTTGACGGGCAGATTAATAAATCTCCCGGGTATACCGTAGGCTTCCTTGAGCAGGAACCGAAACTCGATGAGCATCTCACCGTTCGGCAGGTAGTTGAACAAGGTGCGAAAAAAACGATGGATATCCTCCACGAGTTCAACGCCATCAGCGATCAAATGGCTGAGCCGATGGACGATGACACGATGAACAAACTGCTTGATCGGCAGGGCAACCTTCAAGAGCAGATCGATCACCTGGGCGCCTGGGATATTGACCAGCAACTTGAGATGGCCATGGATGCCCTGCGCTGCCCACCGGGCGACGCGATCATCAAGCCCCTTTCTGGCGGTGAGAAACGGCGAGTCGCGCTTTGTCGTCTACTGCTGCAGAAACCGGATATCCTGCTGCTCGATGAGCCGACCAATCACCTCGATGCCGAATCAATCGGATGGCTCGAGCAGCATCTGAAGCGGTATGAAGGCACGATCATCGCCGTCACGCACGACCGGTACTTTCTGGACAACGTTGCCGGCTGGATTCTCGAACTGGATCGCGGGCAGGGCATTCCATACAAGGGCAACTACACCTCATGGCTCGAGCAGAAAAAAGCGCGCCTGGCGATCGAAGAAAAGACCGAGTCCGCCCGTCAAAAAATGCTGGCCCGCGAATTGGAATGGGTGCGCGCCTCTCCCCGCGCGCGGCAAGCCAAGAGCAAGGCCCGGTTGCAGGCGTACGAGCAACTGCTCAATGCGGATACACGCGGTAAAGATACGGATATTGAAATCGTCATCCCCCCCGGCCCGCGTCTGGGTCAACTCGTGATTCATGCGGACAAAGTCGCCAAAGCCTATGGCGACAATCTGCTCTACCAGAACCTTTCCTTCAGCCTGCCGCCGGGCGGGATCGTCGGAATCATCGGTCCGAACGGGGCCGGCAAAACGACACTCTTCCGCATGATCATCGGCTCAGAAAAACCCGATAGCGGCGTACTGAAAGTCGGAGACTCGGTCAAACTCACCTACGTTGAACAATCCCGCGATTCGCTGGAAGACAACGCCATGGTCTGGCAAGTCATCGCCGAGGGGCAGGATACTTTTCGGCTCGGAAATAATGTGATGAATGTCCGCGCCTATATCTCCCGCTTCGGTTTTACCGGCTCGGATCAACAACAAAAAGTCGGCACCCTTTCCGGCGGCCAACGTAATCGCCTGCATCTGGCCCGCATGCTTAAGAGCGGTGCCAACGTCATCCTGCTCGATGAACCGACGAACGACCTGGATGTGAACACCATCCGGGCGATGGAAGAAGCGATGGAAAACTTCGCCGGCTGCTGCGTCGTCATCACGCACGACCGATGGTTCCTCGATCGCGTCGCCACGCACATCCTGGCGTTTGAAGGCGACAGTGAGGCGTACTGGTTTGAGGGGAACTATCAATCGTATGAAGAAGATCGGAAGAAACGACTGGGGATTAATGCCGATCAGCCGCATCGAATTAAGTATCGGAAGTTGACGAAGTGAGAACCCACTTGGGAATCAACCTCGTGAAATATTGAACGCCATCGCTCTCAACGAAATTGCCCCGTCGATATATTATCTAACTGAATAATAACCTTTTCAGGAGACCTTCATGCCACGTCACACGAGCCGCCGTCAAATTCTCAAGGGTGCAGCCGCCGCCGGCATGGGGTTCTGGGTGAGTGGACGGGGGGCATGGGCGGATGAGTCGAGCAATAAACCAGTCCCGCCCAGCGAGAAACTAAACGTTGGATTTGTCGGAGTCGCCCATCGCGCCGAGGCGGATTTGGCGGAAGTCTCGGCGCTGAAAAATGTCAACGTGATCGCTCTATGCGACATCAACGAGACTTACCTGGCCGAGGCCAGCCAGAAGTTTCCAGGGGCAGAGGTCTATCACGATTTTCGGCACATGATCGACGGTGAGCGCGATCTGGATGCGGTCGTCGTGGCTACGCCGGATCACACGCACGCGATCGCGACGGTGACGGCCATGAAGGCCGGCAAGCACGTCTACTGCGAAAAACCGTTGACACGCACGCTCTTCGAGGCACGCACCGTGACCGAGACCGCCGCCAAACTGAAGCGCGTCACCCAAATGGGCACGCAGATTCACGCCGGTGCCAACTACCGCCGAACCGTTGAACTGGTTCGCAGCGGCGCCGTCGGGCCGATTCGCGAAGTCCATGTATTCTGCAACAAGACCTGGTCGGCCACGCAACCTGTCATCGGTTCGCCTGAAATTCCGAAGGATCTGCATTACGATCTCTGGAACGGCCCGACCGCGGCGCGGCCATACAACCCCGCCTATCTGCCGGAGACCTGGCGTCGTTACTGGAATTTTGGCAGCGGTACACTTGGCGATATGGGATGCCATTATCTCGATCTGGCGTTTTGGGCGCTCGATTTGAAATACCCCACGCGCATAACCACCGAAGGCCCGGCCATTCAGTTGGAAAACTGCCCCACCTGGTTGATCGCCCACTGGCAATTCCCGGCGCGCAAAGACGCCCCACCGGTGAAACTCTCCTGGTACGATGGCGGAAAACGCCCGTCCGCATGCGACGATTGGGAAGTCAATCCAAAGTGGAAAGATGGTGTACTGTTCGTCGGCACGACTGGCGCTATCTTTGCGGACTATTCAATACACAAGCTCTATCCGGAAGATGATTTCGTCGGCTTCCAAGCCCCGAAACATAGCATTCCCGCGTCGATCGGACACCACAAAGAATGGGTACAAGCCTGCCTGCGGAATGATCCCAACGGCACCACTTGCCGATTCGACTACAGCGGCCCTTTAACCGAAACGGTGTTGCTGGGAACGTTGGCCCATCGGCTCGGCAAAACGCTGGAGTGGGATGCGGCGAATCTTCGCGTCACCAACGCGCCGGAAGCCGATGCGCTAATTCGGCCGGCGTATCGAGAGGGTTGGACGTTGTAAGCAAGCGATTAGAACGCCTTGCTTGGAGTAGCAGTTGACAATCGCCGGTGATGGCTAACTCTGCGCAGTCCAAGGCCATTCAGGATCAACAAATATCGGCAAGTCAGGTCGAGGGGTCAGCATGTCATTTTCCAGGAACACGCGCCACCTGATTTGAAGTCGCGGATACCGATGGAGAAATTCCTGCCAGGCGGCGTAGTGAGAGCGAAGATAGAAAGTTTTCTCCGAAAAAGCGTCCGCCATCTTTTGCTGTTCGGTGGCTTTTAGTTGAGACGCCTGCATCTGCTTTTCAAGTTCGGCGATTTTCGCCTTCAGTTGTTCATTCTCCGCAGCAAGTTGAGTTTTTCGCTCCTGGGCTTCCTTCAGCTGGGCAAGTGTGCCCTGATACATCTGTTTAAGTTGTTCGGGCCTGAGCTCATCTTCCGCCAGCACCAAAGGCACCGGCGCAACGACTAGCTGAGCAAAAACCATCACAAACAATATCCAGCACCGCCATGACATGGCACCCGTCCTTTCACTGAACACGACAAATCACCCCATTACTTTACGATCAGTATCGCAAGTCCACAATGCTCAACTTTTTGGAGTTTTGATATCCGTGAAAGCGGCCCCGCAAGCTGTTGCTCGCGGGGCCGCGGAAATCATTGGATAAGGTTCGGCTGTTTTCTACACACCCAACCTACTCACTCAGGCTCAGTTCATAACCGCAACCTTGTTGGTCCGACGACGGCGGGCCAGAAGACCCATCGCACCCAGGCCCAGGAGGGACAGGGTTGTCGGTTCCGGCACGATCAGGCCAGCCACGCCACCCGCCAACACACGGCTACCCGAGTAGTTGAACTTGAGCGTCAAAGCATTGGCC
>JBBRMF010000199.1:0-9606 GCA_038230975.1 Tepidisphaerales bacterium
CAGGGGCGGGAAGATCGGCAGCATATAGAAGGGCAGCTTGGTGGGCATGAATTCCTGGAAGATCCACACGCCCAAAATAATCGCCAGGCAATAGCGAACGATGGGCTGGCGGCGATTGCGAAAGGCGATCGTCAGCGTCGTCGGCAGGAGCAAGCACCAGGGGAAGAATAAGCCTAAGATCGTTGCCAAATAGAAACCGGGTGGCGCGGTGTGCTTTTCATCGGTGTTCAGCATGTGGCGTTTGGCGGCACCGTAGAGGCGGGGGAGAAACGTGGGTTCTTTTTTGGAGACGAGGTAGAGCCAGGGGCCGTTGATGGCGGCGAGGATGGCTAATCCGACGAGCGGCTGAAGGGACAGCCACCATTTGAAGTTCCATTGGCCGTCGATCCAACGGTCTAAAATCAGCAGCGCGATGAGTGTGCCACCGAGCGTGGCGAGCACGATCGGGCCTTTGGTGAGTCCGCCGAAACCGATCGCGGTCCATAGCAAAATGGGTACCCATGCCTTGCGATTCCCGCGATAGATGGCGAACCCGCAAAGCTGCGCGGTTGTGGTCATCAGCAACAGGGTTGCATCGGTGAGGCACATCTTTGCGGACATGATGGTGAGCCCGCTGGTGGCCATGATGAAGACGGCCCACGCGGCTCGAACCGGATCGATCGCGCGGTAAAACGCCGTCGCTAGAAGCAACAACACTGCGGTCATCGCAACAGCAGATGGGAATCGCGCGGCAAATGCATTTTCGCCGAAAACTTTCATCGCCCCGGCCTGTAACCAATAGATCAGCGGTGGTTTTTCGGTACGCAGATCATTCAGAAAGTGAGGGACGACGAACCCCGGTGCATGACCCCCGGGCCCGGCAAAACCTTTGAGCATTTGCCTTGTGCATTGGGCGTAGCGAGGTTCGTCGCGATCCCATAAACTCACGCGGCCATTGCCGAGCAGATATAGCCCGGCGGCGGCGACAATGGTAAGAGCCAAGAGCATCTTCGGTGTCAGGTGCGTGGAGGCGGATTTGAACATCGGCTATACAGTATGGGTTCGATGGGCCGTGACAAGGGTTCGCTGGTCCCCTTCCCCCCTTGGTACTCCAACGGGGGAGGGGACGGAAAAAAGCATTCATGAACTATAGCGTCTTGATCTCACTCTCTGTCGCCGCTGCCGTGCTGATGCTGATCGAATCGATGGGCGCACCTCTCACGTTGTCACTTCATTTTAAAGGGGATGTCAAACGAGAGACGCGATGGCTGGCGCAATACGGGCAGGCCGTTTGCACTGTGGTTGCAGCGTTGTTGGTATGGCGACTGGATCGCGAACCGGCACATCAGAAAGCCGTGTGGGCCATCGCGGCGGCATCCGTTGCAGCTTCGGTGGTCGCGTTTTTAGTGAAACGATTATTGGGGCGGGTTCGACCTGGTCGCGAAGGGGCCGGAAAATTCATGGGGCCCACGATTACCCACGCAAACTGGCGGGAAAGTTTTCCTTCGAGCCATAGTGCGTCGGCGGTGGCGCTCAGTGTGGTGTTGGCCAATTTATACCCAACCGGTTGCGAAGTTTTCTGGTCTCTGGCGATTATCTGTGCCGTCCTTCGCTATATCATGGATGCCCATTGGCCAAGCGATGTGCTGGGGGGAATCGCGATAGGATATGCGGCGGCGCATTTGACGATGCCGTATTTCTTGCGGTGATCCGACGACGTGAAAATTTAGCCACGGAGAACACAGAGGGCACAGAGAGAATTCTGGAAGAGTTTGGATTTCGATGTCGTACGACTTTTTCACCCTCGCGAATCAACTCGGTGACATCATTGCACGGAAGGAAGCCGATCTGCGGATAGAGCAGGCGGTTTACGGGATGGATGTGCAGGATGAAAAGCAATTGCAAAATGTGCTGGCGGCTGGATTGATGGAATATCATGAGGTGGCGCGTGAAGTCCACTATCCTTCATCCGTGGGCAAGAAACTGACCCATCGGCAACGATGCGATCTGGTGCTGACCGCCAAAGGGAGGCCGCTCAAATTGGATAGCGCACTGCCCACGCTCTTCGATCCACCGAACTTGAGTTTGCCCGAAGATGGGCTGTGGCTGGAATTGAAGGTGGCTTATCAGTTCCGCGAAGGGGGAGTCCGGCACGGTGGATACGGCAATCAATGGCGAGATGCCGTGGTGGAGGATCTCCGGAAAATGGAGACTGATCCGCTCATTCGCGAAGCGGGCCTGGCATTGGTCGTGTTTAATGAAAGCGAGCAGGTACTGGCGAAGGATCTGGAATCATTTGAGGACGTATTGATGCGGAAAGAAGTGTTGGCCGGGTTTCGACAGGCGCGTTCGGTGGCGATATTAGATCGGATCGGACATCGCGTTTGCACGGTCGCGTTGTGGCCGACGATTCAGAGATGAGATGGTTGCTCAAGAACGATCTGCCGGTGTAATGGTGTTTCGCCTCGCGGGGCCCTCGCGGGATGAGGCGCGATTTCTTCTGTTGAATTACGGCAAATACTGGGATTACGCCAAGGGCCATGTCGAGAAAGGCGAGGATGATCTCACGGCCGCCCGGCGGGAGCTGCAGGAAGAAACCGGGATCACCCAGGTGGAAATGATCGACGGGTTTTCCAGGGAGATCGCCTATTTTTTCCGCTCGAAACGCGGGCTCGTGCGAAAAAGCGTGATCTTTTTTCTGGGGCGAGTGGCGTCGGCGGATGTTCAACTTAGCGATGAGCATGTCGGTTACGAATGGCTTCCGTTTGATGCCGCCATGCAGCGGGTGGGGTATGCGAGCGCAAAGGAAGTTTTGAAAGCGGCGAAGGATTTTTTGGATACACTTTGACGTTGAATGTTTAGCCCTTGGTTATTGATTCGGAAAACGCGGGCGAGACGCCCACGCCACCGTGGAATTCCGTCCGCAAAAGCGGACCCTACAAATGTGAATATGGCAAATACAACGGATGGGAAGAAAGCGATTGTGATCGGCGCGGGTCTGGGGGGCATCGCGGCGGCGTTGCGATTGCGGCGGCGGGGGTATGATGTGACGCTGCTGGAAAAGCAGGATCAACTCGGTGGCCGCGCGGGGGTGTATCATCGGAATGGGTATACGTTTGATGCGGGGCCGACGGTCGTGACGGCTCCGTTTCTGTTCGATGAGTTGTTCGAACTCTTCGGGAAAAAGCGGGAGGATTACGTCAAGTTTGTGCCATTGTATCCGTGGTATCGCATCGTTTTTGCGGATGGCACTCACTTCGATTACGGCGGCACGCTCGAACAAACGTTGGCCGAGATACGCAAGATTGAACCGGCCGATTGCGACGGGTATCTCAAGCTATTGGCCCAGACGAAAAAGATTTTCGATGTCGGTTTCACGCAACTGGGGGATAAGCCGTTCCATACGTTTTGGTCGATGGCCCGCTGCGCGCCGCAACTGATGAAACTCGGTACATGGCGGACGGTCTGGCAGATGACCTGCAAATATATCAAGAGCGAAAAACTGCGGAGGGTGTTCAGCTTTCAGCCATTACTGGTCGGGGGAAATCCGTTTAACACGACGTCGATTTATTCACTCATTCAATACCTTGAGCGCGAGTGGGGCGTGCATTTTGCGATGGGCGGAACCGGGGCGATTGTGGCGGCGTTGGGGAAGTTGATGGAGGAGGAGGGGATTGAAGTACAGCCGGGGGTAGAAGTACAAAACATCCAGATCAAAAGCGGGCCAACGGAGGCGCAACACAGGGCCATTTATAAGATGCTGAGTGCAGGTCGCGATGTTCCACGAAGATGGCGTAATCGTAACGTCCATGTAGATGGAATCCGAATGACTGGCAGAGGCGATATCAATGCCGACTTAATTGTTTGCAATGCTGACGCCCCGGCAGTTTACGAGAATCTTATTTCGGCTGAATTCCGCCCCAAATGGACCGATACCCGTCTATCCAAACTCAAATACTCCATGGGCCTCTTCGTCCTCTACTTCGGCACGACGCGCCAATATCCCAACGTCGCCCATCACACGATCATCCTTGGCGAACGTTATGCCGAGCTGCTTCGCGAGATGTTCGATCTGAAAAAACTGGCGATGAATGATCTGAGTCTCTATCTGCATCGCCCGACGGCTACCGATCCTTCGATGGCTCCCGCGGGTTGCGATAGTTTTTACGTGCTTTGCCCGGTGCCGAATCTGCAGGGGGATGTGGATTGGGAAACGATGGGGCCGAAGTATCGCGATATTGTTGTGAATGAGTTGGACCGGACGGTTTTGCCGGGGTTGCGGGAGTGCATTACGGAAGATTTTTATGTGACGCCGATCCACTTTCGGGACAATTTGAACACGCTGCACGGCACGGGTTTTTCGATTCAACCGACATTTGGGCAGTCGGCGTATTTTCGGTTTCATAATAAGAGTGAGGATATTGAAGGGCTGTATTTTGTCGGAGCCGGTACGCATCCTGGGGCGGGGATGCCGGGGGTGTTGTGTTCGGCGAAGGTGTTGGAACATTTGCTGCCTTGAGTCGCGAATATGATTCTGAAGATGAATACTACTTTTAGCGGTCGTGCCGAACGCACACTTTCCTCATCTCGTCGCAAAAAAGCGTGTGCCTTCGGCACGACCGCTAAAAATCGATAGAATTCGAAGGTCGATCCAAGGGCTTTCAATCTGATCGTTAATCGCGATAATCGGGGGTTCGATCAGCGCATCGACCGGGCGAGCCGTCACACGGCCGGGCGACGCGGGATTTGAGAGGAACTCTGATGGGTCCGACGAACATCGCTCTGGTAAAACTGCTCCGAGCCGACGCCGCTCTTCGCGACGCCACCGAACGTTACGATACTGCCAACAAAACCGTCAAACTTCAGGAACGCCGGCTGGCTGATCTGGATGAGAAGCACAAGGCCGCCCAGGCGAACCATATGGAGTTTGCCGCCAAGGCGGGCAACTTTGAGTTGGATGTAAAAACGCGCGATGCCCGCATCGATAAGCTGCGCACGCAGCAGCAGAATGCGAGCAACAACAAGGAATATCAGGTGTTTCTCACGGAGATCAACACCGAAAAGGTCGACAAGGGCAAGTCTGAAGATGAGCAGTTGAAGGCGATGGAGCAGGCCGAAAAATACGCCGCTGAGGTCAAGGCGCTCCAGGGGCAGATCGAAGAAGAAACTGCCAAGCATCAAAAGACCAAGGAAGAACTGGGTGGACGGCTGGCGGACCTGCAGGTGGATATCGATCAGCTTCGCCCGCAACGAGAAGAGGCCGCTGCCGTGGTTTCGGCCAAGGCTCGGGAGATGTTCGAGCGGTTGGTTGAGCGGTATGAAGGGGAGGCGATGACTCCCATCAGCCGGCCTAAACCGCGCCGCGAGGAATATGTTTGCACGGCGTGCAACATGGATCTGGTGGTCGATCTTTACAATCGGCTTCATACGCGCGATGAGATGGTCTTCTGCCCAAGCTGCCGTCGGCTGTTGTACATTCCCGATGATTTGCCGCCGGAAATGGCTGTGAATCAGAAGAAGCCGCAGAAGGAAGCGAAAGTTACGGCGGAAGAGACGGCGTAGACTTGAAATGAGCGGGGTGGCATGGGCGTCTCGCCCGTGCATTTATTTGGCCCCCCAAAAAAGAGCACGGGCGAGACGCCCATGCCACCCATTCCAATTATATGACTGAAACACTTACATTACAGTTTGATGGTGGTTCGCGCGGAAATCCCGGGCCGGCGGGCGTTGGGGTGGTGATTCTTGCGCAGGATGGCACGCCGTTGGTAACGCTTGGGCGGTTTATTGGGAATGCCACGAACAATGTCGCGGAGTATTCGGCGTTGATACTGGCATTGCAGGAAGCCAAGAAGCTGGGGGCGAAGAAGATCGTCATTCGCGGTGATAGTGAATTGGTCATCAAGCAAATGCGCGGCGAATATCGCGTGAAGCACCCGGACATGAAAGTGCTCTGCGGGCAAGCCCAAATTCTACTGCGCGATTTTGAAGCGGCGAAAATCGAGCACAATCTCCGAGAGAAAAATGTGTTGGCGGACAAGCTGGCGAATCTGGCGATGGATCGAAAGCGGGACGTGACGGATGCCAGCGAAGTGAGTACTGCCGCGGTGAATACCGTAGAAACTCCAGCGGCGGTTGCGCCGGAACGCGGGGCGATTTTCAAGTGTGCACGATGTGGATGTACGATTGAGCTGAATCAACCTTCATCGGTGAGGCCGCACCAGATTAGGCCGTTTGTGTGTCAGTGCGGGGCGAAGATGCGTGAAGGATGACTAATACACGATCGTGAAGTCACCTTGGGCGTTGGTGAAGGCGGCTGGGAAGCTCCAGGTAGGCAGGCCGGGTTTGCTGCCGTTTGCGCCGGGGATTTCCTTGCCTTCGGCGTCGTACACCTGCCAGGCGATGGAACCGCCTTTGTTCCAGCCGGTGCCTTCGGTCCAGACGACCAAAACATTTCCGGTCTGATTGGTCGCCAGCGCCGGGTGCTTGCGGCCACGGGTATCACCGGGCGCGGGAATGATCCTGGAAATCATCGCTCCCTCTTTTTCGACACGCCCGAAGTAAATCTGCGATTGGGTTTCCCAGGCGGCGAGGATGCCCTGCGGTGAATCGATCATGGCGGCGGAGCTCATCACGCATTGGCCGATCGTCATCGGTGAAATCTTGGTGCTGGCGAAGTGGGCGGCGTGATCGTTGGAACGAAGCAGATACATATCGCGATGAACCATTTCAGTCGCGGAGCGATAGAGCGTAAAGATATTGCCATGCGAATCCGCCATGATCTGTAAGCCGCAACATCCGCACGCGCCAGTGGCATCGGGAGAGGCGGCCACTTCAGGGGAGAAAGTTTTGCCGCCGTTGGTCGAACGTGTGATCCAGACGCGGCGATCGTCTTCGGGCTGACCTTTGTGTTCCGGCGCATGCCAGGCAATGTAGACGTTCCCTTGCGGATCGGCGGCGATGGAACCTCCGCCATCAAGACCGTAGTGAGAGGAAATGACGTTTCGATCCGGCTCGAAACCATCGCCCGCGTCGTTCAGGCGCGTGTAAAGCATGGGAGTGGGATCATTGGGGCCTTTGGCGTCGATCGGGCCGGAACCATTCCACGCGACATGGACACGATTATCTTTGCCGAGGGCCAATTGTGCGCCGCGAATGGTTCCCGCCGCGATGGCACTGCCTGCGTGTGAATTGATCGGGATCGGTCGAGAAAATGTGTCACCGCCATCAGTGGATTGGACGTAAAACAAATCGCCGTGCCCCGCGTCGCCTTTGAAGTAGATCAGATGGGTCGTTCCCGCGGAGTCGACCGCAACGCGCGGTTGAATGCCGCCGTTCGGAACGCGCAGGGTGCGTACGTTCGGGGGGGCGGCAATTGCAACCGATGCGGTGATTAACACGACCGCGAAGAACGCGTGGCGAAGCATGCAAACTCCAATCGAAAATGGTTCGGTAGAATTAATAACGTACCCGCGCTACCAGTAATGATCTGGAGCTCCCCCGGCGGGCCCGGTCGCTTTGACATTTCATAGAACGGGCGCCAGGCAACGTGACCGTCGTGAAAGCCGATATTTCCACCTTGTGGAGTGTTTGCATCGACGTGGCTCGTCGTGCTTCCGCCTCCTTCATAGATGGCGTTGAATGACCCACCGGAATTTAACACTGAATCTGAAACGAGTTCGGTTTCGGCAGGCCTTTCGGATCCATGAACGTAAGGGAAGTAGCGTTGCCCTGCGCTGTGATGACTATCAACTGTGGTGTTGGTCAACATGCCGCTGTAGGTTGCGTTCAGCCAGGTTGAGTTCCATGCCAGCCGGGGAATGAAGAAGAAGTAGCCCGTTACACTCCATTCAGCATCACCGTGATACGTCCAGTAAATATCCCGATTTTGGTCTTGATTGGAGGGGCAGTAGAAACTTTTACGAGTCAGACCGTATTTCATGAGCTTGTCGCGTGCTGCCGTCGGGATGTCCCAATTAAACTGACCAAGTGGATTAACGGTTTTGTACGCGGGTAATTTTAGATTGTACTCACCTGAGTAAGTGGTGATTGCAAGCACGATTTGTCCCACTTGTGCAGCACAAGCGACTTTACGCGCTGATTCCCGCGCCCTCTTCAGTGCAGGAAGCAGGAGTGACAGGAGGATCGTAATGATTCCGATCACGACTAAAAGTTCAATGAGTGAAAATCCCGCCCGATTATTCCGGTTTCTATTTCGCCGATTCATACGAGCCTCTGTGGAAACATGAAGCAAAATGTCGCTTGTGGAACTGTTCCGCGATCACCCGATGCTCGGGTGAAGTGGGTGAGTATAGCAGTACCGATTCATGGCGAACAGAATAAAATCAACCGGTTTGGCCCGGTTCTGTATCAATCGCCATTACGCGCGCTCGGCCCACCGCAGTTTGGCGGATCGGGCTCGGGGATTCTGCTGGATTTCATCGGGTGTGCCCACGAGGGGTTCGGGAGTGGCATCGCGATACGTGCCGTTGCGGAGTCCGTCGCGGAAGGCTTGTTTGACACGTCGATCTTCACCGCTGTGGAAGCTGATGATCGCTAGACGGCCGCCGGGTTTGAGCAGATCCGGGGTGACGGTGAGCAGCCGTTCGAGGTTTCCGGTTTCGCGATTGACCAGCATGCGAAAGGCCTGAAAGCTTCGGGCGGCTGGGTGGAGCTTGGCACCGGCGGCGCGTTGAAGGGTAAAATCGCGGGCTTCGCAGATGATGGCGGTGAGTTGCTCGGTGGTGAGGATTGGATTTTCGCGACGGCGCTCGACGATTAATCTGGCGATGAGCGGAGCATCGGTTTCATCGCCGAGTTCGAGCATGGCCTCGATGAGTTCATGCTCGGAAAGCTGGTTGATGAGGACGGATGCCGGTTGGCCACGGGTTGGGTCCATGCGCATGTCGAGGGGACCGGGACGGCGATAAGAAAACCCACGCGTCGGGTCATCGATCTGCGGGCTGGCGACGCCCAGGTCGGCCAAAATCCCATCGACTTTGCCAATGCCCAAGTCCGCCAACACCGATGGCAGGGCGGCAAAGTTGGAATGATGTACGTGAAACGCGGTGTGCGGCGCATGGGTTCGCTCAAGAGCGGCCCGAGCCAATTCGACATGGCGGGGGTCAAAATCACAGCCGATCAGCGATCCCCCGGGCGAGATTTTTTCGAGCAGGAGCGATGCGTGTCCGCCTAAACCGAGCGTGCAGTCGACGAGAATCTGGTTCGGCTGTGGACGGAGCGATTCGATCACATGATCGGCCAAAACTGGAATGTGGTCGTAGGATCTGGCCATTGCCGGAAAGGGTAACCGATTTTTGCAGGGTGGGTGTACCCGCCCCTCCGTGTCATTCGGCAAATCGGTGGGCGAGTACACCCGCCCTTCAAAATGACTAGTCCTAAAACCAGCGTGTTACCGACGGTCTCGATCAGCGATTGTTCACAAAAATAACTCCAAATGCCTGTCTTTTGGCGAACTTCGCCGTCTGTTGTGTTGTTGATACCCACAGACTAGAAAGGCATTTGGAGTGAATCACACTACACATCAAAAGCTGGCGCGACGCAAGGCTCGAATTCGGCGGCGGCTGGCAAAACGGCAGTGGAAGGATCAGCGGCGGCCGATGCTCGGCG
>JBBRMF010000200.1:0-9559 GCA_038230975.1 Tepidisphaerales bacterium
CGCTTCAATACGGAAGTCACCGGATGGCGCGCGGAAGGTCGTAGAATCCAGGTCATCCAGACCACCCAAGGTGATTTCACGGCCGATGAATATGTGCTGGCCGGGGGATCCTGGTCGGCTGAAATTGTCGACGGCCTTAAAATCACCCTGCCGATGCAAGCTGGAAAAGGGTACAGCCTGACGCTGCCCACTCCACCGAAACTGCCGGGGATTTGTGCGATTTTGACCGAGGCGCGGGTGGCGGTCACACCGATGGGATCATCATTGCGTTTTGCCGGCACGATGGAGATTGCCGGCATGGATGAATCGATCGACTCCAATCGCGTGCGCGGCATCACGCAATCCATCCCCCGCTACTACCCGGAATTTAACGCGAGCCATTTTCGAAATGTAGCGGTGTGGCGAGGCCTGCGGCCGTGTTCACCGGATGGCTTGCCGTACGTTGGCCGATTTGCACGTTACGAAAATCTGTCGGCGGCGACCGGCCATGCGATGATGGGCTTGAGTCTGGCCCCGATTACCGGCAAACTGATGGCCGAGATACTTTCTGATGAAACCACTTCGATCGACCTTAAACTGTTGAGCCCAGATCGGTATGTTTGATCGATGAACTAACCGGAGCGCATATGAATCGTCTTGCCGTGGGAATCTTATTGGTGTTGAGCATGACTACCGCCGTGCAAGCGCGTGAAAAATGGACTCCCGAGCAGGCGCAGTCCTGGGGCAAGGAAAAGCCATGGCTGGTGGGTTGTAATTTTTCACCGAGCACGGCGATCAATGAATTAGAGATGTGGCAAGCCGACACGTTTGATCTCAAGACGATTGATCGCGAACTGGGATGGGCCGAAGGATTGGGGTTCACCAGCGTTCGCGTTTTCCTGCATGATCTGCTTTGGAAGCAAGACAGTGCAGGCTTGTTATCGCGGATGGATCAATTTCTGGACATTGCCGCCAAGCATCATATCGGTGTGGATTTTGTGCTGTTCGACAGTTGCTGGGATCCGCACCCCAAGTTGGGCAA
Organism: Tepidisphaerales bacterium; assembly: GCA_038230975.1. Lineage (GTDB taxonomy): Bacteria > Planctomycetota > Phycisphaerae > Tepidisphaerales > Tepidisphaeraceae > JANXVV01. The sequence continues at coordinate 1,022 of JBBRMF010000200.1, forward strand.
GCAGCGGGAACCTCAAAAAGGTCTGCATAATAGTGGTTGGGTTCAAAGCCCTGGCATTGAGATGTTGGCTCAGCCGGAGCGCTGGGATGCGGAGCTGAAGCCGTATGTCGTCGGTGTGGTTACACGATTCAAGGATGACCAGCGCGTTCATTTCTGGGAACCGATTAACGAGCCGGACAACACGAACGGCTCCAGCTACGGCAAGCTGGAACCCAAAGATAAACCCGAGATGGCTCGGCTATTGTTGATCAAAGTGTATGCCTGGGCTCGGGAAGCGAATCCTTCGCAGCCAATCACCAGTGGTCCGTGGCTTGGCGATTGGGGCGACCCGGCCAAGCTGTCGGCGATGGAACAGGTGCAGTTAAATGAATCCGATGTGATCAGTTTTCATAGCTATGCCACGCTCGACAAGATGAAACTGTGCGTCGAGCATCTTCGCCGATACAACCGACCGATTCTGTGTACGGAATATATGGCCCGCCCCAACGGCAGCACGTTTGACCCGATCCTCGGCTATCTTAAAGAGCAGCACGTCGGCGCGTACAATTGGGGATTTGTGGCGGGCAAAACGAACACGATTTACGCCTGGGATACCTGGAAAAAACCAGCTGATGCCGAACCGAAAGTCTGGTTTCACGATATTTTCCGACCCGATGGCACGGCGTTCAGTGAAAAAGAAGTGGGATATATTCGGCAGGTCACGGGGAAGTAATTAAGTCAATTCAAACAGGTGGCATGGGCGTCTCGCCCGTGCTTTTTTGGTAGAACGACAGCACGGGCGAGACGCCCATGCCACCTTTCAAACCTTTGTTTTGAACCCCATCGCCCGCACCACGCACCAGCCGGCACGGGCTTCAAAGAGCGCAAAAACGCCGAAAAAGAACAGAACGCCGGTAAGAGTCCATGGCCACCAGTCATTTGCCGGCCACGCCCACAAGGCGGCCATCAATACGGCACCGATGATTTCGGCAATGCCCATTACAAAGCGAACCTGCTTCCCCTTTGCGTCGATATTACAGGTAAGTGCTTTCATACCGTAAAGTATACGCAGTCTTGCGGTCGGCGTCGTGTTCAGCCGTATCGGACGTAACTTTTGGCACAATCCAACCTGTCAATAGCGTTGATTTAACTTGACATATTTTCTACACAAATTACGATGATCGTCCGCGTTCGGCCTGAGAAATCGAATGCGTAGGATATTGACACCCATTGCCGGACACCACCTTCCGGAAACTTTCTCCGGATACCCTTTGACCAAGGAGCTCCCTTGAGCGTGCTCACCAAACTGTTCGTCGTGCTGCTCGTCGTTTCATCGTTGTTGTTAAGCGCCTCGGTTGTCGTATTCGTCAACCGTGTCGAAGATCACAAGGCGTTGGCTGACGCCTCTAAGCGGCAGCTGACTGCCGCCAAGAAGGACGCATCGGATCTGACCACAAATCTGACGAATAGCCAGATGGCTTTTCGCGATCTTCAGAACGAGATGACCAAGCAGGTTGGGGAACTCAACCGCACAATCACCTCCGGCGAAGCTGAAGTGCAAAAGCGGGACGGCGAACTCGCGCAGTTGAAAAAAGATTCCCAAGTGAAGGAGGCGACGCTGAAAGGCACCGCCGACGCCCTTCGGGCCGCCCAGGAAATGGGGACCGGCTTCCTGACTGCCAACAACGATCTACGTGCCAAAAACGATGATCTGCTTAAAGGCAATGGCGAACTGAATACCCAGATCACCATTCTGGATAACAAGCTCCGCCAGACTGAAAAAGCCCGCGAGTATGCCGTAGAAATGGTCGAGGAACTAAAGACCCAACTGGCGGGCAGCCGTCAGAAGGGTGGCCCAACCGGTGGCGCTTCGTCCGGCACTCCCGCTGGCACTGAGATCACGGCCGACGTTCCGATCAACGGCGTGGTTCGATCCGTCGACATTATCGGCGGTAAGAAGTACGCCACCATCTCCGTCGGGAGCTCGGATATGGTCAAGAAGGGCATGCGATTTAACGTGATTAATCGCGTGGGCGGTGAGTTCCTGGGCTTCCTGACGGTGGACAGTGTTCAACCGAACGAAGCCATCGGGCAACTCGAAGGTAAAGTCGACAAGGTTCAAGCAGGTGTCGAAGTCAAAACGCAACTGTAAATCCAGTTCTATTAAACCGTAAGGAGTTCAATCATGAGCCGAATTGGATCTGGAGATACGATCGTCGTCAAAGCCACTAATAATGTGTATACGGTGCTTGCCATCGTAGCAACGGTGGCGGCAATCCTCGCATTTGTCGTGGTGAACATTAAGGCTAAGGATCTCTTTGGCGCGGGACTTTTCTTCTAGTCTCACCGTTTTAAGATATTCGCAAAACATTAGAACGCCCGGCGATAAACCTTATCGCCGGGCGTTCTTCGTAGGTGCAGGGTGGGTGTACTCGTCCACCATTCGTGTCACTCGGCAAATCGGTGCGCAGGTACACCTACTGCATTGTCACAATAAATCCCGCCATTTTTAAACCAACGTTTTGCATGGCCGATATACTTATCAGTTATGACGTCAAGAAGGCCGAATCGACCACAGGTATGGGCAGACCCAAGTGGACCTGTGGATTTCAAGCGATTCGCGACGTTTTCTGGAGGAATCCGTCACTTGTATGGATGTTGACCCCCTCTCGGGTTATGCCGCGCAGTATGGTTTGCGTCCGGTCACCTTGGCCGACCAACCTCTCTTGAAACCCTATTTCAAGTCGCTCGCAGAGCCTTTATCGGACTATACCTTCTCGCAACTTTTCAGCTGGCGTAATAGCCTGCGCATTCTCTGGCGCGAAGTTGAAGGGCATCTGTGCGTCTTCGCCAATGGCACGGGGGATCTGACTCTGCTGCTTCCTCCCATCGGAGAGACCGGATCTGACCGCGCGCTCGCCGCTTGCTGGGAAATCATGGATGACTACAACGCCATCCATCACGTCCCGGATCGTGGCCGCATTGAATACGCCAGCGAGGAATTGCTGGGCCGCTTCGACAAAACAAATCTTAATGTTCAGCCTATGGGGACGGATTATCTCTATGATGTCGCCCGCATGATCGACCTGGCCGGCGGTGACCTGGCCAGCAAACGGCAATCAAAGAATCGCTTCCTCCGCAACTACCAGAGCCGGGTCGAGACCTACGACAAATCGAAACATTTTGACGGCTGTTGCGCGCTGCTTGATATGTGGAAATCACATCAGGATGCACAGCACGCCATGGAGATTGCCGCCGACGCCAACGCGATCAAACGGCAAAAAGAATCCCTCGCCACCCGGCTCGCATTGGAATATGCGGGTGACCTTGGTTTGAAGGGAATGGTCGTCTACGTGAACGATGCCCCCGCTCAACCCAACAAGCCGGAGGCGGAAGACGCAGCCAACGCACCGGGTTCTTCATCACCGACTCAAGAACGCATCCGCGGTTTCACTTTCGGCGAGAACCTCGGTCGCGATCAAAGCAGCATCGTGATTGAAAAAACGGATCTGGAAGTCAAAGGACTCGCCCAGTTCATCTTCAGCGAGTTTTGCCGTGCTCACTTTGCCGATCGTCCGCTGGTCAACGTCGGTGATGACTGGGGTTTGGAGACCCTCGCCTGGACGAAGATGAGCTATCGGCCGGTCAAGCTCTTACAGAAATACGTTCTGGGTAAACCCGCCAGGATTCAAGTCGGTTACGAAGCGCCGGCCGTTAATCTAAACGATGAATCACGCATTGCTCATCTCTCGCAAGAAACGCAATCCGAATTACCGTCGATCCCGTCCCCGATGATTCGACCTGCGGCACAGATTCGTTTTGCCCGCAAGGATGACTTGGTCGCCGCCGTTCATTTAGAGCAAACCTGCTTCAATACTTACAGCCTGAACAAACGGCAGCTTCAGTATCTGCACCATCGCCAGAACAATGTCTTTCTCGTCGCCGAGCAGGAAGGCCAGGTCATCGGTGAAGCCATCGCATTAGTACGGCATCATAAGAAGGGAATGTCTGGGCGAATCTACAGCTTGGCCGTGAGTGATTCTTGCCGCGGTCAGAAAGTCGGGCGCAAACTGATGGAACGGTTGATCGAGGAACTCTCCACGCGCGGCGTGCGGCGGGCCTATCTTGAAGTGGAACAAGCCAACGTGGGAGCCGTCAAACTCTACGAAACGCTGGGTTTCCGCTCGCTGGGCGCGTTGCCGGACTATTACGGTGAAGGCCGCAATGGCTGGCACATGGTCCGCGATGTCCCCAGCACACCGACGCTGTTTAAGGCGGCGGTGGCTTGAATTGTCTTGTTCCCTCTCCTGGTACTCCGGGGGAGGGTTAGGGCGGGGGCCAGTCCATTCCACAGAGATTCTTGTAGGGCGGGTGTACTTCACCCACCATTCGCGTCACGTGGAAAGGCGGTGGGTGAGTACACCCACCCTACACCGTGCTTCTCATTCGTTTCACCAAGAAGAAGACCAGGGTCACCGGAGGTGACCCTGGTCGCTTAAATGCTGAGGTGGATCTTGTTTAGAGCTTGACGGTTTTGACCAGTTCTTTGACGTGGTCGACGCTACTCTGGAACATCTTCTTTTCGTTGGCGTCCATTTCGATCTCGATGATTTTCTCGACACCATCCGTGCCGAGGATGCAGGGCACGCCGACGAAGAACCCGCCGACGCCATATTCTTTTTCGCAGTATGCGGCACACGGTAGAATCCGCTTTTTGTCGCGAATGATGGATTCGGCCATCTGCACGGTGGCGGCCGCCGGGGCGTAATAGGCGCTGCCGGTTTTGAGCAGGCCGACGATTTCCGCCCCACCGTTTCGCGTGCGCTTGATGATTTCTTCGAGCCGATCGGGCTTCACGAGTTGCGTGATCGGGATACCCCCGGCAAACGTATAGCGCGGCAACGGGACCATGTCATCGCCGTGCCCACCGAGCAACAGGGCATGGACATCTTCCACCGAGCAACCGATCTCCATCGCCAGGAAGGAACGGTATCGAGCCGCATCCAACACCCCGGCTTGTCCGATCACGTGCTTGGTGGGGAAGCCCGAAGCCTTCCATGCGACATAGACCATCGCATCCAGCGGATTGCTCACGACAATCATCACCGCGTTCGGTGAATGCTTCGCAACATTTTCCGCCACGCTTTTCACGATGCTGGTGTTGATGTTGATCAGGTCATCACGGCTCATGCCCGGCTTACGGGCCACGCCGGCGGTGACGATAACCACATCACTGTTGGCGGTCGGTTCATAGCTGGTCGTGCCGATGATTTTGCTATCGAAGCCTTCAACCGGGCTGGACTCGAACAGATCCAAAGCCTTTCCCTGCGGCATGCCATCAACCTGCGGAATATCGACCAGGACGATGTCGCCCAATTCCTTGGAAGCGGCCCAATGAGCGGCGGTTGCCCCGACATTGCCAGACCCGACGATGCTGATTTTTGCGCGTTTCATGAAACTAATCCTTTCAAAAGTGTAGGGGCGAGATTATCGGGAAAGGCAGGAAGGATTCAATACGCAGGCTGGCAGAAAAGCCCCGACTTTGTGGGGGTCAATTTCCCGGCTCTTCCCCTGTGTCCGGTTCTTCCCCCTGGTCTTCGTAGGACCACCCGCATTGAGGGCAGACCTCAGCATCTTCAGCCATCGGGCTTCCACAGGCCAGACACTTGGCGGGGGCATCCTGGGTTTCAGTGTCCGGCGTTCCGGTTGAAAGGGGGTGCTGTTTGAGAATCGCCATTGCCGCATCCGCCTGCGATCGCAACACCTGCACTTTGATGTAGCCCACTGCCGGCCCGAGAAACCAGTTCGTGTTGACCAGATTCGCATCGGCAATAAACGCCTCAATCCCTTCCTGGGACAGCAAAAGCCGAATGCCTTCCGCCTGCGGGGCGAATTGGCTGGTGGCCACCGTGACAAAATCATCGTTCATGGATTCCTCCGATCCCATTTTAGCCACAATCATGCCATGATTCCTTTAATGACTTTCGACGGTTCGACGCCGGTCAGCCTCATGTCCAATCCTTGAAAGCGGAACGTAAATTTTTCGTGATTAATCCCGAGCAAGTGCAGGGCCGTTGCGTGGAAGTCATGGACGTGCACCGGGTCTTTGATGATGTTGTAGGAAAAATCATCGGTCTCACCGTAGACCGTGCCGCCTTTGATTCCACCGCCAGCCATCCACATCGTGAAGCAGCGCGGGTGGTGGTCGCGCCCGTAGTTGGTCTTGCTGAGCCCGCCTTGCGAATAGATCGTACGGCCGAATTCACCGCCCCAGATCACCAGAGTTTCATCCAGCATGCCGCGCATTTTCAGATCTTGAATCAGACCGTGACAAGGTTGGTCGATATCCTTGCACTGCGAAGGCAGACGACCGGCGACATTGGTATGGTTATCCCAGTTGTTGTGGTAAATTTGGACGAATCGCACCCCGCGTTCGACCATGCGGCGGGCCAGCAACGCCGCATGGGCGAAGCTACTAGGCTTTCGGGCTTCTTCACCGTAAAGTTTGTAGGTTGATTCCGGCTCACTGGTCACTTCCGTCAGATCAGGCACGCTGGCCTGCATGCGGAAGGCCAGTTCGTATTGCTCGATCCGAGTGTGTGTCTCGGGGTCTCCGACGATCTTATAGTTCTGTTCGTTAAGTTGACGCAGCGCATCGAGTCCACGGCGACGGACATTCGAGGGCACGCCGGGGGGATTGTTGATGTAGAGAATCGGATCGCCATTGGTGCGGAAGGAGACTCCGGCATGCTCACCCGGGAGATATCCAGAGCTCCACAAACGGCCGGAGATTGCCTGCAATTGTTCGCGATTGGTAGGCTCGGCGACCAATACCACAAACGTGGGAAGGCTGTTATTCATCGATCCAAGACCATAGGAGGCCCAGGCTCCTAAACAGGGTCGACCGGCCAACTGATTGCCAGACTGCATCAGGGTTATTGCCGGCTCGTGGTTGATCGCATCCGTGTGCATGCTGCGAACGAAGCACATGTCATCCACCATGCTGGCGGTGTACGGCAGCAACTCGCTGACCCACATGCCGCTCTTTCCATGGCGATCAAATTTGTACATCGAGGGAGCCACTGGAAATCGAGTCTGCCCGCTGGTCATCGTAGTCAGACGCTGGCCGTTACGAATCGATTCGGGAAGGTCTTTGTCGTACCAGTCCTTCATCTGCGGTTTGTGGTCGTATAGATCCAGTTGCGAAGGTCCACCGACCATATGCAGATAGATGACCTGCTTGGCTTTGGGCGCAAAATGCGGAATGAGCGATGGCAGAGCATCGGACGCTTTGGCGCTGGAACCCATCAGTGAGGCCAATGCGGCTGCCCCCAACACGTTCCCCCCTCGGCGCAAAAACTGGCGGCGGGTTTCGGAGCGGATGTAGTCTTGCATGGGAGTCATAGAAATACCTCAAGTCATTGATATTCAATCTTTGCAGGGTGGGTGTACTCACCCACCGTTCGAGTCGGTTTGCGAATCGGTGGGTGAGTACACCCACCCTACAAAGCTCGGCAGTCGTCACTTATTTAACGCCTCATCCAGGTTCATCACCTGATTGGCAAGCATCGTCCAGGCCGCGTGTTCGGCGGGGTTGATCGACTCATCGCGCTTGGATTCACCGACGGCCAGTAGTTGCCTGGTATCTTCGTTATGAGACTGGTAGTGCCTCAACAGATCCTCATACGCCATGCGACAGACGACAACTTCCTCAGGCCGCATCGGCCGGGAAATCACCCGCATGGATAAGAACTTCAGTTGCCCATCAAACCCAACCGCCTGTTTGAGGGTCGATTGCGCAATCGCCCGGGCGGCCTCCATGAATTGCGTATCGTTCAAAGTCACCAGCGCCTGCAGCGGGGTATCCGTCCGCTCGCGACGCACGGTGCAGAATTCGCGCGTGGGGGCATTGAAGACATCCATTGACGCTGGAGGCCCGGCTCGTTTCCAGAAGGTATAAATGCTGCGACGATACAGGCCTTCACCCGTATCCTGCTGGTAGTGGCGAGTATCGCTTTCGGGCATGCCGACTACTTCCCAGACACCCGGGGGTTGATATGGCTTGACACTCGGACCACCGATTTTTTGCACGAGTAAACCGCTTTCTGCCAGCGCGGCATCGCGGATCATTTCGGCATCCATGCGGAACCGTGCTCCGCGCGAAAGCCAGCGATTGTAGGGATCTTTCTGGAGCTTCTCTTCGGTCACAGTCGTTGCCTGGCGGTAGGTGGCGCTGGTGACCAGCAGGCGGATCATGTGCTTTACGTCCCAGTGAGATTCTCGGAATTCAACGGCCATCCAATCGAGCAGCGCCGGGTTGACAGGGGGCTCGCCCATGATGCCAAAATCCTCGGTCGTTTTAACGATGCCCGTGCCGAAGATTTCCTGCCAGAATCGGTTCACGGTAACCCGGGCCATCAATGGATTCTTCGGATCGATAATCCAGTTCGCCAACCCAAGCCGATTTGGGGGTGCATCTTTGGCGATCGGATGCAGCGCGGCGAACACCGCCGGTTTTACTTCATCACGCGGCTGATCGTAGTTTCCGCGATACAACAC
>JBBRMF010000201.1:0-9434 GCA_038230975.1 Tepidisphaerales bacterium
AAGTGGCATGGGCGTCTCGCCCGTGCTTCGGATTCTTCGTCAATGAAATGCATGGGCGAGACGCCCATGCCACCTTAAAGGAAATCGATATGCGCAAACACAGCAAACTACTGATTCCCCTCACCGCGTGTACCTTCGCGTTGATGCCCACCATCGGACAAGCACAATTGAAAGATGCAGACTCGGCCAAGGATTACAGCAAATCGAGCGTCGTCACGCGACTGATGGCTTTCGATAAGAACGGCGACGGAAAGCTGACCAACGAAGAAGTCACCGATCCTCGGCTGCAACGCCTGTTTGATCAGGCTGATACGACCAAGTCCGGTGTGGTGACGAAAGATCAGTTGATGGTGCTGGCGGCGAAACTGGAATCTGAAGCCGGTCAAAATCAAGGTGGACCGGGCGGTTTTGGTGGACCTCCGCCGGGTGGACCGGGTGGAGTTCCGGGGGGCCCTGGTGGCCGTCGCGGACCGGGGGAGCATGCCCCGGTGGATCTGAGCAAGTTGCCACCGGTATCTTCAGCCAAGGGAGTGACCTTCGAAAAAGATATTAAACCCCTGTTTGCTGCGTCATGCGTACAGTGTCACAAGGATGAACGCGCCAAGGCCGATCTCCGTCTCAATAGCATCGATGCAGTGCTAACGGGTAGCGAGAACGGCAAAGTGGTCATTGCGGGCGACAGCAAAAAAAGTTCGCTGGTGATCGCCGTTGCACAGCTTGATGATGAGAGTGCCATGCCTCCGAAACGCGGGCCGGGTGGAGGATTTGGCGGTGGACCTCCGGGAGTTCTTGCCACTCAGTTCATGAAAATGGGTGAAAAGGGCGCGACGCATAAGCTGACGAAAGAGCAATTCCTCGGTGTATCCGATGCGTGGTTTGATCAGATGGATTCGGCTAAATCGGGTTCCATCAATGCGGAACAACTGGCAACCAGGCTCGCGGAAATGATGCCGATGGGTGGGCCGCGCGGTGGACGACCGGGTGGCGAGCCGGGTGCCGGCAATCCCCCGCCTCGTGGCGAGGGCGGTGCTGGTGGTGGCCAGCCCAGACCGGGCGGTCGAGGCTTCAACCCGATCCAGGGAATGGCCCGAAATCTTTTTGCGGCTGCCGATGCTGACAAAGGTGGCGCGATCACTCGAGTAGAATTGAAAAACACATTCGGCACCTGGTTTACGCAATGGGATAAAGGCTCAACGGGTTCACTCACGGAAGATTCGATGCGCGCGGGATTGGCATCTGTCTTGTTCCAGGGAAACATCGGACCGGGCCAACAAGCTGGTGGTCCGGGGGGTGGTCGTGGCTTTGGTGGACCGGGCGGACCGGGTGGTGGTGCTCCGGCGAAACCACTCACGGCCGCTCAAGTAGGCCTGGTCCGCGCGTGGATCGATCAAGGGGCAAAGTAGTACACTGTTACAGATGGCTTCCACACCCCAGTTTCTTTTGACTCAGGCGCAGGCCGGCAATGACAGCGCGCGAGGTGAATTGCTGGCCTCCTATGAACACTACCTCACCCTGTTGGCTCGCGTCCAGATCGGGCGCGGCCTTCAGGGGAAGGTAGATCCTGCCGACGTCGTTCAGGAAACTTTCCTGGATGCCCATCGGCAGTTCGATAAGTTTCGAGGGGATTCAGAACCTGAACTGGTCGCATGGCTGCGCCGTATTTTGGCAGGTCAACTGGCGCTGGTATTTCGTAAATTCCTGGGAACCAAGGCACGCAATGTAAACCTGGAACAGGAACTGGGTGGTCGATTGGATGAATCGGCCGTGGCGATTGATCGAGGTTTGGTCGCCGCCACCAGCTCGCCAAGTCATCGCGCTTCCCGCCGTGAGCAGGCCTTGTTGCTTGCGGCCGCTTTGGAACGTCTGCCGGCCAGTTACCGCGAAGTGATCATCCTCCGAAATCTCGAAGGTCTTAGTTTTGAAGAGGTTGCCGAGCGAATGGGACGGAGCCAGGGAAGCGTGCAGAAGTTGTGGGTTCGTGCTCTGGCCGGGATGCGAACGGCGATGGAAGGTGTGTCATGAGCGATTCGCTTCGCAGCAAGAAGATCGACACGAGCAGTCTGGATGTCACCCGATCGATGGCGGGCAACGCCGGCTCGGATGACCCGCGTCTGTTCAATGCGGTTCAGGAATACATGGCCGCGCTTGAAAGCGGTCAGCACCCGCATCGTCGTGAATTTCTGGCGAAATATCCGCAAATCGCCACGGAACTGGCGGCGTGTTTGGATGGATTGGCATTGGTGCATTCGGCGGCGGGTGAGATCGTCGCTTGCTCGAACACGCCCGGCACTTCCGCCCCAGATCCCGTGTTGGCCGCCGGTGAACCGTTGGGCGATTTTCGGCTTGTGCGCGAGATCGGCCGTGGGGGCATGGGGACCGTCTACGAAGCGGTCCAGCTTTCACTGGGCCGGCGCGTCGCGTTGAAAGTGCTGCCGTTTGCCGCTGCGTTAGATCCGCGTCATTTGGAACGGTTCCGCAATGAAGCACAAGCCGCCGCTCAACTGCACCACACGAATATCGTGCCGGTTTATGCGGTGGGTTGTGAGCGATCGGTTCACTTCTATGCGATGCAGTTGATCGAAGGGCAAAGTCTGGCCGAAGTCATTGCGGATTTGCGACGCTTAGCCGAACGCGCCCCGCCAAAAACTGACGCGGGAACTTCGGCGGATGATGAAACCAAACTGGGTTCACGATCATCTTCCGTCCCCGCGCAACCGGCTTTGTCGAATCGCGCAATCACTTCGCCAACGGTCTGGTCGACGCAGAATTTGTCGGTGCTTCATAGCGCGCGGGGGTCGGCTTATGCGATGTCCGTGGCGCGCCTCGGGTTGCAGGTCGCCGAAGCGTTGGATTATGCCCATCGCGTCGGCATCGTGCATCGCGATATCAAACCCGCGAATCTGTTGCTCGATGCGAAGGGGATTTTGTGGGTGACGGATTTTGGCCTCGCGCAGTTTTACGCTCAGAATGATTTGACCCGCACCGGCGATATGCTTGGTACGCTGCGGTACATGAGCCCGGAGCAGGCCTCCGGTCGGGCCGTCGTGCTCGATCAGCGAACCGATATCTATTCGCTCGGCGTGACGCTTTATGAGTTACTCACTCTGCAACGGGCGCTTCCTGGATTGACCCACGAACGGTTGCTCTACGAATTAGCCAACGAAGACCCGCGCCCGGCGCGCTCTGTCGATAAATCGATCCCGCGCGAATTGGAAACGATCCTCGTCAAGACAATGGCCAAAGAACCTGCCGACCGATATCCATCCGCCCGGGCGTTGGCGGATGATCTGAACCGATTTCTGCGCGATGAACCAATATTGGCCCGCCCTCCATCGGCGTGGGACAAAGCCTGGAAATGGACGCGCCGCCATCGCGCCTGGGCATTGGCCGGAGTAATGTTTCTGATCTTGTCGGCCATCTCGTTGCTTGTCAGCACCCTGGTAATCGCCCATGAGCAAGCCAACACCCGCGCGGCGTATCAATCCGAAAAGCTGAAGGCGATCGAAGCGCGCGAACAGCGAGCGCGAGCCGAAAAAAGCTGGGCGGAAGCTCGCGAAGCCGTCGACTTTTTCTCGCAGATTGCCATCGGCATGGACCGGCCGGAATTCAGCGAAGTCCGGCGCGATATGCTCGAAGAATCCCTGACATATTATCAACAATTTTTAGACGAACGTCGTGGCGATCCCTCCGTCGGCACGGAGTTGGCGCTAGCCCAGACCCAGATTGCAAAAAACCTCGATCTATATGCCGCCCTGGATGCTGCGGTGCGGGCCTCCATTCGCCTGCAATTGCTCCGCGATCCTTCCGTTCGACAAGATCTGCAGTTAAGTGCCCCCACCACTCAGGCGGCCACCAAACTGGTCGAGGAGTTAAACGTCTTCCCCGCGAATTTTTCCAAATTGGAGACTCTAGGCATCGACGGTCGGAAACTCATTTTCGACGCGCGTGCCAAAGAAGTTGAGGCGGCGATCAATCGAGTCGTCGGGCTGCAGGCCGCCGACCGATTGCAGCAGATCTTGCGACAAATCCGCGGACCCAGCGCCTTTTCCGACCCGGATGTTGTCCAGCAACTGGGCCTGACCCGCGACTAGAGAAACAGGATTCGGAACATTCAAGTTCAATATCGCAATAAGCATCGCGGTTTTGGCGGGCATGGCCCTGGTGGTCCGCGCCCTGATGGCAATGAACCCGGCTCTCGTGGGTCCGGCGGTAAACCCAACTCCAACCCGCCGCCTTCCGAGAAAACGCCCGACAGCCCCCCCGACACCACCACCCCCGAGGCCGTGGCTCAGATCGTAGCGATCCTGAATCCCGCGCAGGTAAAAGTCTGGGAATCTCTCATCGGCCAAAAGTTTCAAGGTCATATCAATTTCCGCGGCGGCTTCGGAATGGACGGTGGCGATCGCGGTGGCCCACCAACTTCACGCAACGTTGGAACGGGGCGGTAATGCCAAACGCATAATCCAACGCAAAAGCACCGAGACACGGAGATAAAAGAGAAGCGATTTTTGGCTTTTCTTTCTCTGTTTCCTGGCGACTTGGTGTCTTGGCGTTTGTTTTTCATCGTTCCCACCGCAGCTTTTAAATTGTCCCGATTACACTTGACCCATCCCCATCCGTTAGGGTAATGTTTAAACGAACAATCTCCGAACCTTTGAGATTTGGTTTCGTGAAGGAGTCCATTATGAATCTGACCCCGCGTCAACTGGATGTTATTGTCGCCATCCGCAACTATCGCCACCTGCATGGCATTGCACCGACGATGCAGGAATTGGCCGATCAGCTCGGCACGAGCAAGGTGACGATTTTTGAGCACGTCGGAGCGCTGGAAAAGAAGCGAGTGCTCCGCCGCGACAAGCACAAAGCGCGATCGCTGGAAATTGTGGGTGAGGGCAGACTGCCCGATGAAGACCGCGCCACCAAGTTGCCGTTGCTGGGCAACATCGCGGCCGGTTCACCCATTGAAGCCGTCGAAAACCGCGAAGAAATTGATCTGGAAACCCTCTTTCACTCGACCAAGGGTGTCTACGTTCTGCGCGTGCGCGGTGAATCCATGATCGAAGACCATCTTTGCGACGGCGACTACGTCGTCATCGAACGCCGTGACTCTGCACGCAATGGCGAGCAAGTAGTCGCGTTGCTTGACAGCGGTGAAGCCACGCTCAAACGATTCTATAAAGAGGGAAGCAAGATCCGTCTTCAACCGGCCAATAGCAGCATGGAGCCTCGCATCGTCAATGCCAATGAGTGTCGGATACAAGGGGTGGTGATCGGCGTGTTACGGACGTATCACGCTTGATCGTTTTTCATTGAAGTCTCGACTACGGCGAAGCCGTCCGTTTTTTCCGGCGGCACGCCGAACTCGCTTTCAGAGCGAGAGGGGGCATCCCTGCCGCCGGAAAAAACGGTTGATTTTCGAGGTCGAGGGTTCAATGAAAAATGATCAAGCCCGCTAATGCAGACCCAGCGTGCCCGAGTGAAAAATTCCATGAACCGTGAACATTCAAAATCAACCGGCTTTTCTGACGGCACGGACAACCCTCTCGCTTAAAAAGCGAGTTCGGCGTGCCGCCAGAAAGGCCGGACGGCTTCGCCGTGGTTCACACTTCATGGAATTTGTCACTCCCGCAGTTGGTGATTCTGCTTATCTGCCGATGTCTTCATTCCACAACTCAGGGTGCGCGTGGATGAATTCCTTCATCATCTCGATGCACTCGGCATGATGGAGATCGGCAATTTCAACGCCATGCTGCTGCATGAATTCAGGCGCGCCGGTGAAGTTGACGGATTCGCCGACAATCACCTTGGGGATGCCAAACTGCACGACGGCACCGCTGCACAGGTAGCATGGCATCCGGGTGGAATAGAGCACGGTATCTTTGTACGTTTGCTGGCGACCGGCTTGTGTGAGGCAATCAATCTCGGCATGGGCCATCGGATCACCCCGCTGCACGCGTCGATTGTGACCGGCACCGATGATCTGATCGCCACGCACCAGAACCGATCCAATCGGTAACCCGCCTTCGCTGAGTCCCTTGCGGGCTTCGTCGATGGCTTCGCGAAGAAAGCGGTCGGTTACATTCTGCTGCACAGAGTTCTCCGGAGAATGTTCCTCGGGCACCAAGCGCATCAACGGTTTGACCAATCGAGGCGAAGCAATATCATCCGGATTCAATCGTGACGCCGCAAGATTTTCACGTTGAATCGCCTTGTAAATTTCCTTGCGATGCACAGATGTGGTTCGAGGAGCGGTGACGCCCAGTCGCACTTTGTCGCCACGGATGTCGACCACCATGACCTCCATGTTATCGCCGATGATAATCGCTTCACCACGCTGTCGGGAGAGGACGAGCATGGCCTATTATTGGAACGATAATGGCATCGGTCCAATCCAGGCCGCGCCAGTGGCCTTTTAGCCGAGCGGTTGACCTTTGGCGGAACTGGGTGAGCGGGGATATCGATGGCTCGTCAGGGCAACTTTACGGATTTCCACGATGACATGATGGGCAGTTTCCGGGAGTGCTACCGGGTGAACCTTCGGCTCTCCTCCACCGAGCGTGCGAATCGCTCTTAGTGCGGCTGGCAGTTCTTCGGTGATTTTCGCCCCCTTCATCGCCAGGAGACTACCCCCTTTCTTCACGAGCGGAAGGCACCATTCGACCAGAAAAACCATCGCGCCCACCGCGCGTGCCGTCACGATATCGAAGGTCTCACGACTGCTCGAATTACCCACATCCTCGGCTCGCATGGAACTGACGGAAATATTCTTCAGACCAAGCTCTTCAATGGTCGTTTTAAGAAAAACGGCCTTCTTCTGGGTGGATTCGATCAGCAGAACCTTGGCATCCGGCCGTGCAATCGCCAAAGGGATTCCGGGCACTCCACCGCCGCTACCGACATCCGCAAGACGATGCGGGTCAGGTGGTAGAAAGGGGAGCAGCGTTAATGCGTCCCCGATATGCCCCACTTCCGCCGCCGCGCGGCTTTCGATGCGGGTCAGGTTCATCTTCTCATTGGCGGCCAACAGCAGGTCAAGATAGCGCGAAAACTGCGCGATCTGATGCTCGGAGAAAGTCAGTTCGGCGGCTTGGGCAAGTTGGTTCCAGAGAGTTGCAGGCATAGCAGATTTTCACGAGAAGCATTTTCCCCTCCCCCCATCTACTCATGGGGGGAGGGGACCGGAAATTTTTCCTATCGCACACTGCTCTGCTTCGAGGCATTGAGCTCTAAGATTTCCGTTGCGGCCCGAGTCGCTTCTGGTGTTGGTGACTTTCCTTTTAGGTACTTGTCAAAAAACGCCACCGCCTGCTCATCGGCTTTTCGCTTCACTTCCTTAGACCACCCACCATGCAGGCCGTTGGCGATCGGGACCAGTTGCTCCGGTACACCGGCTTTGCGAAGAGCCGCATGAAGTATTTCCGCCTGCTGAAACGAGACGACCGGATCCAGCGTGCCATGGAAGGTCAGCACGGGAGGGCAATTTTTGCAGATGTAGTTGATGGGTGAAGCCGCACGCACGATCGGACTATCTTTTTGCGGGCTGCCGAGGAAACGAAGCATGGTCGTTTCCATGCCTTCGTGGAAATGATTTCGCCATAGGAAATCGACCATGGGCGTGACATTCCAATGAACCAGATCCACCGGACCGTAGTAATTCACGATCGCCTGCAACTCGGTCGCCGCCAGCGCCGTCGGATTCTTACGGCTCTCACTTCGCGCCTCTTCAAACGCCATGAGCATGGCCATGTGCGCCCCGGCGGATTCTCCCGTGCCGCCGACTTTGGTCGCGTCAATCTTGTACTGACCGGCACGCTGCTTCAAAAAAAGCAGTGCTGCCTTCGTGTCGTCCAGAGGAGCCGGAAAACTGACCTTCGGGGCCAACCGATAGTTAATGCTGGCCGCGACATAATCATGGCGGGCCAAATTTTCAATCATCGGCGTGAGCTTCGATTTATCCCCGACGTGCCAGGCCCCGCCGTGAATGCACAAAATCAGCGGAAATGGCCCCGGTCCCTGCGGGATTGCCAGATCCAGTTTCAGTTCAACGCCATCAATTGTCTCGAACACGATATCGCGATGCAGCGTGATCTGAGGAACTTCCGCCCGTACAGGAACGGACAATCCAAGCGTCACCGTCAACGCAAAAAGCGCCGACCGAATGCTCCCGATTCTCGTGGTGATCTGATGTTTAATGATTGACATTCGACTTCTCAACGCTTTTCGTGGCATGGGCGTCTCGCCCGTGCATTTTTTCAGAAACAAGCAGGGGCGAGACGCCCATGCCACCCGCTCATTCGCCGGGAATATAACTGATAACGCCTTCAAAGGGGCTACTGGCGGTGGCGTATCGCTTTTTCGGAATACGGCCAGCCTGATACGACAACCGCCCCGCTTCCAAAGCATACTTCATGGCCGCAGCCATTTTCACCGGATCTTTCGCGTAAGCAATACCCGTGTTCAAAAGAACGCCGTCTGCTCCAAGCTCCATCGCAATCGCCACGTCGCTGGCCGTGCCGACCCCCGCATCGACGATCACGGGATAGGTCGGATCGCCTTCTTTGAGCGTTTCCAGGCACAACGAAATATTGAGCGGGTTCAGAATCCCCTGCCCGGACCCAATCGGCGATCCCGCCGGCATCACGCTGGCAGCGCCCGCCTCCTTTAATCGGCGCGCGGCGATTGGGTCATCACTGCTGTAGCAAAGAACCGTGAACCCTTCTTTCACCAGTTCCGTAGTCGCCTCCAGCGTCCCCATTGGGTCCGGCAATAACGTCTTTTTATCGCCCAGCACTTCCAGCTTCACCCAGCCGGCTCCCTTGTTCCCCTGCTTCTCCAATAAATCACGCCCCAGAAGCGACACCCGAATCGCATCCTCCGCCGTAAAACACCCGGCTGTGTTCGGGAGAATGATATATTTTTTCAGGTCCAGAAAATCGAGCAGACTTCGACCTTCCTTATCCACCAACCGTTCTCGCCGCACCGCCACCGTCACCACCTGGCAACCGCTGGCGTCCAACGCATCGCGCATCAGATCGTACGTCGCGTACTTCCCCGTGCCGACAAACAGCCGATCGCGAATCTCGAAATCTTTAATGCGGAATAGATCCATGAGGCCCGGGATTATACGGTAAGGGGTTGGAAAAGTGCAGGGGCCCAAGAGTGTTCTGCAAGACGAATAAATCCGACACGATTGGGCCATCCGCAGGGTGCCATGACCCACTTTTGCGTGGGCATGTTTTTCCCCTGCGTTGCAGTCCAAAACGAGAGGACATGCCCACGCAAGCGTGGGACATGGCCACTCCTTCCGCGCTCTAGCATCATTTCGCAAAAACCTCCACGCGGCCCTCCAGCACTCGTTGCACCGAGACGTGATCGCCTTTGAGGCGCTGCCGCGGCTTGGGTTTGCCGCGCGGTTTTTTGTCCGAGGCCTTGGT
>JBBRMF010000202.1:0-9415 GCA_038230975.1 Tepidisphaerales bacterium
AACAGCCCATCGGCGCGCGACGATGATGCGGTTCTAATTCGCAGAAACCGATCAAGCTCGCAGACGATTTCAAAGGACGCTGGTAAAAGATCGCCGTGTAAATCTTCTTCATCGCGTCATACGTCATGACCGATGGATGATTCGCAGCTTGCGCGGCCCAAATCTGCACAAACTCCGCTTCGTACATCGAGCGCGCCGCCCAACGATTGCGGATACGCGTCTGATGCGGATCGAGTTTTGAAAAAAATTCTCCAAGCGACCGGCAATTGGCATTCTTGATCTGTATGGCGAGATCGGCGATTCCTCCTTTAACTTTTCCTTTGTCATCCTCTGTCGTGCCGTCTTTTCGGTTGGACTTGAATCCGCGGCGCTGCGACAGGTGAAACAGCGCGCGGCCGATTTCTTCCAAGGTACGCACTCCATCAAGACATCGCCGGCGAATTTGATAGATTGACGAGTCATGCACCTGGGCAGGCATTTCGCCATCGGCCACCAATATCGTTCGAAGGCATTCGTCGAGTTTGAAAAGATATTCATGCCGCGCTTCGGATGGAGACGCAATCGCGCCAGGCAATAAACCTGCTTCGGTTAGGGCACGCAGCGACCTTCGCAGTCGCTGGGCCCTCCGATAGATTTGTCGACGCATGCCCCGTTGAATACGGCGCGCCACCGCTCGGGCTTCGTCCTTACCCTGATCGATGTTGCCATCAACACCTGCGTCAAAACATCTCGCTCCGGCATCCAACAATCCGACCGGCTCCCATCGCCCGACGGAATCGACGTTACATTCCATCACACACCACCCGATTGATTTGGCTCCCAGATCAATCCCCAGAATCACCGGTTGCTTTTCAGTCATGAAATCCTCTGCTTTTAAAATTGCCCTGATTTCACTTTACTTTATTGATTCGCCATTTACACTCTTGGCTAGTGTATCTGAGCGGCGATTGCCCCTTATCACAGTAAGGTACTTTCGTACGCGTACAGAAATCCGCTTCGGCGGAACTGACCCCACGCCCCCTTCGTTGCGGGGCGTTTTTTTTGGGATCGCGCCCGCTCATTTCAACAAGAGGGTCGCAACGCACTAACTCGAGTAGTCCGGCTGACTCAAAATGGGTTATAATCATGACCATGCGTAACGCCCAGGAAACCCTCGACCAATACTATCTGGAGATGCGATGGCGGTGCCTTTCGCTGGCGGCCGATCTGGACCGTGTCCAAAGAGCGGCCGACGGTTCGGAGCTTTTGAAATCAGACCCGCGCATCGCGAAGCTGCGAAAGGCGATTGCCATCCTGCTTGAAGAGGTGCCCGATCGTGCCGAGCGGGTTCAGGAAACGTTCAGCGATAAGACACCCGGGCCGTCAAGGAAATAGAGCATGCGATATATTGATCCGCACATTCATTGCGTCAGTCGAACGACGGATGATTACCAGTTCATGCAGCGCTGCGGCGTAGTAGCAGTCAGCGAGCCGGCGTTTTGGGCCGGGTACGATCGCTCATGTGCCGCCAGCTTCGCCGACTACTTCAGGCATCTGCTGGAGATCGAACCGAAACGCGCCGCGAAGTATGGCATCGATCATTACGCATGGCTTTGCATCAACGCCAAAGAGGCCGAAGACGTTCAGCTTTCGCGCGAGGTGATTAAGCTCATCCCCCCGCTGCTGGATCATCCGCGCGTACTGGGCATCGGTGAAATCGGTTTGAACAAGAACACGCGAAATGAAATCACCATCTTTGAAGAGCAGGTTGAAATCGCGGCGAAGTACAACCAACTGATTCTCATCCACACGCCACATTTGGATGACAAGCACAAAGGGACATCGATCATCACGGACATACTGAGGAATGATAAACGGATCAAACCCGAGCGGGTTCTGATCGATCACTGCGAAGAACACACGATTCGCATGGCCAAAGACGCAGGTTTCTGGTGCGGGCTGACAATTTACCCGGTCACGAAAGTAACCCCGCAGCGCGGTGTCGATATCCTCGAGCAGTTCGGCACGGACATGATCTGTGTCAATTCCGCCAGTGATTGGGGTGAATCCGGCCCGCACATGCTGATCGATACGGCCATTGAGTTCCGCCGTCGGGGTCATTCAGAGCCCGAGGCCATCAAGGTATTTCACGACAATCCCTGCCGATTTTTGGGGCAGAGTGGTAAATGGAAGGTCTCGCCGATCGCGAATCCGTGATCCGCAAAGTGTAGCATTGTTGGAGAGTTCTCACGCTTCCAAAGGAATATCACGTTGCAACCGGATGCGCTTTCGCTCCAAGATCAATCACATCACCTTCAAAACATACGGTTCTCGACGGCTCCTGACAAAAAAACTTTCTCCATTGACTCGTGATAAAAAGCCGACATTTCTATCTGCGCTATACGGGACATTCGTATCTGCGCATGACAGACCCTGATTCAGCGCTGGACTCCCCGTCGACACTCCGTAAACTAGGTGTTAAGGACTCGCGACAGGTCGCGATTTTCGATCGCAGGAGTGGCGGAATTGGCAGACGCGCAGGACTTAGGATCCTGTACCGCAAGGTGTAGGGGTTCGACCCCCCTCTCCTGCATTTGTGAACGCGGTTCACCGGTGGGTTGGGAATCGCGACCGTGGTGAAAAGGAAACTGTTCATGGCAATGAAAGACCGGCCTTTGAAATTGTTTACCCGAAGTCGTCGGACAGCAGCGATGGCGGGGGCGGCACTGTTTTGGACGAATGTCATGGGATTCGGGCATATCGCCCGGGCAGATGAGATCGTCTCTGGCGGCTTGCCTACCAAGAACGTTTCGATCGAAAAAGTGGAAACCGGTGTGCTAATTGCCGAAGTCAAAGGCGAGAAAGTTTACGGGGACAAATTACTCTATAAGATCCAATCCGGTGCCCCAGGCGAAAAAATCATCAATGACAAGCTTCGCATCATGGTAACGGATGAGCCAAATCTGACGACGGCGGAAGATGCGTTTGCCAATGGAAAGTGGTCTGACGCCGTCGATGCGTTTCAGAAAACGCTCCGATCTTCCCCGAAACCCTGGCTGAAGGATTATTCGGCACTTCGGCTTCTCAGAGCCGGTGAGAAAAGCGACCGGTTTGATGCAGTGGTGACGGCGTATATCTATCTGCTCGCGAAAGATCCTAAAGCAACTCAAGAAATCAAGCTGAAATTCCCGGAGGATCCGACCAACGCATACCTTAAGACCGCGGCATCGCAAGTCGATGCGGCATTGGCTGCGGAGAAGGATTCGACCCGGCAAGCCTCGCTCACCGTGTTTCGGATGAACATCGCCAAGGCCATGCACGATGATGCGACGGTGCTAAAACTCGCCGGCGACTTGAGCAAAACGACGCCCACCGATGGAAGCACGGGTGCGCTGGATCCGACCATTCTTTCGGGCATTGCCGACGGCAAACTGAATCTCATCCAGTCTGCCCTTGAAAAGAAGGATTACGCCGCCGCCCAGAAAGGGTTAGAGCAGGTCAAACCGACAGTTTCCGAGCCCAAGCATCAGGCGGAATGGCTTTGGTTGACAGCCGAAACAAACGCGGGCATTGCGGGTGATTCCAAAGATCCCGCGGCGCTCCGGAATCTCGCCATCGACTACATGCGACTGGTTGCCAATTTCCCGAACAGTCCTCGTGCCAGCCAGGCGCTTCTAAAGACCGGTGGGCTCCTCGAAAAATTGAATGACCCTAAAGCGGCCCTGGCTTTGTATCAGCAGGTGGCTCGTGATTTTGGTGACCAGCCGGCGGGAAGCGCAGCAAAGAAAGAGATCGCGCGCCTTGCTGGTAAATGATTTTGCACCGGGCCACGCATGGCTTAGCGTTGTTTCGGTTTGTTCTGTTTCTATAGCCTGTTTTTTGAACTTTAACTTCTAGTACCTCGCCTCGAAGGATCTGCATGCACAGTTATATCAAGCGTAACCAGAAATATATCATGGCCGTCTTTTCCGTGGGCCTGATGATCGCCTTTGCGGTTCAGAGCGATTTTAAGAATAGCTCCAAGAATCGCGACGTACTCATGGGTCGCATGGGAAAGACCAGGATTACCCAGAAGGATGTCGCCGAGTATCGCGCGCAATGGGAACTGTTGAAGCGAACGCTCTATATCAAGCAGACGGACCCGACCACGAAAAAAGAGCGTAGTATCCCTGCCCTTTTCCTAGTCTTCGGGAGAACCAGCGAGCTGGATGCCGAGCGCGTGATCGCGCAAATTGACGCCAACCCTGAGTTATATTACTTGCTCTATCTCGAGGCCGAGCAGTTGGGCGCAGTGGTGACCAACGATGAAGTGCAGAGTATCTGGAAGAACTTCGAGCACACGGACGATCAACTTGGATCTTATGAGGAGCGCGCTCAAGAGGCGATTCGCAACTTGCTGCTCATCGGTCGCGCTTCGGACTTGGCGGCCAGCGTCGCGAAGGTCACTCGCCCGCAGCGGGATTTTGAATTGAGCAATCAGCAGGAAATCTCGCTGAATTTGGTTGCGTTCAAAGCCTCCGACTATCTGGCAAAACTGCCGGCCTGGAGCGATTCGGACAAAGAGACCAAAATTAAAGCTCATTACGAGCAATACAAAAACCTGGAGCCCACCACGCGTCCGGGCAATGAATTTGGCTTCGGATACCGGGTGGCGAATCAAGTCCGCGTTCAATACATTGAATTGCCAAGTGAAGCGATCCGACGAACGGTCGCATCTCAGATTACCGATATCGATGCGAGGAAATATTTCTACCAGAATATTTCACAATTCCCCGCTCAGTTCGGGACTCGGCCGCCTCCGGGCGTAGCCGCCACTCAGCCTGCGCCCCCCGCGCGTATTTCCAGGAAATTTACTGACTTGCCGCCGACGAAGGCTTCGACGACCGGACCCTCGACGCCGCCGAAACATTTTCCGCAGTATCGTGAAGAAATCACGCAGCGTCTGATCGACGAACGCGTCAAAAAGATTTCGCAGGAAATTCTCGCGGAAATAAATTCGACGATGGGTGCCGATTACCTCGCTTTTAAGGCTGTTGTTGCCGATGTCGGATCAGCTCCGACCACCGCACCCTCGATCGCTCCGGCGCTTCTCGCCAAGGCCCCCAAGACGGCTCTTGGCGGTGTCACCTATGACAGCTACGAATACCTGCACAACCTGGCGATCCGCATCCAGGAAAAGTTCGGAGTATTGCCGACGACCCATGAAGACAAAGGCCTGCGAACACTCAAGCAATTGACTGATTTGGGAGAAATCTCCAAATCCGCTGTGGAAGGCCATGACCTTTTCTCGCTTTACCGCATGTTGAATGATGTGCAGGCCGCGCAGCAAATGAGCCAGCAAATCAGCCCGCTGATTAACTTCCCGGTGTATGCGACAAACTTTGCGTTTCCGCTGGCAAACGATCAGGTAAGGCAAGTGGCACGGCAATACCGCCTTCGAATATTGTCACTCTACGAACCTTCTCCCATCATGCGGGAAAAGACCGGCCAATTCGCCATGCCGGGAGAAGCCTCCAACGTTTTCATTTACCGCATCGTCGAGGCCGAGCCTTCGCATGCACCGGCACTGAATGAGGTGCGCGATCAAGTCATTACTGATGCAAGATTGTCTGAGGCCTACAAAGCCGCCAACGACGCGGCAACAGCATTCTCCAAGAGCGCGCAGGAGAAAAAGCAGACGCTTCAAGCTGCCGCCACCGAAGCCGGCAAACCCATCGTGACCACCGGCCTGTTCGATCAGCGATTACCGGAAATTGAGAACTTTAAGCTGCCGTCGCCCGAGTCGTCGCAGATCTTTATCACGGCAGCGTACTCACTTCTCAGTCACGGAAATCCGGCCGCGCCTCATCCGATCAACACTCTGGATTTAAAGCCAACCGCCACGGCCTACGTTGGGGAGATCAATCAGATCAAACCGCGATGGACCGCCGACACTCTGCCCGCGCAGCAGATCAATTCAACCGTGCGGATCGATCAGCAGCTTTCAATGCTGCTTCGTCGAGGTTGGTTCAATCCTGCGGATATCATGTCCCGCACGCACTACATTCCTATGGAAGCCCCCCGTAAGCCAACTGTCCCCCCGCCTGCACAACAGCCACCACTGAACCCGATGGGAGCGCTCTCTTTCTAAAAACAATTGGCCAGCCGAGTAGAAAAGAGGCGCATTGATGTTTAGGTCAGTGACTTCCTATGTATCCGTCCTTTCGGACAGCCTGACAAAATGGTCATCAGACCCTGCAACCGTTTCCTCTTTCCTCTGTAAAATTCCGTATGGCGGGTTTTCCCCGATACGGCTTTAAATTGACAATTCCTCCGCGACCTCCAGGAAGGTCGAGTATCACTACTCGGGAAAACAGTTGATTCCCGCGACCGGACTTCCGCCTGTTGAACAAGCAGCCTTGCGGGCTGCGGCAGATGAACACAGATAGACACAGATTAAATACAATATTTTCTATCTGTGCTTGTCTGTGTTCATCTGTGGTTAAACTTTTCCGAGTTTATTTTTCGGCGTTTGGGAACTGCTTGATTACGCCACCCCACATCTTTTCTACTTCGCCCACCAATTTATTGAAAGCATCGGCTTCCGTTGCGCGACGGGATTCATCCACGGCGCTTTCGCTTCCCCAGGCACCCATCAACTTTGTCGCGCGGCTGGTGGCTTCGGAAATGCCATAGATGTAACCGTTCCGCGTATCCATCAACACCGCCGAAGCCGTGCTGATGATCGTGGCTTTCTGGTTCGGTGAAATGCCGAGCGTAAGCAGCGTCAACGGTTCCGCAAGATCATTTTTCTGGAAGGTGGTGTCCAGTGTATAGACAAGCAGCATGTCCGCGTGCAACTGCGCCGCTGCGTGGCGTAATTCCTGATCGGTTTCCAGTCGGGCAGGAAGCAGCAGGCGATTGATCGGGGCAACACCGATAACCATCGGCAGTTTTGTCAGTCGCGCTACCGCCGACTCCGGTTCGACATCGCGTGTGGTGACGACGCTATATCGCCCGACACCAAACCCCTCGGCAGTGGCCGAGCGATACCCCGGTGCCTGCAAACGCGCAACCGCCAATCCCGTGGGCAAAGCCGCAAGCGGCCTTTTGCTCAGTTGCTGCTCGATCCCTGCCTCAGTTCCGCCCGCCACCATCGCTTCCGTCACTCCAATCTGCCGCAAATCGGCCCCGTGACCGGGCACGGCATACTCCGCGCAACCTGTCATCGTCATGGCAAACCCGCTCAACAAACTCAATCCTAAAACACCGCGAACCTTTCGACCTGAACGCATAAACTGCTCCTGATTAGAGATATTAGTTAGCACTTACTATTATATTGCCTCGCGAAGTTGCGAAATGCAAGTCCTGATTTATTGAATGTGAGGAGAGGACGCTACCGAACGGGTGCAACAGTTGTCTCGTAGCGTACGCCCTGTGGCACCGGCACGGGTACGACCACGGTTGTCCCGTGATCACCGGCGGTTTTATACATTGAGTCCACGGCGACGAAAGAGGTAAACGGCGACATCAATCCATATTCAAGCGCGAGCCTTTTAATCTGCCGTGGCAACTCGGGGATCGACTCATACGTTGATCGATCCACAAGCTCCGCGAGTTTGAATCTTGCCCAGACCGCGGCAATGCCGGCATTCGATCCATTCGCGTCTTCAAGGTTGACGGGGATCGAGATCGTCCGCCTTTCGTTGGCGATCATGCCATGAACCTGGATGACGTGGTTACCGCCTCCAGTGAATCGTCCGGTGACGATGACCGGTCGGCCCACAAATAAATCCGGCAGCCGATTCGGCAATACTTCCGTGACGGAAAGACCCCCAAAATCAATCGAAAGGTCCGTCATCGCCGGATGGCTGATTCGTTCCAGAAATGTCTTCATCACGTCCGCCGCATCGTCGTTGGGCCCTAAGTAGGCGGCGGCTCCATTGCCCATCTTGGCCATGTGTTCCAACAGGTAACGGTTGGTGGAAGAACCCGATCCAAAGCTGAAAATGCGCGAGGGTCCGAGATCTTTTTTGATCTCAGCCAACGCCTCGGCTTCGTTGCCGATGAAACCGTCCGTCAGGAACGTCACGAAACGCAGGCGATTTTCATCATGGGGAAAGAGCAGTGATGCGCGCAACCCATCCACCAGAATCGTGCCTTCATTGGCATCAAATCCATCCACCCAGGCAATCGCCTTTTTCACATTGGCTGGATTGGCGGATGCCGGCGACGGGAATAATTTTCTCGCTGTATTTCCAAATCGAACGACCTGAAATGTATCCATCGGCATCATGTGCTGAAGGGCATATTTTACGGCGGCTTTTTCTTGTGCAAGCGGTACGCCGCTTTGGCTGCCGGAAACGTCCACGGTAAAGACCATTTCCAATGGTCTTCGCGGCAATTCAATCAGGGCTTCCGGCGGAAAAAGCATCATCGTGAAGTAACCACCCTTCTCCGTCTTTTGCACCATCACCGCTGATTTAATCACTTTCCCGGCGACTCTATACCGCAGCACAAAATCACGATTTGGGATCGCGTCAGCCTCTGCAATTCTCACTTCGGCTTGTCCTGATTTAGCTTCGTGGTTGACAACCATCTCGTGTGTTTTGCACTCGAGTTGTTCAACCGGCACCCCCGCATTGATATGCACCGCCAACGAAATATCGTGCCCGCTCCGTTCGTGGGGTCGAAGATATTGCACTTGCGTGGATTGACCGCTCTTGTCGGGAACTCCGCGTTCCAAGGCATCGACACCCTCTTTGAATCCGGGCGGATTAAAACGCGGGCCGACGACCATCGGGAAAACATATTCGTACCAGCCGTCCACATAACTGAGCGTGTGAAAATACTTGATGCTAATATCGATTCGCTTGCCCGGCTCGATGTTCGCGACGGATTGGGTGAAAATATTCGGGCGATCCTGCGTGAGCAGCGATGCGACGTAACCCTGGCTCTTGGCGGCGGTGTAAATCTTCTGAGCTTCTTCCCGTTCGCGAATGACACCGCGAATCCGCCGTTCACCGATGGTCATGATGAACTCATTGACGGCCGCATTGTGCGGCAGGGGAAATACATACACCGCTTCGATCTTTTCCGCATACGGATTTTGGAATTGCTGGGTCACGTCGACAGTGGCAATGTAGCCCGCAATCTCGGCTTTTACATCGGTGTGTCTTAATGGAACCGGAACCATTCCCGCAGGTTTCGCCGAAAGCTTTGCCATGAGCATACCGCTGCAGGGCTGCTGGTCGTCTTGCGTCGGAGTTTGATCGATGGTCGATTTTTTCTCGATGACCCATAGTTCTTCTTCGCTCGCTGGAATTGAACGCGGTCCGATCGGGCCCACCGAGATACTGCCATCCGGAGACGCCGGCATCATTCCGCCCAAGCTGCGTGGACTTTTCTCGCTGTACCTAATCGGAGCGGAGCAACCATTCATGGTAATGCACACTCC
>JBBRMF010000203.1:0-9402 GCA_038230975.1 Tepidisphaerales bacterium
CATTAAGTTGCGTCGAAACCGGTAAAATCTGCGGCTGATTCAGCGTGATCACATGAATCACTTCGGCGATTGTGAGGCCAACCGCCCAACCCGCACCACCTTTAAGCTTGATGCACTCGGCCCCGCTGGTCTTCGTGCGATCGAATACTTTGGTTTGAACATTCGATCCGAAATTCGGCATCTTGATCAACGACAACCCGGCGGCGGTGGCGCTGGACCAGATGGGGACCATGCTGTCGCCATGTTCGCCAAGGATGAGGGCTTTGATCTGGCTGGGCGGCAGGCCGGTTTCGAGCGAGATGAGCGAACGGAAACGCGCCGTATCCAGTTGCGTGCCCAGGCCGATGACTTTGGACGGGTCCCATTTCAAAAAGTCGATTGCCAGCCGTGTCAGCACGTCGACCGGGTTGGAGACGATAAAAATGATCGCGTCTTTTTTCAGTCCGGCGGTTTTCAGTGATTCGAGAATCTGCTTGAACAAACTCACGTTGCGATTGATCAGATCCAGTCGGCTTTCATCCGGCTTGCGGCGAAGCCCGGCGGTGATGCAGATCAAATCTGCATCGGCGCATTTTTCATAGCCGCCGGCGTAGATCTTCTGATCGCCGATCACGCTCGTGCCGTGCAGCAGATCGAGCGCTTCGCCTTGAGCCATTTGTTCGTTCGCGTCAAGAAGATGGATTTCGCTGACCAGCCCCGCGCACTGCAGCGCGAATGCCGCATTGGAACCGACTCGACCGCCACCACCGATGATTGAAACTTTCATTGCCGTGCTTCCTGGAAGAGTAAAATCAAAGAGATTTTGGCCACGGATCGGGCACAGATGTACTTAGATCAAGAGCAATATTTGAATTGTCTTTCATCCGTGTTCATCTGTGCCCTATCCGTGGCAACTCCGTGTTTTTGTAGCCTAGGTCGATGCCATGATCTGATCGGTGATGGTTTGAACCAGTTGTTCGACATCGGCTTCGCTATATTTCTGCGGGGTCATCTGCGAGATGGCGCGCTCGATGGCCGAGGGCTGCGGGACGGCACACGTGCCGCCGTTGCTGCTCATGCGGCCTTTACCGCCGAAGTCACCGCTGACGCGCGACATGTAATCGCTGGTTGAGCAGGCGACCTGGCCTTTTTTCGCGTCGGCCATTCGAGGGTCATCGAAACCGAAGCGTTCTTTCAGCTTGACGAGCTCGACCATGTCATTGGCGTTGAGCGTGTTGACGGAGCCGAGTTGCTTGGTGAGCAGTAGAATGCGGGCGTAAGCATCGACAATTTCAAGCTGGTAGTAGGCGTACTCCATGTCCTTGTGGAAGCAGACCACGCCGTGATTGCCCATGAGAATCGTGTTGCTGTCTTTGACGAATGGAAGGATCGATTCACCGAGGCGTTTATCGCCCGGCGTGACATACGGCGCGGTTTTCACCGGGCCGAGGAACACTTCGGCTTCCGGGTGAATGCAGGTCGGCAGTTCGACGCCGGCGATGGCAAATGCAGTGGCGTGCGGAGGGTGGCTGTGAATGACGGCGTTCACATCAGGCCGCGCTTTGTAGATGGCGGCGTGCATCAGAAATTCGCTCGTCCGCTTCATCTTGCCGGCGAGCTGTTTACCGTCGCCGTCGACGGTGCAAATCTGATCGGGTTTCAGATCGCCCTTGCTGATGCCGGTCGGCGTGCAGAGAAAGCGATTTTCACCGATGCGGTACGAGTGATTGCCTTCGTTGCCGGCGCAGAATCCCTTGAGCCAGATGCGACGGCCGATGGAGCACATTTGCTCCTTCATTTTAAATTCAGACACGGTAGTGCTTTTGGTATAGGCCATAAAATTCCTTATGACCACGAAGGCACGAAGACACGAAGAAAATCAAAATACATTTTGCAATTTCCTTCGTGTCTTCGTGCCTTCGTGGTAAATCTAGAGTTCAGTTTCCACGGTCACTTGCTCCAATATCGCCGCGTTGTATGCGTCGATCGGGACTTTTTTTTCCGGGTAAAACGGCATCGTCGCCTCGCGGCTTTCGGTGAAGGCGATCAGGTCGCCGTCGGTGGCACCGAAGTGGTCGTAGACGACTAACGACTCGGTGCTTTTTCGCGGCTGGCCGGTCAGGGAAAAACGATCCTGCACTTCCACCAGCAAAAATCGGCCGCCCACGAGCGACTCGTGCAACTGTGTCATCACTACACGGCCAACGACTTTACCTATCCGCATGATGAAAGCTCCTGAAGCTGTTGCTTCACTTCATCACTCAGCGGACGTTGGCCGGCTCTTACAAATCGGCTAAGCAAATTCTTGATCTGCGAAAGTGTTTTGTACGGATATTCGATGATCAGCACGTTCGCGGCAATCGACTGAATGCCCTGCTCGACGGATTCAAGACACGTGCCGAGCACCGCGCGAAGCGACGGACATCGATTGGCAAAAAGCATCGGCATGGCACCGGTCTGCACGAGGAAAACACCGCCCGTTGCTCGACTGGATTTCACTTCGATCGCCAGATGTTTGATGGCCGCGACGATATTTTTGGCATCGGCGGGAAGGTCGATCAGATTGAGGTTCGTTTCTTTTGCCTGCGCACTTATAGCAGCTTTTGCCGCGCCGCAGGCGCCATCGCACCACCAGAGAAATGGGCTGCCATCGGTGGTGAGTTTGTTTGATTGACCAATCGGTTGGATCGTGGGTTTCGGAGCCTCGACGTTGCTGTAGCCGATGGTGATTTTCTTGGCGCGGGCCCAGTCGGTAGCCAGCGGAGACAGTCGCGCGCCATACGGCAGCACGAGTTGCCCGTGGCTGCGGTGGAGGTCTTCGAGTTGGCGGGCGGTGAAAATCATGTCTTAAAAACTCGAAATCCGAAATCTGAAATCCGAAAAAAGTTCGAAAGAAAAAATCAGAAGCTTAGAACGCATGTTTTCGCATTTTATCCTTCGAACTTTTTTCGAGTTTCTGATTTCGAGGTTCTGATTTCATCCATGTCTTCAAGCCCGATCACGAACCATCGCGCCGGGCTTTTATCATTGCCAACATATTCGCGGGCACCTTTACCATCCGAGTTTAAAATCACCGTCTGGCCCGCGCCGGCGTTGTATTTGTCGACGGCGACGACCGGGTCGGCTTCGGGTTCGCGTTTGACGTTCAAGGGCTGCACGATCACCAGCCGCCAACCGTTCAGGGAGGCATGCTTGATCGTTGAAGTGGCGTGGCCGATGACGGTTCCAAGTTGCATTGTATTTCGTGGCATGGGCGTCTCGCCAGTGCTCCTTGCCTAAAAATGCACGGGCGAGACGCCCATGCCACCGAATCTCAAATCATCCGCAGGCTTCCGGCGATCATCACGCGGCGAAATCGGGTGAACGTCAACGGTGTCGTGATTCCTTCACCCGTGGGGGTGGCGATGCTGTAGCTGAGGAAGCCCTGGCCACCCAATCCCAAACCGGTCGGGCTTGCGCCATTCACGACGAATAAAGTGGTGTTGGCGCGTTTTCCAAACTTCGTCACCGTATCCATGTTGCGGCTATGGATGATCGCGGTATGGCGATAATCGTGCTCGGCCTGAATCGCCAGGTCCATCGCTTCATTCACGTCTTTCACGCGCACAAATGGGACGAACGGCATCATTTGTTCTTCCTGAACAAAAAGGTGATCGGACTTGGTTTCACCAATTAAAAGTTGGGTGGATGGGGGCACTGAAGTGCCTGCCGCCGCCGCGAGGAAGCTGGCGTCGCGGCCGACGTAATCTTTGTTCACGTGCAGTTTGCCGTCGGAACCGGGGGTGAATGCTTTTTTCGTCAGCGTGTCGATCTGCTGGGCGTTCAGGATGAAGGCACCGTGCTTTTCCATCTTGGCCATCAGCTTGTCGAAGACGGCTTCGACGCAGAAGACTTCTTTTTCACCGATGCAAAGCAGGTTGTTGTCGTAGGCGGCACCTTTGACAATTGAAGACGCGGTGTTGTCGAGACAGGCAGTTTCATCGACGACCACCGGCGGATTGCCGGGGCCTGCGACGATGGCGCGTTTCTTGGCGGCGAGTGCGGCGCGGGCGACGGCGGGGCCTCCGGTGACAACCGTCAACGCAATTCCGCGATGATTGAAAATCGCTTCGGCGGTTTCAAGCGTCGGTGGGGCGATGCAGGTAAGCAGCGAATCAATGCCGAACTTCGCGGCGATGGCTTTGTTATATTCGCGCACGGCATGGGCGGCGCAGTTCACGCCGCTGGGGTGCGGGTTGAAAATTACGGCGTTACCGCTGGCGATCATGCTTACGGCGTTGGCGGACAACGTGGGCACGCTGTGCGTCACCGGGGTGATCGCGCCGATCACACCAAACGGCGCGGCTTCATCAAGGCAAACCCCGTTGCTGCCGCTGTCACAATACGTCCGGAGAAATTCAACGCCGGGCACTAGCTCAAGGATTTGCAGCTTTTCGATCTTGTGATCGAGGCGGCCGATTTTTGTTTCGTCCAGCTCCATCTTGCCCCAGGCGGCGGCGTTGTCTTTCGCGGTCTTTTTGATGAGCTTCACGATCGCATCGCGATCCTCCAGCGTCAGCTTCATCAGCTTGGCTTGCGATTCCGTGGCGGCTTTGACCGCGTCATCGACATTGGCAAAAACGCCATACTGACCCACCGGATCCTGAATGCGATGCGGATGGGCGTAACCTTCGGCGCGCCTGGGTTCTTCGGCGGCAACGGTTTCACCAGCGCGAGGGCTTGCGCCGCGGCTGTTGAGCCGCTTCATCACTTCGGCTACGACATCGGTTATGAGGGCTGTGTCCATGGATTGCTTGCTCAAAATTGCAAATAACGAATAACGAAATTCGAATTCACGAAAGAAGGGATTTCATTCGTCATTCGTGAATTCGAATTTCGTTATTCGCCGCTCGCCTGATAAAACGCTTTCCCGCCAAACGTCGCTGAATCGACGATCCCGATGATGACGGCGTCGGCAGGGAGGTTCTTGGTCTGCTCGGTCATGCGGGCACTGCTGCCTTGCACGACCAATACCAGTTGACCTTCACCGGCACCGACCGAATCGAGCGCCACGATGGCACGGCCGGTGTTACCGAGCGACGCCGGTTTGCCGGAGTCGTCGTACTTCACATTCAGCGGTTCGACGACGTAGAGCTTCTGACCGAGAAGAATCTTGTCCTTCTGGCTGGCAACTACGTGACCGGTTACGCGGGCGAGAAACATGGGGATTCCTGAAAATAACGAATGACGAAATTCGAATTCACGAATCAATCACGAATGACGAATTCACGAACAACGAGTCGAAGAGTGCCGTGCAATACGGGACGCATTCATTCGTGTATTCGAATTTCGTGATTCGTCATTGCCGACTATCCAATCTTCGCGACATCCGTATGCGGGCGCGGGATCACATGGACGCTGACGATTTCACCGACACGGCCACCGGCTTCGGCACCGGCATCAACCGCGGCGCGGACGGCGGCAACGTCGCCACGCACCGTAATCGCCACGAGCCCGCTGCCGACTTTGTGCTGGTCGACGAACGTGACATTGGCGGCCTTGAGCGCTGCGTCGAGGGCTTCGACCGCGGCGACAATTCCCTTGGTTTCGATCAGTCCGATTGCTTCACCGTTTGCCATGATCACTCCGTGTTGGTCAGTCGTCCGTGGTCCGTGGTCAGTTGTTGAAATGCAACTTACCACTGACCACGGACAACGGACTAGTTTGTATTCAAAACTGCTTCTGTTTGCCGTGCCACAACAATTTCTTCATTCGTCGGCACAATCCAGATTTCAGCGCCGGATTCGACGGCACTAATCTTCACTTCCTGACTGCGTACATTATTTTTTTGATCATCCAACTGTAGCCCGGCGAACCGCAGGTTCTGGCAGATCGCCCGGCGAATCATCGCGCCGTTTTCACCGATGCCACCGGTGAAGACCAACACATCAATTCCACCCAGGGCTACCAGGTAGGCACCGATGTAATGCCGCACGCTGTCGACAAAAGCATCGATCGCCAACTGGGCTTTTCCGTTGCCGGCGGCGGCGGCTTTTTCGATATCGCGCATGTCGTTGGAAACACCGCTGATGCCGAGAAGGCCACCTTCTTTGCCGAGTTTTTTCAGAATGTCGTCGATGGTGTAGCCATGCTTCACCAGTCGCAGCAACGCGAAAGTATCGAAGTCACCCACGCGGTTGTTCTGCGGCAAACCGGTCTGCGGGGTCAGGCCCATACTATGGCCAACCGATTTGCCATCGAGGATCGCACAAATGCTCGAGCTGCCACCGAGATGACAACTGATGATGCGCTTGGATTTTTCTTTGCCGACCAGTTCCGCCACGCGCGAGGCGATGAATTTATGCGAAGCGCCGTGAAATCCGTAACGGCGGATGCCGAGCTTTTCAGTCCACTCGTTCGGGATCGCGTAGACTTGCCGGGCCATCGGAATCGTCTGATGAAAAGCCGTTTCAAACGCCGCGACCTGCGGCGTGCCGGGCAGCTTCTCCGCGAAGGCTTTCATCGCGGCGATGTACGGCGGATTGTGAGCGGGTGCCACATCGGCAAACTGTTGCATCGTGGCGATGACTTCATCGGTCACTCGCACCGCGCCGCTGATGGGCCCGCCATGTACGGCTTTGAATCCGATGGCGTCGGGCTTTTTCACCAACTGTTTTAGAATCACGTCGATCACGTCGGCGTGACTGGCGTAGTCGGAACCGGGTTGACCGATCCGCTCATAGCCGCCGCGCGCCACTTCTTCGCCGTTCTTGCTCATGTCTAAGAGCTTGAACTTGAAGCTGGTGGAACCGAGGTTGGCAACGAGGATGAGCATGTTAAAGAGACTTTATTTACCCTACATAGCCCCCGGCATGCCGGGGGCTATGTAGGGTTTCGCTGCGTCTTTCGATTAGTTAGGCTGCGCCGTAACCGGCCAGCAGATCAGGATGCGGGCGGGCGATCACATGCGACGCCACCAATTCACCCACGCGGCCGGCGGCTTCGGCACCGGCGTCAACGGCAGCCTTCACGCTACCGACATCGCCGCGAACAATCGTGGTGACAAACGCGCCACCGATCTGAATCGTCTTGACGATCTCGACGTTGGCGGCTTTGCCCATCGCGTCGGTCGCTTCAACCAGGCCAACCCATCCCTTGGTTTCGATCTGGCCGATCGCCATCGCCGATTGTGCCGGCGATTTATCACCTGCTTTGGCAGAGGCTTTTGGCTTGGGGAGCATGCCACCCAATTCATCGTGCGGGCGAGCGATGACGTGAACGCTGATGACCGTGCCGACTCGACCGGCCGCTTCAGCGCCTGCATCCACGGCGGCTTTCACGGCGGCAACGTCACCTTTGACGAAGGCGGTCACCATGCCGCTGCCGCATTTGTCCCAGCCGACCATTTCCACATTGGCCGACTTGAGCATCGCGTCAGTGCCTTCCATCAGGCAGACGAGACCTTTGCATTCGAGTAGTCCGAGGGCTTCGCTGGGCATTTGGGTCCTTTGAGTTAGGGGCTTTGAGCTAAAATTCGAAATCTGAAATCTGAAATCCGAAAAAAGCTCGAAGCTCAAATTTTAAAAGTGCATTCTAAGTTGTCAGATTGCTTTGATTTCGGACTTTCCATTCGAGCTTTTTTCGAATTTCTATTTTCGAGTTTCGGATTTTTCTCGCATCGCGGCCAAAATTCACTTCACCAGCTCCATCTTCGTCGCCGATTCCAGGTCACACGCGTTGCCCTCATCGGTATCGATGTGGACTTCCAGAACCACCTTCGGGTGGTAGCGAACTTTGACGCGGTCGAGGGTGAGGCCACAGGGGCCGTCGATTTTGAGTTTCAGATAGTCGCCGTCTCTGACGCCGTAGTAGGCCATGTCTTCGGTCGACATGTGGACGTGACGTTCGGCACGAATGACGCCTTTGGTCATGTTGATGGCGCCCTTGGGGCCAAGCACCGTGCAGCCGGGGGTGCCTTCGTGATTGCCGCTCGTGCGGAGCGGCAGATCGAGGCCGAGATACACACCGTCGGTGTAAGACAATTCAATTTGGGTGTAGTTGCGAAGGGGTCCGAGGATGCGAACGTTTGGGATGATTCGCTGGCGGGGGCCGACTACCGTTACCAGTTGTTCGCTGGCGAATTCACCTTGCTGGTAAAGATCTTTCATCTTCGTCAGTTGGGCACCTGGGCCGAAGAGGGTTTCCAGATCCGCCTGGCTGACATGCATATGCCGCGCGGAAACATTGACGACCAGCGGATGGGGCGGCCCACCGGCGCGGTTCGGTTCAACCGCCATCCGCTCA
The DNA here is from genome assembly GCA_038230975.1 of Tepidisphaerales bacterium. GTDB lineage: Bacteria > Planctomycetota > Phycisphaerae > Tepidisphaerales > Tepidisphaeraceae > JANXVV01. The sequence goes on from JBBRMF010000203.1 coordinate 8,263, forward strand.
CCGCCGGATGAAGGGCCGCCACGCAGCTTCTGCGTTAGCACTTCGCGAACCAGTTGCTCAACATCCCTGCGATTCAATGATTGGGTAGCGGTCGCTGCCATGAAGATTCCTTATCGCCGTATAACTGTCAGAAGTATGCAAAACTTCTCATTAGTTGTCAAGATAATTCTAAGATTGATCGAAACTGAATAAATCAGGCCGGACAATCGCTACAAATTCACTGTTTTATCGATTAGTTGCCGCGATATTCGCACATCGAGCTGCAGGTTTCGTAAACGATGATGGCAGAAAGGATCGGAAGGCTGGGTTGCAGCTTCTCAAAAAGCCATCGGGCGATGTTTTCGCTGGTCGGATTTTCCAGGCCGGGGATGTCATTTAAATAGTAGTGATCCAGTTGTTTCACGATCGGTTCCGTGGCTTGTTTAATGTCGCCGTAATCGATGAGATAGCCTTTTTCAGCGGCCACCTCACCTTCGACCACCACATCAAATTTAAACGAATGACCATGCAGCCGCCGGCATTTGTGACCTTCCGGAAAAGTCGGCAGATCATGGGCGGCTTCGAAGTGGAACGATTTGGAAAGGCGAATATGCATGGCTCCTGACGTTGGTCGACGAGAATATCACCGATCAACTCATCCGACCAATCCTCGTGACTCTTCAAAAAAACAAACCCCGCCATTGGCAGGGTTTGTTACTCGAATGGGCAGAGCCGGGATCGAACCGGCGACACATGGATTTTCAATCCATTGCTCTACCAGCTGAGCTATCTGCCCCGCGAATCGGAAGGAATATCTTATGAAAGTCCGGGGGCAATGCAAGGGAGGCACTTTCGGAACCGCCGACATTCCTGGGATCGCGAGGGTCCCCCGCTACTAATGTCGATTTATTTAGCCGGGTCGCTTGCGGCCCGTGTTCTGCTGCCCTGAGGAGGCGTACGGCACGGCTCGCAAGCGAGCCAGCTAAATAAACCCGAAAAACCAATACCAGGGATCAGTATCAATCATTGTGGCGGTTCGATGCGGATGACTTCCGTATTCACCCCGCGCAGAATCTCCAGAACCACCGCTTCTTTTTTGCTGGTTTTGCGGAAATCTTCGTAGAGTTTCTTGAACTGTTCGATATCCGTCACCGGTGTGCG
>JBBRMF010000204.1:0-9364 GCA_038230975.1 Tepidisphaerales bacterium
CGATTATCTTCGAGGTCACCGAGAGCGATGGGACCGATTGGCATATTCAAGCCTTTCAAACCGGGTTGGATCTGAAGGATGGCAAGGAGTACGTCATCACTTTTAAAGCCAAAGCCCTGGCCGACCGTTCCATTCTGGTGAACGCCGGGATCGATCAGGACGACTGGCATCTGGTCGGACTGACGGAAACGGTTGAGCTTCAGAAGGATTGGAAGGATTTCAAGTTTGAGTTCAAGGCAGATCAAACCGTGGCTGGCAAGAATCGAATCGGGTTTGTGATGGGAACCGAAAAAGGAAAAATCTGGGTTAAAGAGGTGGCGCTCACCCAGAAGTGATTTCATTCATATTCAAAGGAACTGCGGGCTAGAACCAGTGGCCGATTCTGACCGATATTGAGCAGCAGCCCGGCGGCGAGGAAACTCGAAAGCATGCTGCTGCCGCCGTAACTTACAAAGGGGAGCGTGATGCCTGTGACCGGCGCAAGTCGGAGGCAGACTGCCAGATTGAGGAATGCCTGACTGGTCAGCATGGAGACTATGCCGATCGCCAGCAATCGCCCGAAGGGTTCGCGCGTAGCGGCGGCAATTTCCACACCCGCTGCGAAGAGAACGACATACGCGGTCAGCAAAATAAGCGTGCCGACCCATCCGAATTGTTCGGCGATCAACGCGAAGATCATGTCGTTATGCGCCTCCGGTACACGAGATCCAACCGGAATATGACCGAAGCCCTTTCCGGTGAATCCACCGGACCCGATCGCGATCAACGCATGCTCCTGTTGGAAATCCAGGCCTTGCGCCTGATTGCCGTCGTTACTCACGAGCGTTTTGATTCGGTTTCGCTGATAATCTTTCAGTAATGAAGGCAAGTGCCGAAACACTGGCACGCCTGTTCCGGCGAACCATACAACCGGGACGAACGCGATCCCCAACGCCACGACTCCACAGAGATGTGAGATCTTTGCGCCGGCGACAAATAACATTGAAAACAACGCCGGGATGAAGAGCAACGCCATACCCAACGCCGGTTGCTTGAGGATCAACACCAATGGCACGAGCGCCAGTGCGAATGGGGGCAACAATCCGCCGAGCGTTCGATAGTTGGATCGAAATCGCAGGTACCGGGCGAGCACCATGCAAAACGCCAGCTTCATCAATTCCGCCGGCTCCAGATGCAGTGGCCCAAAGTCAATCCAGGCCTGTGCGCCTTTGATATTGGGGACGCTTCCGAATCCGGATCGAGGTACGCCGGGCATTACGGTGTAGATCACCAGCAGCAGACTCAGGAAATAGAACGGCCAGGAGTATCGCCCGATCTCCTGATAGTTGACGGCTTGGAATAGAAACATTCCCACGGCCCCGATGGCCATGAAAATAAGCTGCATGCGCACATTTGCGGTTGCGTCGGCGGCAATACTTCCGCATCCAACGGCGGTCAACACCACGACCGCAACCAGGATAGGCCAGTTCGTTGCAATGCCGAGTTGCGCCCAAAATCGATTCACGATTCCTCGTACAGTATTGACGCGATGGCTCGAGTGGAATCACCGGATGGCGTCACAAGTTTAATCGGATCGCCCGGCTCGAAGCGGGCCACGGATCGGGGAATAGACACGCTCACCAATCGACTTTCGCGATTCGGTTGTATCGTGCAAAGAACGATTGAGGATTGCGGCGCGGTGGCGGAATTCCTTCGACGCACGACAATCCCCTCGCGGAGGATTCCGGTTCGCCATAGGTTAAGTATCCGCTTTTGTTGCCAGAATGCCGCCAGCCCAAAGATAAATGGGAGCGGGAGCAACAGCAGTGGAGCCATCAACTCTTCGATCAGCGGGACGGGTGTGACGCGATCCGTCCAGTGTGAAGGATTTTTTGGATCGACGAGAATGGGGATGCTTTGCCCGGGGCTTAGCGCATTTTTTTGGGCTTCAAGCGTCCCTTCCAGTTCATGGGACGCGCCGGCGGCGTCGCGGTAGGAAATTTTTACCGGCCGCGAAGCCAGCATATCGGGTGTCACGCGATAGTTAGCGCGCGTGGTATCACCGATTTTCTCAAGCTTTGCCGCATCGATTCGCGTCCAGTGATCGAGTCGAAAATGACCGCTCCGGGCAATCGTTAACTGGTCGAACAAGACCCATCCGAAGACCCCGAGAACCGCCAGCGCGGTCATCCATAATCTCCGAACCGCCGGCTCGCTCCAACTGCGGCGTAAAGCCTTGCGGGTAATGGGACGGGTTGTGGGAATCGAATCGGGCAAGAACAACCTCCTACATTTTCCGAAACATTTTCGCCTCGTCACGGAGTCTGGCGATCACACTCAATTGCCAGTCGAAAGTTTCGGCGAGTCGATTGTAATGTATTCGTGTTGAACGCACGCTTCAACGACATCGCGTGCCAGGGCCCCGGCAACCATACCGCCACTCCCACCGTATTCGACGAACACACAAAAAGCGATCTGCGGATGGTCTGCCGGCGCGTAACCGATGAACCACGCATGGGCCAGATGCTGACCTCCCTCACCAACCCCTTCGTAATACCAGGGCAATTCTGAGAGATGATCCTTCGTGCCAGGTTCGAAAACACGGTGAATTGGGCGCCCTTTTCCTTCCACGCCATTTGCGTCCGGTTCACAGACCGGGTTGTCCTGGCCATCTCGAAGCTCAAACGAGAATTTTCCCGCCTGGGCCGAACCGGTCTTGCCCGCAACTTCAAAATCCGGCCGGTACAATTCGTCGCCACTCCCGGCATGATTCTTTCGCACGACATTCAACATGCCTTCTTTCACTTCGCGCAGCGCCAGCGGTGAAAGTTTCATGTCGCGAACGTCTGCTGCGGAATGCGGATAGATCGCGGTGGCGCTTTCACCGGTCAACAATTTCGGTCGCATCCAGCTTCCGCCCCGGGCGAACGTTGCGGCGACGTTCGCCATCTGCAACGGGGTGGCCGCGACCTGCCCTTGCCCGATTCCCGCCAACCAACCAATTCTTCGATCCGACTCGCTTTCATACATCGCCCCCGGTGCAAGCGGATGCGGCTTCGGAAGCCGACCGCTCGATTCCGGAATGCCAATTCCCGTTTTCTGCCCCAGCCCAAATCGCGACAATGCCCCGACCACCCCGGTCAAGTGCATATCGTCGGCGACGGTCTGAAAATACACGTTGCAGCTCCGCTCCAGTGCATCTTTCAAGACCAGTTCTCCGTCAAGGTTGTTATACACACCTCTATGCGGAATGGGATATAGATGCTTCGCGACATCTAACCCCCGACTCGCGTACATGCTGGCGACCCAGCATCGATTGGTCCCTGCGATGCGGATATCCCTCCCCGTCTTGTGATCTTTGTAATGCATGTAGCCGGTGCAAAGAATCCCCTTGTCATATCGAATCACGTCTTCACTCACCGCAACCGCACCGATGATCGTCTTGACCGTCGATCCCGGTTCATGCGCGAGCGTTGCGCGATTGAGAAGCGGGTCCTGGATCTTATCTCGCACCCACTTTTTGTAATCCTGTTCAAGTTTGTTTGCGTCAAATGTGGGATAGGATGCCATCGCCAAAACTTCGTTGGTTTTGACATCAATCACCACGGCAGCGCCGTGCAGTTCTTGAAGGGTCACTTCTTTATTACCCTCCATTTTGTCGTGTGCCTTAAGTGACTTGAATGACTTTAGAATCTGCGCCTGAAGCTCAACATCAATGCTCGCCGTGACATCTTTTCCGGGCACGGCCTTTTCAATTTCGACGGGCGTCTTATTGCCGGCATAGCGGATGAGTTGACCCTTGGTGCCTCGGAGCAACGGTTCGGCTAAACCTTCCAGCCCGTCGCGGCCGATCAAATCGCGCGGCAAATATCGCCGCAGTATTTCGACATCCAAATTGGCCGGATCATTCACTTCTTTCGGATTGACGGGAGAAACGTGCCCCAGCAAATGCGAAATCGCAACCGCCGCCGTGCCCTCATAGCGACGATGGGTACTTTCGCGCAGCTCCAGGCCCGGGCAGCCAGGCAGAATCTTTCGCAATTTATTCTGCACGTCATTGCTGATTTCCGAAAGGATGACGTGAGACTGGGTTTGCTCGCTCACCGGAATCGCCGACGCATCAATCTCGTCGACATGCTGCTGATCCTTGGTATTCCCCTTCGTATTCCCCTTCGCATTCAGCAACCAACGCAACCACGGAGATACTTTCCCCCCTTTGCTGATCGTATCGTAGTGCTGATACCAGGTCTTTCGATGAATGAACTTGATGCGAGCGTCAATCTCCGTCCGAATATTGGTGATTTCCTCTTCGTCTTTTCCGGACACCTCGCCGAGGAGTTGCCACATTCGCTCGATATCGGAATTGACCTGCTGAATCTCATTTTCCACCCGTCGATCGCGAGAAATCGCGGACTTGAGATATTCGCCCCGTGATTTCAGGCGCTTGATCGCCTGGGTTTTGATCCAGTTGGGATCAAGCGCGATGGCCCCGTACTCCACTGCCGCATCGACACAGGGATCATCGAACGCGATTTTCCTGTTTTTTCGATCGAAAATGTTTCCGCGCGGCGTGTCGATGTACATCGACTGCTGCATGGCTTTATCAGCCAAGCGCTGCCATGCGTTGCTCTCAAACAATTGTAGTTGCGCAGCGCGAATCACGATCACTCCGGCCATCACGAAGATAATCGAGAGAAAGAATTTAAGGCGACGTTCAAACATAGCTCTGCCAGTGCTATCGCCGCCCGTTGCCGTGCGAGCGGAGAGGTCGGAAACCGAAAATGCGTTTCATCTTCCGCAGCAATGCAAGCACAAAGGGAGCCAACCCAGCGGTGTAGAACGCACTGACCACCAGCGGCCCGACAAAAGGTCGAGCCATTTTCGCCGAGGCGTGGAGCAACGAATAATAGATCCAACCGTGTGCGTAAATCAGAAATGCGTAGACCAATCCGCTCAAAAGTCCCAGCGAAATGTGGGTCAGGAAGTGATCGCTGTAGACGATTTCCTGTGTGTTGATCACCAGAATTCCAATCAGGCTATAGGACAGAGCATTCAATCCCAGCGGTGATTGGCTGGTGAGCAGATCCTGGGCAAACCCAAGCAAGAAGCATCCCAGTAAAGCCGCATCGCGATGCGCATTGACGGCAATGAAAATGGCGACCAGCAAGACTAAATTAGGCCGCGCTTGATAAATCGATCCGTAACCGGTCAGCCCAACCTGAACACTCAGTGCCACGTAAGCGAGAATGAAAAAAGGGAAAAAACGCACAGGTTAAACCATCTACTTTTTTGCCGGCAAAATGACTTCCCGAAGCTTCATCAAATCCTGATCCGGGCGAAGAACGATCGTCACGAACTGGGGCTGTTTGCTATCAGAGATCGATTCAATTTCACCGAGCTTGTAGCCTTGAACCTCTTCAGGCAGATCCTTGTCCCGGACCACAAACTGATCTCCAACCGCCAAACTCAGTTCCGGATGACCCGGTGGGGCGGCTTCCTCTTTCTTGACGGACCGGATCACCATCTTACCTTTGCCCATACCTTCCATCGTCTTCAAAGGCTGAGGCATATCTTGAAACCTCCCGAGATCCTTATGTTCACGCTGGAAGATGCCGGTCACCGTGAAATTGCGATCCGAGATCAGACGCACTCGCGCCGCGCCCAGCCCAACCACTTCAAGCTTACCGGCCAGATTGCGCGGGAGATAGACGACCGGCATGTTCGACGTGACTCCATCCCCGGAGCCGGGCTGAAGAATCAGAACTTGCTGCGTTCCCAGGTCACCGCCGACAACGGGCACCATTCTGACGGCCGTTTTGCTTTCCAGCTTGCCAAGCGCATCGAGCTTGGCGTGAAGGCGTTTGTTTTCATCGTCCAAAAACTGAACCTGATATTTCAGAGTCTCATTGTCATCCTGCAATTGCGCCGCCGTGCGGCGTGCGTTTATTTCCGCACTGGGAGTGGGGATGGGTTTAACAATCCGCGAATCGACGGAGCCGGCGATGCGTCTTACTGGTGACGAGATCGGCATGAAAAGAATGCTGATCTTGCGAATCGAATCCCCCATCATCGGCGGCATTGCCAGCGCGCTGATGGCCGCCAGTGCCATTAAGCTGAGTAGGATTCGATTAAATCGCATCGTCGACTTCCGTGTCTGGACTCAAGTCCCCTCCCCCCATGTACTCATGGGGGGAGGGGATGAAATTACATGCCATCTCGATCGCTCTCCATCGTGTCTTTCCAGAGTTCCAGATTTTCCAGATAGACCGCCGTTCCACGGGCGACGCAAGTCAGCGGGTCTTCGGCCAATCGAACATCCAGCCCGGTCGCGTTACTGATAACGGTACAGAGACCGCGAAGCATCGAACTGCCGCCGGCCATCGTAATGCCGTTGTCCACCAAATCAGCGGCCAATTCCGGTTCGGCCAATTCAAGCGTGCGGGTGACGGCTTCCACGATCTGCGTACACGGTTCCTGAAGCGCCTCACGAATTTCGGCGGTGGTGACCAATGTTTTACGGGGCAAGCCGCTGATCATATCCCGGCCGCGCACTTCCATGCTCGGTTCGTTATCGCCTTGCGGTGCGGCGGAGCCGATCTCAATCTTGATCTTCTCGGCCATCTGCTCGCCGATTTGCATGTTGTAGGTCTTCTTCATGTGGTTGACGATCGCTTCATCGAAGTCGTCGCCGGCCACGCGAACTGATTCGCACACGCTGATATCCGCCAGCGAAATGATGGCTACTTCCGTCGTACCGCCGCCGATGTCTACAATCATGCTGGCCGTGGGTTCGGTTACCGGCAGCCCGGCACCAATCGCGGCAGCCATGGGTTCTTCCACGAGAAACACCCGGCGCGCGCCGGCGCGTTCGGCCGAGTCGAGCACCGCGCGTTTTTCCACGGCAGTAATTCCCGACGGGATCGCAATCACCCCGCGCGGCCCGATGAAGTGCTTGCGACCGTGTACACGCCGAATGAAATACGCAAGCATCGCCTCGGTGATCTCAAAGTCGCTGATGACGCCATCTTTCAACGGACGAATGGCCGTAATGGAACCGGGGGTTTTCCCAAGCATTTCCTTGGCAACCAGACCCACCGCATTGCCGTTTTGCAGCACGCGATTCGTGCCCTTCTTCACGGCTACCACGCTAGGCTCATTCAGAACGATGCCTTGCCCCTTGACGCAAACGAGAGTGTTGCAAGTTCCCAAGTCGATCCCAATATCGATGCTGAACATGCTCAGGAAGCGGTCAAATATCACGCCGATACTCCTTCAATCGGGAGAACTCCCGCAGACCCTTTCAAGGGCGCGATAGCGCAAGGTACCCGATCATGCTGCGCGGAACGTCCGTAAAATAACGAGGACGGGGGAAAGAGGCAAATGAATGGAAAGCTCATGATCGGATTTCACACAATCGAACCTCAGAATGAATTCGTCGCGCACCGGAACTTTCTGCGTGCGACTGCGTCAAACAAAGCACGTTACGACAATGATGTTCATTCGACGAGGTTCTCATGCGTTTCTGTACCTGTTTGCTCTCCGCAGTTTTCATCTTCTCATTTCAATCAGTCGCGCAGGAAATGCCGGTTCATGCTCCACCAAGATCGATCAGCATCACCGGAGAATCGATCGTGTACGTCGTGCCGGACGAAGTGATTGTCAATTTTGGCGTTCAGACCTTTGATCCCAGTCTCGACAAAGCCAAGAATCAGAACGATGAGCAATCAACGCGCTTGCTCAAGGCTATTAAATCGCTCGGCGTTGAAGACAAACACGTAAAGACCGACACATTGAACGTCGAAATTCGATATGAAAATAATCGCCGCGCGATCGAAGGGTACGAAACCCGCCGGATTTATTCAATCACCCTGAAAGACACCAAGCTGTTAGAGCGACTGATCGACTCCGGATTGAAGAACGGCGCCAATCTCCTGTACGGATTTGAATTTAAAACTTCCGAATTGCGAAAGCACTGCGATCAGGCGCGGAAGATGGCCATCAAAGCCGCGAAAGAAAAAGCGATTGCGCTCGCCGGTGAGTTGGACATGAAAATCGGCAAACCCCGCACCATCGGCGAAGGGTCCATCGGATATTTCGGCCGCTCGTTTAACGGAAATATGTATGCCAACACGTCACAGAATGCCGTTCAGACAGCGGTCGGCGGTGGTGAAGGCGGCGAAACGATTCCTCTTGGGCAGATGGCCGTGCAGGCTTCCGTAAGCGTCACATTCGACCTTGAATAACGCGTATTTCCTAAACGAGAGTCCAGCGATTCCGTCGCGAGATATTTTGCTGAGTAGATAAATCCCGGCGGCTGAGCCGCATGGTTATCGTTTATCCCCCCTTGCCTCGTAGCGGTCCTTCCGCAATTTCTCCGAGCAACGGCAACTGAATCCTCACACTGCGATCGGCACCATCATCCAAGCCCGGCGCTGCCCCGATGAACTGCTTATCAATCTGTTTCACATCCCGGATCGGCGGATGGAGTTGTGGCACCAGATCCGGTGAATCGGCACCTTCATGCCGTTTCAACACGTTGTAATATTGATCCCGCTGCACCGGCACCCAACCCGCATCCCGAATCAACCGGCAAATCTCGCGCTCTTCCAACTTGTAAGAAGTGCCCGCCGCGCTGACTACATTTTCTTCCATCATCACGCTGCCCATGTCATTGGCCCCGAAGAACATTGCCAACTGCCCGATCTTCGGCCCCATCGTGACCCATGAACTTTGCAGGGAGGGAATGTTGTCAAAATAAAGCCGCGCGATCGCGAGCATACGTAGATATTCATCCGCGCCGGCCATGCGAACAATGCGGCCTTTTTGAATATCCTCTAAAGGAGAGTCGTCGTAAGGCCCGTGAATCGTCTCATCCCATTCTCTCGCCCGACCTAGAGAAGTATTCTCCCGTTGGAACGGCCAATGAATGAACGCGGTGTACGAGCCAAATGACGAATGACGAAATCCGAATGACGAATCAATGTCGAATGACGATTTCGCAAACACCCCCCGCCACCGCTTCTGCACACGACGCGATACAGCATCGAAACCTTCTTCTCTTCCATTCGTCATTCGACTTTCGTCATTCGTCGTTCTCGCGCCAGCGTGCGCATAGTCCTGCATATCCCGCAACGCGCTCATATGCTCAATGCGCTCCCTCACGAATTCAATATGCCCAATGAGCATCGTGCAGGAAGTATTCATCCCCTCTTCATGGGCAACCCGCATTACCCGAAGCCAGTCGTCACCCGTGCATTTCCCAAGTCCAATGCGGCGTCGAACCCGCGGCGCAAAAATCTCTCCCCCACCCCCCGGAATCGTAGCCAATCCGGCGGCCTTAAATCGCCGAATGATCTCCCGCACATCCATCTTGAAAAACCGCTCA
>JBBRMF010000205.1:0-9362 GCA_038230975.1 Tepidisphaerales bacterium
ACCAACGGCAGCGGAGGTTCAGAATTCATCCACCGCACGTTTCTAGCGCGATTTAACAAAGACTTGACGCTGGACACGTCATTTGGCGCCCCGGATACGGAAAACCCAAATAGCGGACTTAAACTCGGATGGGTCGACACCGGCCTTGTCTTGGGCGATCCCGGTACCGCACATTACCCTCACAACATCCCCAAACCCGCATTGCTCTTGTTGGACAATGGATCGATTGTCGTTGGTGGAAGCTATTTTCCCACGAATAGCTCAACTCCAGTCGCGGCACTTGGACGATTCACAGCAACCGGCTCTCCTGATCTTACATTCAATGCCTCTGGCGGTGCGTTTCAGGGGTATACTATCACTAATTTTGGTAGTCTCGGGGGTCGCTTCAATGCCGTTGCCTACGTCCCTCCTGTCGTCGCTGGTGGGAAAGCATACCTAATCGCAGTCGGTGACGCATCCGTTTGGTCCAATGGAAGCAACCTGACCCCCGACTCCTCATTTGGAATCGCGCGATTTAATCTTGATGGTACGATCGATAATTCAGGCGCGTTCAACAACAACGGCAGCTTCAATGACGTAATCGGACCCACGAATTTCCCCAAATACTTTCAAGAAACGGCGACCAGCATCCAGGTGTTTTCAAACGGCTCTTTTCTAGTCGGTGGACAGACCTTCACCAATCAAAGCGGCATGTTACTTTCCTGGAATGGAGGAAATGCCTTCGTGCTGGCGGAGTATAGCGCAAACGGATTCCGCGTAAATGGTTTTGGCGATGGAAGCGGAAAAATAAATACTCAGATTACGGACAATGTACTCACTGACGGAGTGTATTTGTCGTCGGACGAGAATACAGGCGTCACGCAAATACTCGTGCAGCCGGACGGCAAAATTCTCGCGATCGGCAAGGCGGGCTTCGCGCGAACCGACAGCCCCCTTTCAAGAGAACCTGACGAATCTTTTGGGGTTGTTGTGCGCTACACGGCAGCAGGTATTCCAGATACAAGCCCTTTCGGCGTCAATGGCAATGGCACAGTCGTTCTACCAGATTCTGTAATTGGACGATCTAGCGACGGATCGATATTTGGCGCATTGGATTCTACGGGTAATTTACTGCTGGCGGGTCACCAATTTAGAACGATAGGAGGGAATCGTGACTATCATGTGTCGCTTGCGCGATTGAAAAACGACGGAACACTCGATGCAAACTTTGGAACGGGCGGAGTACTAAATTCGCCGGTAACGACAGATGCTTCGTATCCGGACAATGAAACCGGTATCCACGGTTTAGCCATCGGCAGCGATGGGGCGATTTATATTGTAGAAGGAGGATTAGTAGCCTTACGCTATAAACCGATTCTCGTCACCAAACCAACCCTGTTTGCAACGGCAACCATTGAAGGCCCGGTCGACCTCAAATGGGTTGCCGATCCATCGGACGTCGAAGGGTTTGGGATCGAGCGATCCACGGACAACATTAACTACCAGAACATTGCCAATGTCGGCCCCGGAGTAACCACCTACCAAGACACCGCGGTGGACCCCTCCACGACCTACTCCTATCGAGTGGTTCCATATCTGAGTTCAAACCCGCAGACGGATTTCACGTCCGATCCTGTTCAGGTAACCACTGCGGCGAAGCATGTCCGGTATGTGCTGTTAGAAACCGTTCCGGTCGCCCCTATCGACACTACTGTAACCTCTCAGTCAACGCTGGTGGCGGGCCAAAATTATATGCTTCGTGCCTCGGGCAGCATTGTAATCTCGGGAGGTCCGAATGGTCTGATTGCGGATGCCGCTTATGGTCATTGGAATCCGCTTCCGTTAGCGAACAGCGTCTATACCGGTCATAGTTACCAGTACGGCATCGGTGTCAACAATCCGACGGTTTCCGTCACCAACTTCCCGTATTGGGGTCCGCCTAACGCCACGCCTGACGGAAGTTACTCCATCGGCTACACACCCACCACCACACGAACCCTTCAGCTCAATTTCCACGACGACGCGTACGGTGACAACACCACAAACGCCGCACACCCCGGTTTACAGGTTCAGATCTATAAAGCGGTCCCCATGGATCCGCTGGTCATTACGGCAAAAGCGAATCGTGCAGGTCGCAGTGTCACATTGAGCTGGTCCGGGGCAACCGCCGCCGATGGCAGTGCAACCGTCCAGCAATCCGTGGATGGAGGTCCATGGAACCACAACTATGCCACTGTTTCAGCCCTGGATGGAACCTTTATAGACTCGCCTCTTGCGTTGAATCATACCTATGCCTATCGATTGATCACGATCGACGGGGCTGGGCAGCAGGTGATTTCCAATGTGGTTACGGTGCCGCTTGTTAACTTGCCGCCGACCGTCAACGTGGGAACACAAACCGCAACAGGAAATAATACAAGCGGCTATACAGTGAACTTCAACGTATTGGCCCTTGACTCCGACGGCGGTGCTGCTCCGATTTTGACTTATACCTTGCTAAATCCGGACGGAACGCTCTCATTTAGTTCCACCAGTGCCATTACCTCGGTTAGCAGTACCACTGGCGTAAACATTTCGGGCCGGATTCTAGTGGGAACCGATCCTTCACGAGCCCGATGGTATCAGATGAGCGTAACCGATGGGGACAGCACATCTACATCGACTTGGTTCAAGGTCACTCTCTATGATCCGACTGCTGCGGTTCTTCCTACCGCTGGCACGGTCACGGCAACACCGCCCGCAGTCAGCGGTAATTCGACGGTCCTTACGCTGAGCAATCCGGCGCCCGGGAGCGGTGGCCCGTTGACCTACCATTGGTCGGTGGACTCTTCGACCCTGACCTCTGGCATCAGCATCGATCTACCATGGGAGAATGCCCCCGATCCCAGCTTTAGCAATAATGATTCGTCGACGGCTGCAACGACCACCGCGACATTTCAGGCAGCGGGATATTATCTACTTCGTGTGACAGCGACCGATTCGATCGGCGGTTCGGTCAGTCGACCCGTTAGCGTTACGGTAAACCAAACTCTAAAGGGGTTCACGGTTGAACCGTCCGACGCGATTCTCCCCCAAGGATCAGTCTGGGAGTTTACGGCTGTTGGCATAGACCAGTTTGGAAACGAAATGGTGCTCCCGCCTGGTGCGCCCGTGAGTTGGACAATAGAAGGCCCAGGAAACTCCATCTCTACGGACTCGCCTCCTGTGATCCGTATTGATGGTGTTGCCAGCATGACCGCCATAATCGGTGGAGCGACGGGCGCGTTTTATAAAGTGACCGCGACCGACAATGGGATAACAGCTTCGCAGCTAGTCGGCATTGCCGGAGCGGTCAATAGCAAGCCGACGTTCGCGCAGGGCGCGACTTACACCATTTCCAGGCTCTCAACCAAAGATGTTGCAAACCTCAGTGTTCTCGGCCAAGACGACTTTGGGGAAAAGAACCTGAAGTATAACTGGACAATCGCATCGACCGATATGCCTGCCGGGGCAACAATGCCCACCTTCTCCGTTCAAGGCAAAAATTCTTCAAAGAATTCCACGGCGTCGCTCAGCTTGCCGGGAATCTACAGATTTAAGGTGGCGATTACGGATGCGGCGGGCCTCAACGCCGATCCAAATGTGGCTTTTGACACGGTCATCGTCAATTACTCCACCACGCCAGTGGCGAGCTCCATCCGCGTGACGCCCACGGGCATTACCCTTCTCCCAGGAAGCAGTCAAACCTACTCCGCCACGGTCGTCGATCAATTTGGTGTGGCGCTGGTATCCCAGCCGAGCTTTAATTGGTACCTTGATGGGAGTACCACGCCTATCGCAACCGGAACGACATACACGTACAACGTGGCGTCGAATGCGCCAGATGCCTCCTCGCACACCATCCGGGCAAGCTATACGCCTGCGGGCCAGTCGCAGTTGAACGGACTTTCCACCTTTGTCGTCGCAACCTCGCTCACACCGACGGTTCAGATCTTCCGCGATTCGCTAGTGACCACCAGCAGTGAGTCGAAAGTGGCTCAAATGCCTTCGGGATATGCAGCACACCCCACGAGCGATACGCGGTTGGTGATCGATCATGATACGCCGGTGAATATCCTCGTGTCCGCCCCCGCTGGCGGAACCTTGACGTATCAGCTTGAACTGAAACCGCTTGCTGGCGGAGAGAGTGTCATTCTCACCAAGCAGACCGGCTCCATCGGCACACTGCCGGATATCGGGCAGATGATTACCACGCTGCATCCCACTGGAATGCAGCCGGGCGAATATCAACTGATTTTGACAGGGACCAATACCGTAAGTGGCACGGGTTACATCGCGACCGATCAGGCACTCATTGAGATTAAGAATAACTTCACCGTCGGGAATCTCACCCTACCTATCACCGATCTGTCGATGAACGTGCCCAACGGTCAACCGATGACCATCACACGGGTCTATGACTCAACCCGGACGAATGAAAACTCGCCCGATTTTGGATACGGCTGGCATCTTGAAGAGCAAAGTGTCGACGCAGTCACCACGACCGCTACACCTGGTCTGTTTGTAACCGCCGGGCAGCCCGCATTCCGATACGGCGATGTGGTCTATATCACTTTGCCCGGCGGTGAGCGGCATGCGTTTGAGTTTACGCCAAGGCCAACGCCGAATCAGACCGGGACTGTCAATTCACTTTCGTATACGTACATCCCTCTTTTCGTTCCAGTCGACGGCAGCAATTCCACGCTTACGCTCGCCAGCAACTACTCACTGATGCAAAACTCAACGTCGGGTGAGTTTTTCGGCGCCGACAACTTGTTTGGGTTTAACCCGTCAGTCAGCAGTTTCGGGGGAGTCTACACGCTGACGACCATTGACGGAATCAAGTACACCGTCAATGCGGTCACCAAGCGCGTTGATTCGGCAGTCGACACCAACCAGAATACGATTAACTACAAGCCGACCACCCCCGATAAATACCATTTTATTATCCATAAGGATCCGACAACCAATCTCATTCTTTGGGCAGCCGTCAGTAACAATTCCAGTGAAAATGATACGACGAATCAACCGGACGCTTCGCGAAGGGTCACCTACACTTACAATTCCTTTAATGAACTGGCTTCCGTTACCAACCGGGCGGGCCAAACGGTTAAATACACCTACCAGCCGTTGGCTGGCGATGTATCTCAGTCGTCACATCTGCTCAACCAGGTGACTGATTCCCGAAACGTCGTTGTTCTGCAGGCTCAATATGTGGACGGTTCAAACGGATTGCTCAAGAGCATGAGCAATACCTACGCCAAGACCGCGCCGGTCAGTACGGGTGCGTTTGAAGGTGCTGCCGTCAGCCAGTCCGTCAGCGACTTGAATGGGAACGGTACGGAAAATGTCTATGACGATCGCGGTAACGTGGTGCGCACCATCAAGGAAGTGCGGGATGCGAACGGTACGCTCATCAAATACCTCATCACCGCGCAAGACTATGTTTATGTAAGAAGCTATCCTAGCGACGCCTGGAGCTACCAAACGTCCGTGGAAGGCACGTTAGGGCAGACCACCAATTATCAACCCTTCGAAGTGATGGCCCCCGATCCCGTGGGTTTGCGGTATATCCAGTTGCCCACGAAGAAAATCAGCGAGCTCGCTTTCTACAACGATATCACGGCGGACGGCACGCAGGATAAACAGAACTTCAAACAACTGCAGTCTGAAACTGTTTATGACGCGGATGGAACTGCGCGGAAGACAAGTTTCTATAAATATTTGAATGGGAAGCCACAGCTTGTTGAGGACTCGAATGGCAATAAATCCGGCTCGATTTATGATACTGTTAACGGGCAAATCCTTTATTCTCTCAATTCGCTGGGAGAGGGGACAAAATACACGTACACAAATGCGACGGGCATTTATAAGGGCATGATCGTCTCTACCATTCGTGTTTACTACGGCGGCGACTTGAGTAGCGTTTCGCCCACGACATCACTAAACACAATCGGTACAGACCGTATAGAATCTACGAACGCCTATTATTTACCGGCCGATGTTGACGCGGGAGTGGCTGGCACGTGTCTGGGTAAATTGAAATCCACAACGACCTACATTGATGGCAGTGGCACCGTCGGCAGCAAGACCGTCTATCTTTACGACGGCGAAGGACGCCTCGTCGATACCTACAGGTTATGGAAGAATCCGAGTGAGGCAGATCATTGGATCGGCTCGACCAACGTCTACACCAACGGGCAACTCACCCAGACAATCGAAAAAACGTACCTTGACGGAAACACGATCGGAACTTTGGACGCGAGCACAGGTGCCAATGGCATTGTTATATCGATCACTGAGCCCGTCGATAGCACTCAGAATGCGATGACGAGCAGCACCACGTACAATGCGCTCGGTCAAGCCGCGACGACCACCGATTCCTACGGCGGCATCACTTCCTATACCTATGATGTGAATGGCAATGTGATTCGCACCCTCTATCCCGATGGCACTGAAACCCGAACTGCTTATGACAATCTCGGTCGCGCGGAATGGACGATGGATCGCTTCGTGACCGTCGCCACGGATCCGGCCGCTGCCAATATCAATGCTTTGCCGACCTTGCCTGCTTTGACAGTCACGCAGTTGACGCATACCACTTACGATGCCCTCGGTCGCGTCGTGGGCACCGAGCGATATAAAGGCGGCATGATTTCGCTGGTTTTGGACACAGCGTTCACCTCGAACGGCACCCGCCCGACTCTTTATGCCGCCCAGGGACCCGATGCCGGTGTGCTCAAGACCGCTGGCTTCCTGCTTTCGACCACCTCCACCCAATTCAACGCCCAAGGCCAAGTCAGTCTATCCACGGGCGCCGATGGCACCTCTTCCGCCACCGACTACACGGCCAACGGCCAAACACTGCGCTCGCGTTCCGTCGTGCCGGTCGGCAGCAAGACCGCCCAGCCAGACTGGAACACGCAGATTTCCAATCGGAAACAAGTCGACACCTTTTTCCTGGCAAACCCGCTCGTGGGCGCAAATTACTCCCTCACAATTGATGGGCATGCCGCGGGCATGACCTTCTCTACTGTAAAGCAAAGTTTGTCAGATCTGGCGGCGAGCATCAACGCCATCAGCACCACGGATCCGTCCGGCGCAACGATTTATCCGTACCACGCTGACGCGGCGGATGGATATCTGGTCATTCACGATATCGATCCGAAGGGGACGTTTTCTGTCAGCAGTGCTTTTTCATCAAACCTGATCATCTATGAGCATGTTGCTCCGGCCCACCTCAACGCTAATTCGATGGAAATGGCAAACAGTTGGACGATCGATGCGCTCGGCCATGTCAGTGTCTCCGATCACGATTCGGCGGCCAACACCGACACCTCGATTCGATTTGACGATACAACCAATCCTGTGAATGTGATTACCACCCAAATAATTCACAGCATCGGTCAGCAAATCATCCCCGGCCGCGATCCCACGACGGTCGGCATGCCGGGTCAAACCCTCACCGGCCGACAGGAGACTCGCATCGACGCGATCGTCCTCGCCACCGACTCGTTCTATGACTTCGCGGGTCGACTAACGGATGTCTGGCAGCCGCCGGTGGATTATCTCAATTCAACGACCGATGGGACCGGCAAAGCCGTGATCGTCGGCACAACCCTGAACGCGCGCCCCCACTGGCACTATGGATATGACGTCAACGGCAACCAGATTTCCCAGCAGGATCCCATGGGCCGTATCACCACCTTCACGTATGATGACCACGGTCGTGAACTAACCCGCACCCTCCCCAGTGATGGTGCCACCCCGCAGAAAACCGAAACTTTCACCTACGATTTAAATGGCCGTCTGCAGACGGATGTGGATTTCAAGGGCCAAGTCACCCAGGAAGTGTACGATGACAATACCACGCTTCCGGTGGCGTTGCGGAAGAATTTGAATCGCCTCGTCGATGAACGCCGCTATCCAACGGTCTCCGGCACGCCAACCGAATTCACGCGAACGCTGTTCGATGAACTCGGCCGCACGTTGGAGGTGGATGAAGATTCCGGTTCCGTGACAACCCCAACCGTCAATCGCCACACGAACTACACGTTTGATCCGATTACCGGCGGCATCTCCCGCGTCAACACCAACGAAGGCATCGTCAACCACGCCTACGACCCGGTCACCGGCCGCCTGACCCGCACCTGGACGGGGAATTTCACCGCCACCCTCGCCTCGACCTCGGCCGTGAGCGACACGATGTACGATTACGACGGCCTCGGTCGGCTGTGGCATGTGACGGTCGACCGCCGCAACGGCTCGACGCCCACGGTCGCCAACGGCAACAACATCATCTTCGGCACGCCGGAAGTCACCACCTACGCCTACGACGGCATCGGCGACCTGGCTGGCGTCACGCTCCCGAGCAATGACCGCACCCTTTACCAATACGATGGCCTCAACCGCCTGACCGTGGAAAAGATCGAACGCTTCAACGGCAACGCCACCCAGCCGATCGCCGAGTACGACTACACCCTGCGAGATGATGGCCTGCGCAGCGGCGTGACCGAGTTGACCTACGATGACACGAGCACCACGCCATTCTCCACCGTGAATATCTACTGGACCTACGACAACCTCGGTCGGCTGCAAGTCGAAACACGGTCGGGTTCGACCAGCAGCGGCGACGATTACACGGCCAATTACGCCTTCGACCTGGCCGGGAACCGCACGCAGTATGTTCGGACTAACGCGAGCACGACCACGGTGGTTTACGCCATCAACGCCCGCGATGAAGTGACTGCGGAGAGCTCGACTCTCTTAAATAACACGACGACCTCTACATCTACCTACGATTTTAACGGCTCACTGCTCACGAAAAACGTGAATGGCACCGTCACCGAATCCTACACCTGGGATCTGCGGAACCGAATGATCCAGGCGTCGATCGGCGGCACGCCGACCTACTACGCCTACGACACCGACGGCTTCCGCGTCGGCGAAACCACCGGCACCCAGGCGCGGGTCTTCCTGCCGGATCGGATGAACCCCACCGGCAACGTGCAGGCGATCGAAGAAACCCTCAACGGTGTGCAGGATCGAGGCTATGTGCTGGGCCTGACTGTACTTGCTCAAACCGATAACCAGGGCATCGCCTATCTGCTTCGCGATGGGCATGGCAGCACAAGACTGCTCGGGAGGAGCGATGGATCGATCATCCCCGATGCTGTCAGCGGCCATGCCCAACTCTACGGTTACGACGCGTTTGGAGCAGCGATCGGCTTCAACGCCAACACGGCACGGACGACGCAACTGTTTGGTGGGGATGGGGAATATGACGTTCCGACGGGTCTGACGTATCACGATGCTCGATTCAGGCAAGGGTATCGGTTTATCTCGATGGATTCGTATGGCGGGCA
>JBBRMF010000206.1:0-9334 GCA_038230975.1 Tepidisphaerales bacterium
ATGGTGAATTTACCGCATTTTTCGGGTGGGCGGGTGGCCCGTTGTGGGGTGCCACTGGTCTGCGAGTACGCCGACGTGTGGCACCCCGACACTTAAGCGACCTACCAAGCTGAAATATGCGCTAGAACGGGCCTGCCAGCATGAATAACCATGCAGCGTTGTAACAAAAAACCATGCAGGGAATGCGTAATCTGCACGCTTGCAAAATAAGCCATGTAAATCTTGCACTAAGAACGGCCGATGTGAGCTTTCAGGAGCTAAGAGGGATTGAGTGGGAGAAAGACTGAGGAGTGATAGATGGGTAAACGAGCGACAAACCCCGTTGTTTCGATAATTGATGATGACCGTTCTTATAGGCGCTGGATCGAAGTGACTCTCCAGGCAGAGGGTTTCGCGGTAGAAAGTTACGAATGTGGTGGGGAATTCCTTGAAGTTTGTCCGCCGGATCGGAGTGGTTGTGCGCTGATCGATCTGGCGATGCCGGGGATTCATGGCGCGAATCTTCTTCTGGAAATGCGTTCTCGCGGATTCCAGATGCCGATCATTTTTCTGACGGCCACTGCGGATGTGGCCATGACGGCCACCGTCATGCGCGGGGGAGCGCTCGACCTCATCGAAAAACCGTGTGAAGCGGCGTTGCTCGTCGAGCGCGTCCGCGAGGGCTTTGCGGTGGATTGCAAAACGGCGGCTGATCGTGGCGTCATCGAGAAGCAATCCAGGCGTCTGGCGCAGCTTACGGCGCGCGAACGGCAAGTCATGGAGTTGGTTGTGGGCGGGCTTGCGAATAAACAGATCGCCCGCAATCTCAGCATTAGCGAGCGGACGGTCGAGGTGCATCGGGCGCGGGTCATGCAAAAGATGGAAGTCGAGAGTTTCGCGGATCTGGTTGCCCGGCATGTATCGTTCGTTTCCACAGCGGCCTGAAATGATGCAAAGTCTAGATGGGGGGGTCTGAGATTAGAATTTACGGGTTTTCCCTCATACTAATTGGGGCTGAAAGACCAGATAGTATTTAGTGTGAGGTATTGCCGACGATATCGGGAAGATTTCGATTTTTTTCATTGCCGATCTTCGTTGGCACACTTGGCGAGGCCCCTATGCAGTTTTCTTGGATCGGGAAAGAGTTCGTGCGTCTTTACCGGGATGATTCTGGTGCGGAAGTGCTCGAGTATGCCCTTGTGGCCGGGTTGATCGTTGTCGCCGCGATCTCAGTGATTAAATCTGTCGGAACAAAGGTTCTTGGACGTTGGCAGAGTTTGAATAGTTCGATGTAACCGGAGTCCGGAACTTCTTCTCATGGCTCGTGATTCTTGTTCCGTACAGCGGAACCTACACGAATCGCGCATGCCATTTAGTCGGCTATCGCGATTCGCAGGATGCAAAATGATCGGTCCGCCCAACTGATCGCCGGCGCGGCGAATAGACGCGGCGGCACCGTCGCGGCGGTTCGCAGATTTATCGTTATCTCGATCGGAAACACGGGGGCATCGGTTCGTGGGGTAACAATATCCGCTGGAGCGTTCGAGAGAGAAAATCGGGCGTCGGGGGGCACAAGCAATAGGCGGTATTGAAATAGATCGACCGGTGGAAACGAATAGGGGGCTGGCTCGGCCCACAACGCGATGGAGCGCGCTCCAGATTCCAATTCCGACCGTATTCTTTGGGCGGCCAAGAGACGGCTGGTGAGAGGTTGGCAATCCCGCACGAAGCCGATGAGATATCGAGCGCCAAAGATACCAATGCTTCCGATGAGTGTCACGCCGACGAGGACTGAAACGCGACGGCGATCGGCAAAAGCCCGCGATAAGTGATAAAGGCCAGTCATCGCCAGCATCAATAGCGTGACATCCAGGAAGATTGCAAACCGACCATATTCACCGGGCTTTCCCGCTGCTAAAGCCATGAACTGGATGCATTGCAATCCTGCCGGGGCGGCTAACAGTAGGGGAATCGTGTGTTTATTCGCAGGATTTGTAGCAGTAGTCAAAGCCGAAAGAACCTTTGAATTGCCCGATCGAGAAACCATTGCGGCGATCGCGATGATCCCACCCAGCAAGACGCCAGGCGAGGCTCCCTCGGCCAACAGAACAACCGCATTTTGGATTCCACCCATCCATCCACCGACGTGATACATGGTCGTCGTGTTTCCCAGATTCGATCGAAGCACGGCACGGTTGGAGATCAGGTTGATCGCCACGTACGGATTCGTGATGAAGTAGACGATGATGCCCGCCCCGATCGCTTGTAGAATGAGGAGCATTCCCTGTCTCCCTGCCTCACGACGCAGCAATACCATCACCGGCAAGATTGAAAACGCGAGCAGTGAAGAGACGACCGTGCCCATCGCCGCTCCCGCGACAGCACCGGCGAGGATTGCCCAGCGCGGTCGGCCGGTACGC
This sequence comes from Tepidisphaerales bacterium, assembly GCA_038230975.1. Classification (GTDB taxonomy): domain Bacteria; phylum Planctomycetota; class Phycisphaerae; order Tepidisphaerales; family Tepidisphaeraceae; genus JANXVV01. The sequence goes on from JBBRMF010000206.1 coordinate 2,400, forward strand.
ACATAAATCTCCGCCATGCTGACGGTAAGCAGCATTAGAATCGCACCCGGCAAGTGTGGTTTGGCCTCATGCGACATGTTCACCACAACCGGCATGAACACATATCCAAGGCTGGCCAAGGTCGGAAACATCAACCCGTGCGTGAGACGTTGGGTCAGGCGGAAGACCACCCACACCCCGACGATTCCCCACAACGCGACGGTCAATCGCGCGGTGACGTAAAACCTTCCGAAGGCTTCGGGATGGTCGAGGTAGTAGGCAACATTTGATTTCAGATCGATCAATCCGAGTAGGGAGCCGAGCTTCAGAGCCACACCGACGGGGTAGATGTACAGTCCGCCGTACTGGTAGAGCTTCGGGTCGAAATTCCCCGCTCGTGGATTCATGCAGGCTAGCGACATCAATGTCGAAGCTTCATCAGGCTGGTAGGTATAAAGCCGATAGCGTCGAACGATCTCAGCCCGCTGCCGGTCGGTTTCGTTGAGCCAGATCGTCTGCGTGCGATCGGTGATCGGATGAAGTGATACATCTGCGCCGCGAGTGGGGTCTGCGGAGCGATCGCCGGCGAGTTGAAGGATTTTTTCACCCGTCCAAGGGGGAAGCGTGCCAAATAGGTACGGGTCCGCTGCACGGGAGGGGAGCCCCCATTGGATGCCGGTGAAGAAGACAGCCGCCGCGATGATTGTCAGTGCGACCAAAACGTAGCGTTGCCGGGCGCGGTCGGTCATTGGAGGGAATGTACTCTTGACGGTGTGATATGGAAATGAAGGTGACGAGTGGGATTATTGAGCCGGTTGGCTTGCGAACCGTGTCTGACCGGATGCGGACTCGAACTCGGTTCGCAAGCGAACCGGTTCAATAATTTAAACTCGAACATCCGACGCAATCGTCGATTCCCACTAGCGATTCTCCACTCGGATCGGGTAGATTTATGGAATGGACATCAGCATTCCCATCGTCGGATTTATTTTCGTGTGCATCATCTTCCCAAGGATCGTCAAGACCAAGCCACAGTTTTATATGGCATTTGCGGTGACGCTGATTATTTTGACGCTGAATGTGATCACCGACATGTCGGCGAGGGACGGCAGTTTCAGGAACTTCATCGTCATCCTCCGGGATGTTCTGTGGATTGTCGATTTCATCCTGCTTGTGCTGGCGACGGGGGGGCTTTCGCTGCACGAACTGACCGGTGAGCTGAAAGGTGCCTACGAAGTGATGCGGCGCGGCGAAGACGTCAAGACGGTGATTGTTCCCCTGACCGGTGAGATGCCCAAGAGCCGGGAAGATGCCGCCGCAGAGCGTGCGGCTCGTGCGGCACAGGCTGCGGCGGTACCGAAAAAAGAAGAGGGTAATCGATCGATCCCGTTCGAATAGAAGAAATTACGATAAAATCCTGTTTGGCAGGTAGTATCTCGCGTTGTTTATTGGGGGGAGGCGTCTTTGGCGGGGTGCGGCTAAGCCGCAAGCGGCAACTGGTTTACGGCGGTCGCGCACCATGTGGCATTCCGAATCCTACTCGCTCGCGGCTGCTAGCGCTTGAATGTCTCAAAAATTGAGGGATTGAAATTTCGGGGGGGCATCGGATCGCACATTCGATGGATTTTTCATCATACGGGTCGGCCCATAATAGACTCGCCTGATCGTAACTGCTTCACGATACAGAAGATTGGAGATCATTGCACTCCAGTTTTTTCACTCGATTGGCCGATGTCCGCGATACTGTGTTTTGTAGGAATTGGCAGATAAAAATGATCTGAATGGTGTTGAATGATGAATTTGTTTGCAACCTCAACGGACTTTGTTTAGACTCGGCCCGGCTGAGGTTGCGAGAATCCGGCAGAAGTGGCATTTTCGGACGAACGGTGTTTGGATCGGGCAAACGTTTCGAGAACGTTTAACGGGCCTTGAACACTGCCGAGTGTGGATCTTCTGCAAAAATTTGAAGCACCAAGCTCATTGACCTAAGCGGTCGACAGCGAGTGTTGTGACACCCGACTGATGAGACACCAGGGAACTTTTCACCGGACCGGTTCTCCCACGCTGAATTGCAGCCGTATTGCCCACTTCGGCGGCACTGTCGTCGGAGCGTGGTGGGTTGAACTTTGAGGAGGAACGTCGTGTTCTTCAATCGCCTCTCTGTGAACGCCGTGTCGGCCAAGTCGATCCAATCGACTCCGACTTTCCCCAATCTCAATCTCACCCTCAACCAGAAGCGAGCCTCGCTCCTCGGTCTTGCTGCCGCCATGGCAGTCCCGGCGATCGGGTGGGCGCATGCGGCGCAAGCCGCCGACGCGCCTGCAATACCGGCGGTCGAGGGTAAGACGATCATCCTTGCCGCAGATCAGAGCCTCTCTGATGCCGATCTGCTTAAGCAGGGAATGGATCAATACAAAAACGGTCAATATGAAGAGGCGGTCACATCGCTTCAACGTGTCAAGAAAGATGCGTTGAGCGCCGGTGAACAAAAGCAGGTCGATGAGACCTTAGCCAACGCCAACTCGGCTGCCAAAGAGCGGATTGCCGCTCGCGGTGAGTTTGAGAAAGGCCAGGAGGCTTTGAACGGCAATAAGGCCGCCGAAGCGCTCCAGCATTTCAAGGCAGCCAAGGAAAATAAGTTTGCCGATGCTGGCACGCGTGACAAAGCCGATGCGCAGATGTCTGCTGCTCAGGCACTCATGGCCCAGGCAGGGACCGACTCCAAAGCCTTGTATCAGAAGGGTCGCGGCGAGTTCCGCAGCGGTGACTGGGTTGCCGCGCGCAAGGATCTCGTAGCCGCTCAAGACGCTGGATACAAGCCCGGTTTCCTTGAACCTTCACCAGCGGAACTGCTGAAGAAGATGGATGTCAAGGAACAGGCCGATGCTGAGAAGGCCGCCAGGGATGCAGCCGCCCTGAAGCCCGCTCCAGTGGAAGCCGTCGCAGCCGCGCCAGTGGTGACTACTCCCGTGGCAACCACGCCAGTTGCAACTGCCACCACAGACACCAAGCCTGTGGGAAATGCTGCGGTTGCAGCCCCCGTCCCCGCGCCTGCTGCCGAACAGCCGGTTGCCGATGCAGGTGTTGATGCAAACGCAGCCTATCACAAAGGCCGCGCGGAATATCGCAGCGGTGATTGGATTGCTGCCCGCAAGGATCTTACGCTGGCCCGCGACAATGGATTCAAGGCCGGGCTTTTCGAGGACTCTCCCGCGAAATATCTCGCCCGCATGGATGCCAAGGAACAGGCAAACGCTGACGCGCAGGCAAAAGCTGATGCGCAGGCGAAGGCTGATGCCGACAAAGCGCGGATGGATGCAGAAGCCAAGGCCAGGGAAACGGCTAAGCCGCAAGCGGCGGTTGTTACAGAGACAAAGCCTGCGGCACCGGTTCCAACGGCCGAGGTAGCTCCGGTTAAACCCGCTCCCGTGGCGGTCGTGCCTGATGCTCAGCAACAACAGTTGCAGGCCACGGCGAAAGTTGAAGACATCAAGAAGCAGCGCGATGCTTACGAAGCCAAGAAGCTCGTGGAGCAGGCGATTGAAGCGACAAATCAAAGCCGTAAAGACGAAGCGGTTCGGCTCTACAGCCAGGCATTGGTTCTCGATCCCACCAACGCCGCCGCACAACAGGGGCGCACGCAGCTCCTCACGGAACAAGGTACCAACACTGGTCCTGGAGTTGGCGTTGGGACGAAAAGCACGGATATCCCGATTCGCCGTGATGCGGTTCGCTTCCAGGTCGATCAGGCACTTGGAAAAGTGAATGAAGATTTGTCGAGCGGTAATTTTGCCGATGCCAAACGACAGATCGACATCGGCCGCACGTTTGTCGCCAACGAACGTTCGCTGTTCACCAACGATGAACTTTCGGGGTTTGAGGCTCGGTTCACTAAAGCCAGCCGTGACACAGAAGCGACCGCAGCCACCGCAAAGGCCCAGAACGACGCTGCAACAACTATTGCAGTTGGTATTGATCAAAAGAAAGCTGCTGAACTTGCCCAGAAGGAAAAGATCAGCACGATCCGCGATTTGATTCAGAACACCCAGCAGTTGATCCGCGAAGCTAAATACGAAGCTGCCCAAGGCACTTTAAGTCAGATTTTGAGTATCGATCCGCAGAACGATTACGCCCTTGGCGTCAAACCGCTCGTGCAGGACAAGGCGATTCTTCAAAAGCAGCGTAACTATCACGAGCAATTTGACTTGAACCTCGAGAAGACGCTCAATGAAGCCGAAGAACGTCGCATTCCGTACGATGATATTCTGCGGTATCCCCCCAACTGGCCGGATATCAGCGAAGTCCGCGATGCATCGGTTCGTGCCGAGCGCGGTGTAAAGGAAGTCGACTCGGCCGTTCAGGCCCAGCTCGACCGCAAATTGCCGGAAATCAACTTCAACGGTAATAACTTCGTCGACGTCGTGGACTTCCTCCGCGATGTCACGGGTGCCAACATCTTCGTGAACTGGCGTGCTCTCGAAACCGCCGGCATCACCAAGGAAGCCCCGGTCAATGCCCGTCTGAAAGACATCAAATTCTCCAAAGCCCTCAACACGATTCTGGCTGACGTGGGTGGTGGCACCGTCAAGCTGAGCTACACGATCGACGAAGGCGTCATCACTGTTTCCACGCTCGATGATCTCAGCAAAAATACCTCAACCCGAACCTACGACATCCGCGATTTGCTCGTGGAGGTTCCCGACTTCAGCAATGCACCTGACCTAAGCCTCGTAGCCTCTTCAACCGGTGGTTCCGGTGGTGGCGGCGGCGCGGGTGGTGGCGGTGGTGGCGGTGGTGGAGGTGGCGGCGGTGGGGGTGGCGGTGGCCAAGGTCTATTCGGTGGGGGCCAACAGAATCAACAGAGTCAGGAAAAGGGCCTCACTCGCCAGGAGCGCGTGGATGCCATCGTCAAATTGATTCAGGAAACCGTCGATGCCAACAGTTGGCGCGACAACGGGGGCCAGGTCGGTGCAGTGAAGGAACTATCCGGCCAGCTTATTGTTACCCAAACCCCTGACAATCAGCGATCTCTGATCAATCTTCTCGAACAGTTGCGTGAAACCCGCGCCATTCAAGTTACCGTTGAAACACGCTTCGTGCAGGTCTCTCGAAACTTTCTTGAAGATGTTGGCCTCGACGTCGATTTCATCTTCAATCAGAAAAACCCGAATAAGTTCAGTTCCGTTAGTGTGAGCAACGGCAGTTCGACATTTACGCAAAGTCCATCGACCGGTATTCCAGGCAGCATCGGTGGTGCCAGCACAGCCCCGCTTGGGTTGAACTTGGGATTGACGTACCTCGACAATTTCCAGGTGAACGTGCTTCTTCGGGCGACGCAGGCATCCGTCCACACGTCCACAGTCACGGCACCTCGCGTGACACTGTTTAACGGCCAGCGGGCTTACGTGGTTGTGGCGACTCAGCGAGCTTACGTCAGTAACCTGACCCCCACGGTCGGTGCCGGCGTGGTTTCGTTCGCCCCGACAATTGACACGGTAATCAGCGGTGTGAAACTTGACGTGCAGGCCACCGTGTCGTCGGATCGTAAGTACGTAACGCTTACTTTGCGGCCTCAGTTGGCCCAATTGTTGAATCTATTCACGTTTACGTTCCAACAGGGCACGACGGGTACCGGCGGGGGTGTTATTGGGCAACCCGTCGGCAACGCCCCCTCGGGCATCATTCAGCAGCCGGAAATCCAGTTGACGGAAGTTCGTACCACCGTCAGCGTCCCCGATGGCGGCACCTTGCTGCTTGGTGGTCAGACACTCGCCGGGGAAATCGATAAGGAAGCCGGCGTGCCGGTTCTTTCCAAGATCCCCTTCCTCAAGCGTTTGTTCACCAACCGCTCGCAGGCAAAGGATGAAAACGTGCTTTTGATTCTCGTGAAACCCACGATCATCATCCAGCGCGAAGCAGAACAGAAGCAGTTCCCACTGCTTACAACGAAAGCTCAAGGCCAGTAATTTTTGATCGAGGGTCAATTTGCACCGAAGCCCCGGATGATGAATCCGGGGCTTCTGCGTTCGTCCACGCTCATTTGATGTCCCTTCAAAGAAGTCGAGCGACACATTTTTCGGATCAATTTTTTTCGACCCCTTGTATTTCTTGAACTGTTTTCTAAGATGCTCGGCTCTTAACTCCGAAGAACGAACGAGGATTTGCAATGCCACGCGTTTGCCATTTTACCGGTAAGAAGACTACTTTCGGCAATCAAATTACCCATCGCGGTAAAGCCAAGTACCTGGGCGGCGTCGGCACGAAGGTGACCGGCATCACTGCCCGGAAGTTCAAGCCCAATATTCAGAAAGTACGCGCCTTGATCGACGGCGCGATTGTCCGAATCAAGGTCAGTGCCAAGGCCATTAAGATGGGCATGGTCATCAAGCCCAAGCGCCGCAACTGGAAAAAGCCGGAAGCGACGACCACTGCGGCGGTTTAAATGGATTGGACTGCTTTCGCACCACGAAGGCACGAAAAACACGAAGTGAAAACGAGTCGGGATTCGCCGGTAACATACCGGCAAATCCCGATTTTCGTTGGATATTGGATGCTTCAACCACTGGTGTGTTGAACTTCCCAGCCGATCGATTAAAACCAACGCCCATGCCCGACCATCAGATCAGCATCGAAGACACCCGCCATGTCGCCAAACTGGCCCGGCTCGCTCTGGATGAAACGAAGCTCCAGAAATTCACCGGCCAACTGCAAAACATTCTGAAGTACGTCGATAAGATCGGGCAACTTGATACAGCCGGTGTCGAACCGATGGCTCATGCTTTGCCGCTGGAAAATGTCCTTCGCGAAGATGTGGTTGAACCCTCACTCACGGTCGAACAGGTGCTGCAAAACGCCCCGGACACGGATGGCCCATTCTTCAAAGTCCCCAAAATTATTGGCGGGGATGAAGACTCGGCCGGGTGAAAGATTTTTAGCCACAGATGAACACGGATGAA
>JBBRMF010000207.1:0-9299 GCA_038230975.1 Tepidisphaerales bacterium
CAGTAACTTCCGACGAACGCCAAACCCCTGCGTTCCGGTAGGCCCGATTAATCTCAGTTTCCAGCTGCGCGCAGGTCAGACCGGCCGCAGTCATCTTTCCAAGAAGGGGGAAGTCGATCTGGCCAGCAAAGTCAACCCTCAGCCGCAATGAAGGATTCGGTATTGCACTAGAGCCGAGCACCTCTACATCGAGCTGAGTGGTGGGTCGTATGATCGTGCCGGGCTGCGTCGTGCGGGCGTGATGATCGACCCAAATGGCGGCAGCTGCGGCGGACAGCATCAGAGATAATACCGTTAGAACATTGAGGACTGGCCTTCCAGATCGCTTCATGTCTGGCATTATACCCACGGTGGATGGAGGGTAGCGACTCGGTTTTGCAATGCACCGAGTCGAAAGCGGCGATATGTCGAATCAAAAAAGGCTGAATAAGAGGTAGGCAAACGGGGCGGCTAGAAGGGGGCTGTCGATGACGTCGAGCACACCACCAAAGCCGGGGATGAGATGACCGCTGTCTTTGACTTCGGCGTCGCGCTTCATGAGGCTTTCGAGCAGGTCACCTAGTTGGCCGATCCCGCCGATGATGATGCCGAATAGAAAGCCTTGAGCCAGTGAGATGTGGGCGATGCGCGGTGCGCAGGCCAAACCGACCAGCCCGGCGGTGAGCACGCCGAAGAACAGACCTTCCCAGGTTTTACCCGGGCTGAGCCAGGGGATGAGTTTGTGTTTGCCGAATCGTTTACCGCCAAAAAAAGCGCCGACATCGGTAAATTTGACGACGAGCAGGATCATCAGGATGACGCCGGTGCTGCCCTCGAAGCGAAGTTCGCCGGTGGGTTTGTAGGAATGCTTGACGCGGATGGCCATCAAAAACCAACCGAGGCCCCCGACGTAAAGCATTGCGAGTACGGTGCCGGCCATGTGATGGATCGCCTCCTGGGTCTGGCGCATCCAGGCGCGGCGGAGGGCGGCGAAGAGCATGGCAAATACGATGATGAATGCCAATGCGGAAGCCGCAATGGGTTTGAACCACATGAACTGAGTCAGAAACGCGTGCACGACCAGCGAGCCGGCTCCGATCACGGCGATAAATCGATACGGTTGAACCTTTTCGGCGGCGAACAGTGTGGCCAATTCCCAGACCGCAGGGGGCAGGACGATGAGCAGCAGGATCAGCAGGCCGACCCCTCCTAAACCGGAGGAATGTCCTGGAGACGGCACCCTGCCGGCGGTGTGGGCTTCCACCCAGTGGTCAAGGTACAGAAGTCCGAGCAATGCCAGAAGCATCATCGGGCCGAAAGTAAGACGGTTGCGTAGTGATCGTTCCATGGGGTTTTCTTGGGAGGGTCTTTTAAGCGACCTCGCCCGCGGCTGCAAATTTGGCCGATAGATTAATTGATTCCGCAGTGCTTGGCAGTGGGGTTTTCGCATTATTTAGCCGAGCCGCTTGCGGCCCGTGTCCGAGTGTTTGGGACTGCGGCTAAACAGGGCTCGCAAGCGAGCCGGCTACATAAATCGAATCGCTTTCCCCCCATGGGTACATGAGGGGAGGAGACAAATGCGAAAAATCACGATTCACCGGAGAAACGATGGCTTTGAAATATCGCAATTGGATCATGGCTCCCCTGGTCACATTGATCGCGGGCTGTGGCTGGATGCATCCCAAAGAGAAAGAGATTCGCTATTCGGAGGAACCGCCGATTACCAACCTGCGGGCTGTCGATGCGGGGGGTGATTTTGCGCTGTTCTATACCGGGCGGGAAAGACCTGAAGTACCGGTGCGCGTGAAAGCCGGAGACACGGTTGGATTTGTGCGGGAAGAGGATGGCCGTCTGAAAGCCGTGGCTGGGCCGTTCAAAATGGACATGGATCCTGCCATGCACGATGCGTATTGGAAGCGATTGAATTTCACGGAGGAATAAGATCGATTGAAAATCGCTATTCGCAATATACCGGAGGCACGCGTTTTTCTTCCGAGGAAGAAAAATGCGTGCCTCCGAATGTATCGCGAATTGCGATCGTTTTTGAGTTACCGCTTCATCTGGTCAAAGTAACCGATGTAATACATGAACCGGTTCTGGTTCATGATCGGGATGTGCAGGGTGGCGGCTTGATTGATGACATCCTGATACTTTTTCGACGCTTCCAGCGCCTTATTTAGTTTGTCGATCATAATCGGATCGCTTTGTTCTTCCTTGGTCAAGATCGGTACTTGCGGCTCTTGACCGAGCACGACGAAATCGGTGCTGACGGCGATTTTATCGCTTACCTTGCCGCCCCAACGGGTGACGAGGCTTCGGACAACATCGCCTTCCTGTGCGGTGTAGACGCCGTTCCCATCGACATCGAAATTGCCATAGACGAAGAAGTTAAACGTCGTGTCGACGTTGTAAACCAGGTTGCCGATGAGATCGCCTTCGGAAAGGGTGACACCGGGTTGCATGTGAACGATTCGGCATTCACTGCTGTTTTGCCCGACGCGGATCACTTCGATGGAAGCCTTGCCGACCGGCAAATTGTTATTGCTTGTGGGGTCTTTGGTGAGGCCGGGGATTCCTTCGTTCTTGTCGTAAACCTCGAAGGTGGTGCCGGCCGGAAGGTGCTCACCCGAACCGAGGCTGATGTAGCAGACCGACTTGGAGGGAACGCGAATGATCGTGCCATCGGCGTGTCGAACGGCGGCGTCTTTGACATCCAGGCGATATGTGGAAAGCTGGGCTTTGAGGGTGTCATTCTCCTTGGCGATTTTGGTGGTTTCGGCTTTGGCTTGAGCAACGACTGTCTGCATGTCGGTCAATTGCTTACCCACCGTGTCGACGGTGGTCTTGGTGGATTCATCGGACGTGGTTTGTTTTGTGGTGTATTGGGCCTGCAGATCGGCCTTGGACTTCTCGGCTTCCGAGGCGCGTTTGTCGGCATCGGCGAGCTTGGCGTTCAACTCGGTGAACTGTGTGTTCCAGCCGGCCACACGCTCTTCCAAGGTGCTGGAAAGCTTTTTCAGATCGCTTTTGTTCTTGGCGTCCGTTGCGGCCGTCTCAGTCAGTTTCTTTTGAAGTTGCTCAATCACACCGACCACACCACCGGCGGGCATGGGGGCGGGGCTACCGGCGGGGGCGCTCGTGGGGGCGGCACCACCGGGGTTCTTCAGAACCTGCAAGGCAGTGTTGACGACGTCGCTGGTTTTTGCATCGGCATCCACATACGACGTCGAGGGCGTGCCGGTGAGAATGCCAGTCAGCTTGCGAATTTCCGCCAACGCCACTTCTACGGTAGTAGCGCCGGGATCAAGGGCCAACTTTTCTTTGACGGCGTCAATCGTCCCGACATCACTGTCGGCAGCCAACTGGTTGGAGTTGGCGACCTTCTCATAGAGTAATTTGAGCTTGGCGTTGTCACCTGTGATCTTTGTCAGATTGCTATTGACCGTAATCGCAAAGATGACGGAGACCATAAAGAGAATGACAAAGATGACCAACGAGGTGATCAACCCGGCTCGGGAAGATTGCTGATTGACGGGGGGCATAGAAACCTCCGAAATTCGGTGAGAGATCCTGGTGAGAAACGATCGGCGATTTTCGCCGCGATGTTGTTCCTGTGCGGTTCGCGCGTTCGTCGCGTCGAATCGGGAAAAATTCCGCCTGCCAGTGGAGAAGGATAACCGCCTATGCTACCAGCGGTCAAGAAAAGCCGCGCGAAACAACGGGAATGAGTTTTGGCGTACCGGATTTCTTCCCTCTCCTGAGTATTGGCGTTGCTGATTTATTTAGCCGGGCCGCTTGCGGCCCGTGTCAAACAGGAGACTTCGGCAAAACACGGTTCGCAAGCGAACCGGCCAAATAATTCGACAACCCCTGCACTGGGCGAGGGGAAAATACTCGCCTCATTCCGAAATCCGCTCGCGGCCACTACACTATCGGCCGGTAAATGGCTTGCTCGGTTTCGGCTAACTACACGGTTCCAAAGACTTCGATCACTCATGGCAAAATCGTTTTACATCATTGACGGTCACGCTCAGATTTATCGGGCGTATTTCGCCCCGTTTCGCGATTTGACCAGCCCGTCGGGGGAACCCACGAAGGCGACCTATGTTTTTACGCAAAGGCTTCTGAGTTTCATCGAGGCTCGGAAACCGGATTACCTCGCGATGGTCATCGACAGCAACGACGAAACGGTTTTTCGGAAGAAAATATTTCCGGAATATAAAGCCAACCGATTGGCACGGCCCGATGACTTTAACCCCCAGGAACAGCGGATCCTTCAAATCGTCCGGGACGCCGGTGTGCCGATCTTCGTCAAACCCGGTTTTGAAGCCGACGACGTGATTGCCACCCTGGCCAAACGGCTTTGTAATCAAGGCTACGAGACATTTGTCGTCTCGAACGATAAAGACCTTCGCCAGATATTGAATGACTACACGAAGATGTACGATCCGTATGAAGATATCGTCACGGATGTCGCCGCCCTCTTTGAAAAACATGGATACACCCCGGCGCAGGCGGTGGAGATTCAGACATTGATCGGCGACTCGACCGACAACGTGCAGGGCATTCCGGGCGTCGGTCCAAAGACGGCTGTGAAGCTGATCCAGAAGTATGGCCGGGCGGAATCGGTTCTTGAACATCTTGAAGATTTGACCCCTAAAATGCGGGAAAATTTTGAGAAGTTCGCCAACCGTCTCCCGGTTGCGCGGCAACTGGTCACGCTGCGGGATGATGTGGAAATTGATTTTGATCCGGAAAGTTGTGCATTTACCGGGTTAAATCAGGAGAAGCTTCGAGGACATTTTGAAGAGTTGGGGTTTAAGGCATTGATTGAGAAAATGGGGGGAGCGCCGACTAAGGCGCAAGCGGCGGGTGGGGGCCTGGCCGCGGCTCGAGTGAATGTATCTGCGAAGAAGAAGTCGGAAGGAGAAGGACTCTTCGGGCCGTTCGAGGAGACGCCTGAAACCGCGCTTCCGGCGGAACCTCTGGCGACGAGCGAAGGATTGAACTACACGCTGGTCGACACGGAGGCAAAATTCAAGCTCTTTCTTGAAAGCCTGCGGGAACAAAAACGCTTCGCATTTGATACTGAAACCGACGATCTGGGGGCGATGAAATCAAACATGATCGGGATGAGCTTTAGCTGGAGCAGCGGCACGGGGTATTACGTACCGGTGGCCGGGCCATCCGATTCTGAACATCTTCCGCTTGAGCGAGTGCTGGCCGACCTTAAACCCATCCTGGAAGACGCGAGCATTGAGAAGGTCGGGCACAATATTAAGTATGACCTGCTGGTGATGAAGCAGTTGGGTGTTCATGTCAGAGGTGTGGTGCTGGATAGCATGATCGCGGCGTTTCTGCTGGATTCAAGCCGTAATCAATATGGGATCGATGCGCTGGCGGAATCGGTTTTGAAGTTCAGGAAAATTCCCACGAGCGATTTGATCGGGAAGGGGAAGGGACTGGTTTCCATGGTCCGCTGTCCGCTGGATCGGGTGGCGATCTACGCATCTGAGGATGCGGACATTGCGTTGCGAGTGGCGGATCTGTTCGCGAAGCAGTTGGATCAGTTGCCTGAGTTGAAAACGCTGAACCAGGAAGTGGAAGTTCCGCTGATTGATGTGCTGGTCGAGATGGAGAGCAACGGGATCGCGATCGACCCGCCCATGCTTAAAGCGCAGAGCGTCGTGTTGAGCGAACGAATTGATGAGCTGCGGAAGAAGATTCACTTCGAAGCCGGCATGGAATTCAATATCGATTCCCCCAAGCAACTCGGCGAAGTGCTCTATACGCGGTTGAAACTGCCTGTCGTCAAGAAAACGAAAACCGGCCCGAGCACGGATGTTGAGGCCTTGGACAAGCTGGCGTTACAACATCCCGTGCCGAATCTCGTGTTGGAATATCGCAGCCTGGTCAAGCTGAAAAATACGTATTTGGACAATCTCACGGAATTCGTGAATCCCAAGACAGGTCGAATCCATGCGAGTTTTAATCAGACCGGTGCCAGCAGTGGACGACTGAGTTGCAGCGATCCGAATTTGCAGAACATTCCGATTCGCACGGATGAAGGGCGGCGGATTCGATTGGCATTTGTCCCCGGCGATCGCGAGCACAACGTGCTTTTAGCTGCGGATTATAGCCAGATTGAACTGCGCATACTGGCCCATCTGACGGAGGAACCGGCACTGGTGCGAGCATTTGAGGCCGATGAAGACATTCACAAGGCGGTTGCCGCCGAAGTCTTTAACGTGGCTCTGACGGAAGTCACTCGTGAACAACGGAACTACGCGAAGATCGTGAATTTCGGAATCATCTACGGCATTACGGCTCATGGGTTAGTTCGTCGAATTGAAGGGCTCACGCATTCATCTGCTGAAGAACTAATCAAGACCTACAACAAGCGATTCCCGGCGATCCGCCAATTCTTTGAAGCGTGTGTCCTTAAAGCGCAAACGCAGGGATATGTCGAAACGATTCAGGGCCGACGTCGACCGATCCCGGAGATTCAAAGCGGCATTACTTCAATGCGGAATTACGGTGAACGACTGGCGATCAACAGCGTGGTGCAGGGGTCGGCTGCCGACCTGATCAAAATGGCGATGGTTCGGATTTTTGACCGATTGAAAAAAGAACATCGACCCAGCAAGCTGCTGTTGCAGGTCCATGACGAATTGGTATTTGAAACGCCGTTGGTCGGTATCGAAGCCGAGGCTGCGATGATCCGCGATGAAATGAATGGGGCGATGTCATTGAAAGTTCCACTTAAAGTGGAAGTGGGTTGGGGAAAAAACTGGGGAGAAGGCAAATAGGCGGATACAATGAAGTCGGTGCTTCACTATGGAACTTGAACCTTCTACCCACTTTCGTTTGGAGCCGGACCCTCGACGGTCGATTCCCGTTCCGCCGCCGGTGTCGTTGAATACGATTGACGATGCGATGCTGCGGGCGACGACCGGTTTTGAGCGGGAACTGGATGCGTTCTATGTCGGTTTGCTTCAATTTGAACGAGACCTCAAGTGTGATCGAGTGGTTTACAAAGCGGAGAACTTTCGACTGCGATTTGAATTTGTCGAAGGGCAAGTGATCCGCGATGACATGATGATGCTGGGCATTGTCGTAAAATCGCTGGCGGATACCGCCAGGAAGTTTGAAGAAGCGAAAGTCACGTTTTCACGTGAGCGGGGGATCACTGCGGGCGAAGAACGGTTACTGTTGCTGGACCCGGCGGGGAATTGGATTCGAGTCACGCAAAGCACACGGATTGTTTAAAATGATACCGCTGCGCATAGGGATCGATCAGCCTCGGCCGGCACACCTGCCTGACCTTCTCGAACAGCACAGGATTCTCTCGCAATCCTGCGCGAAGTTGCTCCCAGTCCGCACGGCCTCCGCGCGCGATCAAGTCGTCGATCGCGGCAAGCGTGTAATCTTCATGGTTGAGATGCCGATGCAGCATATTCCCGATCCTATCACAATCGAGTTGACCGATGAACAAGCCCGATGTTGGCGTGGGCCTATTTTATTTTTGTTTCCGTGATGCCCATCGTGGAACGGAAGGCATGCCCACGCCCGCGTGGGACACGGCAGCCTTCGACGATGCGATCCGCCCTTTCCTGGCAGAAGACCCCCAAAAAAACCACGACAAGGCTTTCGACCTCACGACAATGAAGCCTACCAGCCTTGCCGTGGCCTACCGCGTGAATTCGGCCCTCGCACCGCAGGGCGAAGGCACCGGAGCGATGCCAGGACTCTCGATGCCGCGCTCGAACGATCCATGAACCGCTCGATTCCGGGCATGCAAGCTTTGGAAGTCGCTTGCGAGAGTGCAGCACGACACGGAACCCGATATTGTTGTTCCGATTGTCAGGCGCGTTCCTGTTGCGGTTGGCGGAACGACAATTGTCGGGATTGTTGTTCCATGACCCGCCGCGCAGAACACGCGGGGCGTTCGGCATCGACCCGCCCAAGCGTCCGTCTGAACGTCCATTCGCGGCTCATTTGGCGCAGCAGGCACGAGCTATCGGCCTGCCGCGCATGTCCGATCCAACTGTCGAGCCGCGTCCGAATCGTCGCCCAATCGATTTGGCCCGCGGCATATGCCCGGCGCATCCATCGGCTGCGCCGCCGCATCGCGACGATATTGTCCCTCTTCAACAGGCGATGCGACGGCCACATTCGATATCCGACAAAACTCGTCCCCTCTTCCACGCTGCGTCCGTGCAGTCGCTCAGCATGGATTCGCAGACGATTCGCGGCAAGTTGTTCGGACGCGGTGTGCATGCTTTCTCGCAGCTTTCCTCGATCGTTATCCAGAATGATGAAGTCATCGCAATAGCGCACATACCCGCCCACCCCAAGGACGCTGGTCAGCAGATGATCGAGGTCGTTGAGCATCCAATTGGCGAACCATTGGCTCGTCAAATTCCCGATCGGCAGTCCGCGGCGGCGTTGGAAAGGGGTGAACAAATCATCCCCTTCGTACCATTCCACGGTCGATTCCTGGTCGTTGGAACCATCCAGGATCAAATCCATCAGGCAAAGCACGCGGTTGTCCTTGGTGAGCCGACGAAACTTTTCCTTTAAGATGGCGTGATCGATGCTCGGGAAAAACTTGCAAATATCGCACTGGGCGAAATACCTGTTGCGCCGCATCAATTCCATCAGGCGATCCGACGCCGCATGCGTACCCTTGCCGGCGCGGCAGGCGTAACTGTCGGGATGAAAATGCCGATCCAGAATCGGTTCCAGCACATTCATCAGCGCGTGATGCACCACGCGGTCCCTATAAGGTGCGGCTGAAATTAATCGACGCTTGGGGCGAGTGATCCAATGCGAGCGAAACGCGCCGGGCCGATAGGTTCCGTCGTCCAGTTCTTTCGCAAGGCGGAATAGTTGCATCTCGAGCGTGAAGTTGAAATGCTGCACGGCGTGCCGATCGCGCTTGCCGCGCTGGGCCTTGCAGGCCGCCAAAACGAGGTTGGGCCAGGCGATTACTTTCTCCCACAGTTGGCCGTAACGCTTCATGGGCTTTTCTCCAATATAGCCCGCCGTTTACGTTGGTTCTTCCGCATGATCGAAGAATAGAACCGGCGTCAATGCCGGGCTAAATGGGTTCGGCCCTGAAGGCGCTCTTCGTCCACCCCCCGATCTGCGAACCGATGTCCAGCATCAACTTAGTCGCGTGGCCGTGGCTGTCCACCGAGATCGCCCGCAGATCTTTTGCCAATCGCACTTGAAAGCGAAGGATCTCCAATTCGAGGTTCGCGTCATTGAGGAACGCGACTTTTTCCTTCGCATATTTGGCCGAGAGCAGCAGGGCC
>JBBRMF010000208.1:0-9279 GCA_038230975.1 Tepidisphaerales bacterium
CGAAAGCCGGCAGCCTCCGCGTGCTGCGTGGCGGTTCTTGGCACACCAGTCCGTGGAACTGCCGCTCGGCCGGCCGCGACGGGGGCAATCCTGGCAACCGGCACGACTACGGCGGCTTCCGGGTGGCGGTGTCGGCGGCGGGCGTGGACTTGCCTTAACCCTTTGCCCTTTGTCCTTTTTCCCTTTACCCTTCCTGGGGTACAGGGGCGAAGCCCCTGTTCGCGAGGAAAATTTTGATCTTGGCCGAAGTATGGCCGAGAGGGTCTGGGCCGCATAGCCTCCGCGTGCTGCGTGGCGGTTCTTGGAACAACAATCCGAGGAACTGCCGCTCGGCCAACCGCAACAGGAACAATCCTGACAACCGGAACGACAACAACGGCTTCCGGGTGGCGGTGTCGGCGGCGGGCGTGCACTTGCGATCATGCCACAGGCGTGGCATAGGCCCGGAATCCTGGCGTTCACGGATGCCGGGAGCGTGGTTGTATGCAAGTCCTGGCCTTGGCCCTGAGTCATCCCGCGTGTTCGGGGTGGCCAAATCTACGTGGTTGGGGCGGGCGAGTCTGGTAGGCCCTTGGGGTCGAACGCCTCGCCCGCTCCCATTTCCGAAGTGCCCCATGGCGCAAGAACTCAAGGTGATCGCGGACTTCTACGACTTCATGCTGTGGCTGATCCGCCACACCGAGAAGTTCCCGCGACATCTCCGCTATAGCCTGGGCCTGGCGATGGAGAACCGGCTCCAGCGAATCCTGGAACTGCTGTTGCGCGCCAAGTACTCCAAACAGAAGGCCGGCTACCTGAACGACGCCAATATCGAGTTGGAGGTTTTGCGTTTCCAATTGCGTCTGGCGACGGACTTGGGGGCGCTGCCCGTCAAGAGCCACGGCCACGCGGCCGGAGTGATGCAGCAGATCGGCGCGCAGATTGGCGGCTGGCTGGCCAGCAAGGCGGGCGGCGCGTGAAACGATATGGCGGGTTGTGGGAGAAAGTCATCGCCTGGGAGAACCTGCTCCTGGCCGCTCGCAAGGCGCGGCGGGGCAAACGCGACCGCGCCGGCGTGCAACGGTTCGAGTTTGACCTGGAGAGCAATCTCCTGGCCCTGCGGTCGGAGTTGGCCAGCGGCACCTATCGGCCGGGGACGTTCAGCACCCACTGGATCACCCGTCCCAAGGCCCGGCTGATTTCCGCCGCCCCGTACCGGGATCGCGTGGTTCACCATGCCTTGATGAACGTGCTGGAACCGATCCTCGACCGACACTTCCACCCGCACAGTTATGCCTGCCGCATCGGCAAAGGCACCCACGCGGCGGCGGATCGCGTGCAGCAGCTTATGCGGCGGTATCGCCACTTCGTGCAAATGGACATCCGCAAGTATTTCCCCAGCATCGACCATCTGCTGCTCAAGTCGACCTTTCGGCGGCTGATCAAGGACCGGCAGGTGCTGCGATTGATGGATTTGATTGTCGATCACTCCAACCCCCAGGAGCCGGTGGCCGAGTACTATCCGGGCGATGACCTGTTCTCGCCATTTGCGCGCCGGCACGGCCTGCCCATCGGCAACTTGACCAGCCAGTGGATTGCGAACTGGTATCTGAGCGGGCTGGACCATTTCCTGACCAGTCACCTGGGCATCGGCAGTTATGTGCGCTACTGCGACGATTTCATCCTCCTGCACGATGATCGTGAAGTCCTCCGCGAAATAACGGCAAAGGTGCGGGAGTATCTGGCGAGCCTGCGTCTGCGGCTGCATGAGGAGAAAATGTGCGTCAAGCCGGTCCGGGCCGGGACAACCTTCGTCGGATATCGCCTGTGGGCATCGCATCGGCTTCTTCGCAAGCAGAACATCCGGCAGTTCCGGCGGCGCGTGGCTTGGATGCGGAAGGCCTATGCCGCCGGTGTCGTTGACTGGAAGCATGTCCGGCCGCGCCTGGCCAGTTGGATCGGTCACGCACGACAGGTAAACAGCGCACGCCTCATCCGCCGACTGGCGCGGGACTGGAGATTCCGCCGGTCAGATTCCGCACCGGTTGCCTTCGCGGCCCGGAGGCAATCGGGTTGTTAACTGGGTGGGGTTGTTAACCCCGCCACAATGAAGTTCGAGAAATCCGTCCACCCGCGACATGACCGACCGCAACGGTGCCGTTAACCCGACACGCTCTCTGCGGGCGAGAGTCCGAGAGTCTGGCCCCGCGAGGTGTCCGATCCTCTCTGCCGGGTTAACACGCGGGCCGAGAGAGGCGGCCGGACCCGCTCGTAACCCCTTGCCCCAAGCGGCGATCCGACGCGGGCTTGCGCGACGCGGCTCTCGCGCGTAAAAAAACCACCGCAGGCGTTGCGGTGGTTAGAAAGCTCGACAGGTAGGACTCGAACCTACAACATTCCCGTTAACAGCGGGATGCTCTACCATTGAGCTACTGTCGAAACTCGACTCGCCTCGCGCGAGATGGAGTAATAATGTAACAGTCGGTCAGTTTGTGTCAAGACTGTACTTTTTGAAGGATCTTCGGACGAAACGGAGAGAGCGAAAAACCTTGCACGGTTGACTCTGAGGTTGGGTTTCTTGCGGGCCGTAACTCGCTCACAAGTTCAATTCCCGTTCAATCGCTGTCGAATATAATCAGCCCGGGCGGCGCGGCGAATGTCACCTTCGAGTTTCCTGCCGGAAATCTTCTGAAGATGGGCTGGTTGGGTCAGCAAGAATAGTTCGTTGATCGTGCGGATATCGATGTCGGTGACCCGCCCAAGGTTCACACCCATCCGCAGATGCGAGAGCAGGAAAAGTGTTTCTTCGGTGGCCATCAACCGAGCGCTGCGCAAAAGGCCTACTGCGCGGCCGACTTTATCATCGAGAGCGACCGTGTGGTCATTCAAAAGGGTTTTGCGGGCGTGATGTTCGTAATCGATGATTTTGGGAATGACGACATGGCGAAACTCGCTGATGATCTCTTCTTCACTTTTGCCGAGCGTGGTTTGATTGCTGATCTGGTAGAAGTCACCCGTGGCTTCGGTGCCTTCGCCGTACAAACCGCGGACGGCCAATTTCAGATCTTTGGCGGCTCGGAAGACTTTCTCAATCTCACCGGTCAGCTTAAGGGCTGGCAAGTGCAGCATGACGCTCACGCGAATTCCCGTGCCGACGTTTGTGGGGCACGCCGTCAGATAACCGAAGCGGGGATGGAAGGCGAAGTCGAGCTTTGATTCGAGCGCATCGTCGATCGCGTTGATTTGCGCCCAGGCTTCGTCGAGTTGCAGACCGCTGCGGAGAACCTGGATTCGCAGGTGGTCTTCTTCATTGATCATGATCGAGAGCGTTTCGTTTTCTCCGATGGCAACGCCGCGCGCACCTTCTGTGGTGGCGTGCTGCTTGCTGATCAGATGGCGTTCCACGAGAAGCTGTCGATCGATCTCCGGAGCGTGCTCAAGGTCAACGTAAAGTGTCTGGGGCGAGACTTGAGCACTGAGCAGGATATCGCGTACGCGCGTCTCCAATGCCTGCCGCTGCTGCCGCGATGCGCGGGTCAGGAATGGCACTCCACCGACGTTGCGAGCGAGCCGGATGCGCGAGGAGATGACGATGTCACTCATCGGTCCGCTGCCGCGTAACCATTCGCCCGCGTGGTTGGTCAGGTCGCTTAATTTCATGATTGTTCGTCAGGGGTCAAAAGTCCGCCATAAACCGTTTGTCACGGACGGCTTCAACCGTTCTCCGCCTGCTTAATTGCATCGCGCAACTTCGCGGCTCGTTCGTAATCTTCACCTTCAATGGCACCGGCCAGCTCTTTCTTGAGCTTTGTCAAATCGATCGTCTTCCGCTTGCGCGGCACGCCTGTAGCGCCGGTACGCGTCGGCACTTTGCCCGTGTGATGGGTGGCCCCTTCGTGGGCACGCTCCAGCAACGGGGTCAGATCCTTTTCGAATTGATCGTAA
The DNA here is from genome assembly GCA_038230975.1 of Tepidisphaerales bacterium. GTDB lineage: Bacteria > Planctomycetota > Phycisphaerae > Tepidisphaerales > Tepidisphaeraceae > JANXVV01. Next base: position 3,925 of record JBBRMF010000208.1, read on the forward strand.
TCATGCGAGCAACCGAGCAATCCGCTCTGGCGAAACTCCGCCCATGTGATGCCGCACTGATCGCAGGTGATGCCCAGTTCCTTCTGGAGACCGGAATGAGCCATCACAAAATTCGTGAGCAGTTCGTTGATGGGCGTGTGGCTCTTGATGGGCACACCTTCGTTTTGAGCCGCGCATTGCTCGCAGAGATGCTTCTCGATCTTCTTACCGTTCTTGATCTCGGTCAGGTGAACCGTTGCCGCCTTGTTACAGTTATCGCATTTCATTGCCGGCCACCTTCGTTACATCACTGTCTTCTCGCCGCTCAATCGTATTTCCATAATGGGGTAGCGTCAAATAGATTCCCTGCAAGCACGAAAACCTGCTAAGTCCTCCGTACCTTCTGGCCTTGGCAAATCGGTCGATTTCTGCCGAGCGCGGCAGCTTTTACCCGGCGCGACGCAGAAGACTGGTGGGCGGATTTTCCGCAACCAGATTCATCTGACGAATAGTCATCGGCATTCCGGCGGCATCAAGAGCCTTCTTGGCCTTCTCCAGATATTCGGATTCCAAGCCTTTTTGAGTTGATTCATCTTCCACCCAAAAACCGAGTGTGAGGTGGACCCCATCATCCGCACACGCCGCCACCCAAACCGAAGGTGCCGGTTCGACACAAACTCGCGCATCATTGCTGGCGATCGCTTCCAGAATTTCGCGTGCGTCATCGATCGATGCGTTATACGCAATCCGCACGGTGACTCTGACCTGACAGATGGGGTTCGTGCTGTGATTCGTCATTTTGCTGGCGAGCATCATCGTGTTCGGAACAACGATCACCTCGCCGTCCCCGTTCAGTACGCGCGTGGAGCGAAACGTGATGCGAAGCACTTTCCCGTAACGTGAGTCGACGTCAATATAGTCGCCGACTTTGAACGGTCGATCCCAGAAAATCACCACGCCTGCGATAAAGTTCGCAAGCGTTTCCTGCGCCGCAAAACCGATCGCCAAACCAATAATCGCCGTGCCGGCCAGCAATCCGGTGATCTGAATGCCCACCTGATTGCAGGCGATGATTGCACCGAAACCGACGATGCCCCATTTCATCACCGCGGTAAGCATATCGCGAACTGATGGATCGATATGCGCCTTACTCAGACTCCCCAGCACGACACGCCTTACGGCACGATAGAGTCCATAGAATACGGCAAAGAAGATGAACGCCACGATCAGCCGGGGGATAAATGTCAGTGAGGTGAAGACCAGATCTTTGAGTGCATCCAGCCAGAACTGCAACTGCACCGCTTCGCTTGGCGAGAGAGTTTTTTTACCTTGGAAAAGCTTACCAAAGGTTGTTTCGCGAAAGCTGGAAAATGCAGGCTGCGAGTCGGGATTTTCTGCCGGGGTGGACGATGCGGCTGGTTTTTCCGGCTGCACTGCGGCTGGTGGTTGCGGTACAGCCGTAGCAGCCCGGGCAAATCCACCCAACCCGGTGATTTGAGCCAGCAACGTCAAACGAATCATCGTGAGGCCAACAACACCCAGCATGCAATAAACCCTCCAACGCGGACAGTCCGAATCCATCACTCGATACTAAATCGTTATCGGCACATGCACGTCGGGGTTTAGGCAGTGCTTATATTTAACCTTGTTCGCAGGTTCTGCTTTAGAGTCTGGGAATTTTTAGGTGGCGTGGGCGTCTCGCCCGCGTTTTCTTCAGAAAAAAGCACGGGCGAGACGCCCATGCCACCATTTTTTCCCAAGCTCTAAAGCGGACCCTGCGAAATTCATCCACAAAACCCCACACCAAACTGAAGAATCCACTAAAAATCGCGGGATTGATGTAAATCCCTGTGTTAAAACACAAGATTTTATCGGAATCCGTGCGTTCTCTCGTAAGATGGCTCACATGCGGTCATGGGTTGCCGTTTTTCGCCAGGAGATGGAAAGCGTTTTCGCGCGGCGACCCGCTTTGCCAATAGCGATCGCATTGATCTTAGGGATCGCCCTCGAACCTCTTGTCTATCGCTCACCGCAGGCTTGGCTCTTTGCTTCCGGATTATTCATCGCAGCAACAGTTTTTGCTCGCCATCGGGAAATCATCTCTTCGGTTTGTCTGTTGACTGCCATCGTCCTACTTGGAATTGTCGCTTCACAGATCGAGATGTTCTGTTTCTCCAAATCGCACATCAGCGCGTTTTTGACGGAGGATTCAAAACTGGCGCAGTTGGAATTACGGATTCTCACCACGCCACAAATCATCATGCCTGCGGAAAACGCGCGACCGCTGCCTCCCAAACAGTCTGCCCGCGCAGAGGTGGTGAAGGTCAAAACGCGCTCCGGCTGGGAAAGCGCCACCGGCGAGGTGAATCTCACGCTGGATCAGCCCCAGGCGATGCTTGCCACCGGGCAACACATTCTCGCCATCGGGTTGCTGCAGCGTCCGGCTCTCGCGATGAACCCCGGGCAATTCGACGCCGCCGAGTACTATCGACGGCAGCGCGTCCTGGCGACAGTCACCGTCGCCCATGTCGATGGTGTCACCTTTTTACCCGCGCATTCTTTCGCATCACTCGAATCCCTGCGTAGCCATGCCCGCCATCTGCTCGCATCCGGTTTCTCAGCCCAACATTCGCTTGACCATGCCGTGCTGCTCGCATTGGCGCTGGGTGACCGCGATCCGGAAATGCGCAACGTGCAGGATGATTTTTCCCGAAGCGGGACGGCTCATTTGCTGGCCGTCAGCGGACTACATATTATTCTTGTCGCCGGTTGCGCGCTGTTCATCAGTCGCCTGTTCGGTGTTCATCCGCGCAAAGCAACGTGGTTCATGATGGGGGTCGTTGCTCTCTATGGCTTGATTGTTCTCCCGGCCGCCCCGGTTTTGCGCGCAACGGTGCTTTGCCTGGCGTTTGGTTTCAGCCAACTGGCGGGTCGTCATCGCGATGGCATCCAGTCACTCGCACTTTGCGCCATCGGATTGCTCCTCTACCACCCTCACGATTTGTACAGCGCGGGTTTTCAACTGAGCTTTCTAACGGTCTTCGGCATGCTACTGGCCACACGACGAATCATGTCGCTTTGTGATGGCTTGTATGATGACGAACATACGATCGTCGCCCGATCTTTCCGCCGCCCCGGTTTCTGGGTTTCGTGCGGACTCCGCGTTCGAGAGAAAATAACGGGCTCCGTTGCCATCGGCTGCGTTGCTTGGCTCGTCTCCATGCCGTTGGTGATGTACCACTTCGATCAACTCAACCCCTGGGCAGTATTCGCGGGACTATTGCTTTTTCCGGTGGTTGCTCTGGGACTCATCGGCGGGCTGCTTAAAATTCTGCTCACACTTTTTTTACCGAGCTGCGCCGCTGCCTGGGCAACTCTCGCCGCAACACCGATGGTCTGGATGCGGCAGGAAGTTAACTGGCTCGCCCACTTACCCGGTGCGAATGTTCCGATGGCGGTGCCCCCGATCTGGCAGATTGTTCTGTACTACGTCGTCCTCTCGCTGCCCCTGTTGCCATGGACCTGGCCGTCGATCAAGCGATGGATTCGCTGCGCCCCTGTTGCCGCAGCGTTGCTCGCGATGCTCCCGATGCTGATCGCCGCCGCCCCCAGCCCCGGTGGCGGTGAAACGCGCATCACCCTGCTGTCCATTGGCGCAGGTCAAATCGGTATCGTCGAACTTCCGAACGGCCACGCGATCCTGATTGATGATGGTTCCAGTTCTCTCACCGAGCCACTGCGCAAATGCCTTGATCCCTACCTGCGCACGCGAGGTTGCCGTTCGATCGACGCGATCTTTCTCAGCCATCCCGACTACGATCACATCTCCGCCACCGCCGATACGGCCGATGAATACCACCCTGCCCATGTGTACTTCAGTCCCGTATTCCGCGAGCAATCCCACGCCAGCCCTCCCGCCGAAGCCATGCTCCGTCATCTCGACGATCTCCACATTCCGATCGAGACCCTCACGCGCGGATGTAGCGTTGCCCTCAACGCCGACACGAATCTCGAAGTCCTATGGCCACCGGATTCTCGCTCGTTTACGTCGACCAACAACGCGGGCGTGGTGCTTCGTCTGAACTGCCATGGCCGCACCATTCTTTTCCCGGCTGATATTCAGGCCGCAACCGAACGCGAATTGATTGACCACCCCGAGCATTTACACGCGGACATTCTCGTCGCCCCTCACCACGGCAGTTTCGAAATCACCACTGCGGAGTTCGTCAAAGCGGTGAACCCTCAAACCGTGCTCAGTTCCAATGACCGCCGACTGTCCAAAAAGCAACGCGAATTCAATCGCCTGGTCGGAGAAATCCCCCTGTATCGAACGAGCCAGTTCGGCGCGATCACCGTTCGAATCTCAAAGCAAGGCGAAGTACAGATTGAAACTTTCCTTCACCCGAAAAAGATTCACGCAGGCTCTTGACTGTATGCGTTTCAGGTTGACGTGCTAAATAGGATTCGACAGATTGCGTGATCCGATTACATTAACGCATATATGTTTGAGGAACCCAAAGAAGATCCGTCAGAACGTGCAATTGATCCGGCCGCCCGCGCAAAGGACAAATCCGACGAGTTCCGTATGCACGCCGAACTGGCTGCGGTGTTTGAAGCTCCGAGAAAGTTTGATGCTCGCGTAATCGCCGGGCTCGACCCGCAATTAGCGCGCGACATTCAACGTACCATCGGAAAGATGGAAAAGAGCCGATCCGTCGAAAGCCCCATTTTGCCCGAAGCGTCAGTCGCCGCTGCCAACGAGATCCTGAACTTTGCGAATGCCCATGGTCTTTCCACCCTCGACTACCACATCCACCGCCGACCCGGTGAAGTGATGATCGTTCGCTGGCTCTACGGCGAACAGGTCGACACATTCTACGAACGGCTTCAAGCCCACTTCGACGCAGCCATGACCGGCTTCAAAGAGGATGAACGACAGGCTCACGAATGGAAGCAAGACCCAAAAACCCTCGCCTTTTTCGCCGCGCTGGATGCCATTGATGTGAAAATGGCCGACCGTTATCTCCGCGACCCAATCCGCAAGCACAGTCTCTTCGTGCTCTCAACGCAAGCCGCCGACGAAATGAATATCGCCTATCTATGTAACGACGTGATGGGCGTCTCCGCCGACGATGTCGTCGGCAACAATTCCGCCCCTCCGGAAGCCCCCGCAGAGCGAGATCTGGCGTGGTTTTTTAAACTCTTTTCACTTCGCGGAATGGCCGAGGGAATGGAGCAGATGTGCTTCTTCACGTTCCTGCAAAAGGTTGACGATTCGGCGGATAGTGATTGGTAACACGACACCCCGAAAGACGGGCTTGTGCCATTTTGAAAGCGGGCGATGGGAGTTGAACCCACAACATTCGGCTTGGAAAG
>JBBRMF010000209.1:0-9262 GCA_038230975.1 Tepidisphaerales bacterium
TGTCGCGCGCAAGTATCAGACGGTGATCAATATCGGTGCCGGCGAAGGGTATTACGCGGTTGGGCTTGCCACGCGGATGGAGTCAGCTCGGGTCATCTGCTTTGAAGCTCTGGAGAAAATCGACCGCAGATCAGAACGCTGGCCAAGCGGAACGGGGTTTCGGATCGGGTGGAAATTCGCGGTTTTTGCACGGCCAAGGCTCTGGCGGAAGTCTTGGTCGATTTCCAGGATGTGCTGATTATATGCGATGTCGAAGGGGCTGAACTGGACATTCTAAAGCCAGATGTTGCGCCGGCTCTTTGTCAGGCGGACATTCTGATTGAGATGCACGATCTGACGCAAAAAGGAATTTCACCTGAAATTCGGCGACGATTTATTTCGAGCCATGGGATCGATGAAATCTGGACGGAGCCTCGAACGAACCGAGATTGGCCGAGCCAGGTATCGATCGATCCGAACCGTCATGCCGCCTGCCTGGATGAAGGGCGCGGCGGGCAAATGTCGTGGTTCTGGATGGTGGCCAAGCAGATGCAGCAATCGGTGTACGCTCGAAGCATGCGATTGGTGTAACGACCTGTTCAATTCTGCTTTGAGCGCGGTAGTCTTAGGTAGAATGGACCTGATTTACACGGCCGTGTAATATCTCAGCTATTACTATGGCCCAAGTCGTTCTGGATCATCTTTCCAAAATTTATCCTGGTGGCGTCATTGCCGTCAATTCCATTGATCTGCATATTGCGGATCAGGAATTTGTGGTTCTCGTGGGGCCTTCGGGTTGCGGGAAGAGCACGACGCTGCGGATGATCGCCGGGTTGGAAGAAATCTCGTCGGGGGAGATTCGGATTGGGGATCGCCGGGTCAACACCGTTCCACCGAAGGATCGGGACATTGCCATGGTGTTTCAGAACTATGCGCTTTATCCGCATATGACGGTTTTTCAAAACATGGGATTTGCGCTGAAGTTGCGGAAGATGCCCAAGGCTGAAATTCTTCAACGCGTGACGGCGACCGCAAAAATGCTGGAAATCGAGCATCTGCTGGATCGTAAACCGAAGGCGCTTTCGGGTGGGCAACGGCAGCGCGTGGCGGTGGGGCGGGCGATCGTGCGAGAGCCGAAGGCGTTTCTGTTTGACGAACCGTTATCCAACCTTGACGCGAAACTGCGTGTGACGACGCGCGCGGAACTCAAAGGTCTGCATCAGAGATTGAAGACAACGACCATTTATGTCACGCACGATCAGGAAGAGGCGATGACGCTCGGAGATCGGATCGTCGTGATGAAAGACGGTGCGATTCAGCAGGCGGATACGCCGTTGTCGACCTATCTTCGACCGCGGAATCGGTTCGTAGCGGGGTTCATTGGGATGCCGCCGATGAATTTCTTTGACGGGGCGATCCGAATGATCGAAGGTCGAATGATGTTTGAAGAAGGTGTGCTGAAAGGCGCAAAAACCGGAGGATTAAGGGGTTCGGCACCCGGCCTTTCCGTGAGTGGGGCGACGGTCATTCCAGCGATCAAGCCCGGTTCCAATATAGAAGGTGAGTTGACGTTACCGGGAAATGGGTTTAGGCTACATATTCCAGAACGCCTTCAGGGTACTTTGACGGCGAAGTTCGGGCAGCATGTGATGCTCGGCATTCGGCCTGAGCATCTGCATCGAGTGCCGGTTGATCGTGAAGGCCGTGAGTGTCCGCTGTTGTTGAAGCTGAATGTGATCGAACCGCTTGGAAATGACATGGATGTATACATGGAAACCCAACTGAACGATCGCGTGATTGCACGAATCGAGGCCACGGCGGAAATGGCTGATGGATCAAGCCTCGACTTCGTTCGTGATTCGCAAGTGGCGATGTATGCCGATCTGCGAAAGATCCACTTTTTCGAGCCCGGAGAATCCGGGTTGAACCTGAGCCTGCAAACAGGCAGTCCCAAAGAGCCGACCCATGCACTTGCATAAGCAACAGCATGGCACCAGCTTCGCGGTAAGCGCCGTACGATCGAGACGATGTCGATCGAGCGGGTGATCGCTTTTTGACGGGTTCTCATGCGAAACTGTGGCCGCCGAAAGGTGGCTTTTTTGTTTGACAGTAGTTTGTGGTCAGTCGTCAGTTGTTAAAGGTTGGCTAAGTTTTCATTTTTTGATTTACAACGGACAAGCTACAACGGACAACGGACCACTGACAAAGTTAGAAAACTTAATAGCGTAGGACCTAGACATCTTATGAACCCACAGGAACTGATCCGCATTGTCGACGGCATTGCCCGCGACAAAAATATTGAACGTGACCAGATCTACACGGACATTGAACAGGCCGTGGCATCGGGACTGCGCAAGCAGTTCAACACCGAGGATACGAGCGAATTCATCGTTCAACTGGATCGGACGGCCGGGACCATCCGCGCGTTTCGTCAACTGCCTGCCGCCGAAGGAATGCCAGCGAATGAAAAGACGGAGATCCCGCTTTCCGTGGTCGGTCGAATCGGTGCGCAGACGGTCAAGCAGGTCATGATTCAACTCATTCGTCAGGATGAGCGCGGCAGCATTTACGAAGAATATAAGGATCGCGTCGGAACGATTATCACCGGCACCATTGCCCGATTTGAGGGTGGCACGATGATCATCAATCTAGGCCGCTCTGAGAGCATCATGCCTCGCAGCGAACAGATTCCAGGTGAGTCGCATGAGATTGGGGAACGGATTCAGGCGCTGGTGATGGAAGTTCGAGATACGACAAGCTGCGTAAAGATCATCGTGAGCCGTAGCCATCCGGAATTAATTCGCCGCCTGTTTGAGCGCGAAGTTCCTGAAGTGGGCGAGCGAACGATTGAGTTGAAGGCCTTGGCTCGTGAACCAGGACATCGGACGAAGATCGCGGTGACCTCGATCGACAGCAAAGTCGATGCGGTGGGCGCGTGTGTTGGTGTTCGCGGCAGCCGAATTAAGAACATCGTCGACGAGCTGGGTGGCGAGAAAATTGACATCGTCCGCTGGAATGAATCCTCGCAGATTCTCATCAGTAATGCGCTTAAGCCTGCGGAAGTCGCAGAAGTGGCGCTGTGCTTTGAGTTGGGTCGGGCAACGGTGGTTGTGAATGATGATCAGTTGAGCCTGGCGATCGGTAAGCGTGGTCAGAATGTTCGCCTCGCCGCCCGATTGACGGGCTGGGATATTGATATCCTGACGCCTGCTGAATTCCAGTCCGGAGTGAAGCGACTTGAAGAAACACTCAAGGGTGTTGAGGGCATTGCCGGCGACATGGTTGATAAATGCATCGCGCTTGGATTGATCGACGTTCGCGATATTGAAGAAGTGGGAGTAGGCCCACTGGTTGCGGAAGTCGGAATGGAAGAAGGACTTGCGACGCGCGTCGTTGAGATCTGCAGCGAGGTGGCGAAGGTGGTCGCCAAAGAGCAGGTCGTGAAGAAGGAATCCGAAGCGAAAGCGAAGGCTGCGGCGGCCAATGAGTCCAAGCGGGCGTTGAACGCCATGCTGGGTCTTGGGGGTGGCAGTACGTCAGAAAATGGCGCTACGGCTGAAGCTGAAGCGGAAGGTGCAAACGGCTCGAGCGGTATGCCGAATGCCCTTGAATCGTCCGAAGGTGGATCACCTGAGGTAACGGTTCATCGTCAGGCATCGAATAGGGCGACAGGTGAAGAGCTGTCGCCGGAAGAGCAGGCCGTCCATGGATTGGCTGCGGACGATGTAGGCGGCCCACCCGCCCCCGCAGACGATGAAAGCGAAACAACGGCGCTGGCGGAAGGTCGTCTGGTTCCTCCGGGTGCCAGCGGCAGTGAACCTCAGTAATTGCCTCGGAATGTAGTGCATCGTTGGGCCAACGGTCGTTGGTCAACGTATCGATGGAAGTGGTTGTCCGGCGTTGGCCGGGTGCCTGGAATGTAGGCAGTGTAAGATTCTCGATGAGATGAATCGGGCCAGGAATTCGCCGGAGGACGGCGTTTTCTCCCCAGAGGAATCTCAACGGCGTCGGTAATCAGACGACCGTCTTTTTGGAGATCGGCTTGGCTAAAGGGATTCGAGTTAATCAGCTGGCAAAAGAACTTGGCATTGAGAGCAAGTCCATCCTGGCCCGCTTGAAATCTGAAGGTCTTGGAGATGCTGCGCCCAATCATATGAGCGTGATCTCTCTTGGGCTGTCTGAATCGGTTCGCGAATGGTTTGCCGGTCAAGGAGGCGTGGCAACTGCGGTTGAAGCGCCGGAAGATGACGCGACCCACAAGCCCATTCCGTCGTCGCGCGCTCGTCGGAAGAAGGACGAACTCGATGACGAGATGTCCGAAGGTGACCACGGTGCTGACGCCGAACTTCCCGAAATCGCAGCGCATTCCGGGCCGCACGCCGAAACAATATCTCCAGAGTCGGCTGAAACCATGCCTGCTCATGTGATTCCCCATGCGCCGACCCGTGTAACGGTCTCAGAACCGGTAGTGGTAAAATCGTCGATTGAAGAAAAACCAGCCGAGATTGCAGCGGAGAGCTCAACTGAGAGCAAGCTGCGGGCGGATGGGGCCCACGTTGCTCCCGTCAAGCATGAACCCGCAATAACTCCGACGATGCCTGCGCCGGTCCCTGAAGCCCCGGCCAAAGGGGTTTCACCGCAACACGCTCCGCCTGTCGCTGCCGAAGGTCAGCAGGTCGTACCTCCGGCCACCGGCACGCATGGGCACGGTGGGCCGTCGCATGTCGGGTCACAAAAGTCCGGTGGGGATCGGCCATTGCGTCAGACGATAACGTTGGAAAACCGCAGTCAGGCGCCACGCCCGCCGCAACATGTTCCAGAACGCAAGGCGGTCACTCCCGCGCCACAGTTGCTAATCCCTAAACCGGCACAAATTCAAGGGCCTCGCGTGATTCGCGAAGAAAAGCCCGAAGTGGTCGCGACCCCGCGTCCGCGTCGTCCGATGGGCGAACAAACCGGCGGTCCTCCCGCTGGTTTCACCACCGCTCGCGCCCAAACGGGGCGCGGTGTGAAAGTCACTGAAGAGGACGACGAAGAGGCAAAGAAGAAGGCCGCCGCCGCCAAGGGTGCCGGTCGAACGCTTTCAAATCGTCGTCGTGGTTCAGGCGGTCGCAGCGGTGAAGCGATCGACAAGATCAAGGAATTCAGCGAGCAGGATCTGGCTGAACGTCGTAAGCGTATCGAGCAGTCCAGCAAGCATCGTCGCGATTTTACGGATCACCTCGATCGCGTCGGTCATCGTGGGATGCATTTGCAGGCGAAGAGTCCGCAAGAGCGTGGTGGGCCGGTTTACATCGAAGAGCCCATTACCGTGAAGTCGCTTTCGGCGGCCCTCGGTATCAAGAGCAGCGATATCATCGGTAAGCTCCTCAAGCAGGGCGTATTCGTTACCGTCAATCAGGGTCTCGATCGCGAGACCGCTGAAATGATCACGATGGAATACGGCCTCGAGCTGCAAATCAAGGAACAGGCAACGCTCGAAGAAGCGCTCGAAAGCGAATTTGCGACGGATTATGACGAGAACGTGGTTCTTGTCACGCGTCCGCCGGTGGTGACGATTCTCGGTCACGTCGATCACGGCAAGACGAGCCTTCTGGACAAAATCCGGAACGCGAACGTGGCGGCCGGTGAATCGGGTGGCATCACGCAGCACACCGCCGCGTGGATGGTCACGGTCGGTGAAGGTGATAATTCCAAACGCGTTACATTTATCGATACCCCCGGTCACCAGGCGTTTACCGCCATGCGTGCCCGCGGAGCGAATATGACGGACGTGGTCGTTCTGGTGGTGAGCGCTGTTGAAGGCGTGCAACCGCAGACGATCGAATCGATCAACCACGCTCGCGCAGCTGAAGTGCCGATCGTCGTGGCGATGAACAAGATCGATCGCCCGGATGCAAACCCGGACATGGTGCTTGGTCAATTGGCTGCCCAGGGATTGAATGCCACCGAATGGGGTGGCGATACTGAAGTCGTCCGCACCAGTGCAACCACCGGTCAGGGCATTAAAGAGCTTATCGAAATTCTGGATCTGCAATCGCAGATCATGGAATTGAAGGCTGCCCCGGCGACGCCGGCACGCGGCACTGTCATCGAAGCACGCATGGACGCGGGCCTTGGCTCGGTGGCCACGGTGCTGGTGCAGGATGGCACGCTGAAAGTCGGCGATATCATCCTGTCCGGTCGCGGTTACGGTCGCATCCGCAGCCTGTTGAACGATCGCGGTAAGATGATTCAGGAAGCTGGCCCGTCGACGCCCGTTATCGTTAGCGGTCTGGATGAATTACCGGCCTCGGGGGATCGGTTTTACGTGGTCGATGACATCGACCGCGCCCGCGCCATCGCCGAAGAACGCGCGATCCATTCACGTCAGCAGCAGTTGGCATCTGCGAATAAGGTCACGACGACCGATACGCTGATGTCCGTCTTGAGGGTCGGCGAGATCAGCACGATCAACCTGATCATCAAGGGTGACGTGCAGGGATCTGTCGAAACCCTCGTGGCTACGGTCACGGGTTCCAATACCGATGAAGTGAAGGTCCGCGTCATTCACAGCGGTGTGGGTCCGGTCAACGAAAGCGACGTGCAGTTGGCGATGGCAACGATGTCCAAGCCAAACGACAACCGCGTGAGCATCATCGGGTTCCATGTGGCTCCTGAGGAAGCTGCCCGGGCATTGGCCGAGCAGAATCGCGTCGAGATCAAGCTTTACAAGGTGATCTACGAAATCTTCGACGACCTGAAAAAGGCGTTGTCGGGGATGCTCGAACCGGAAATCCGCGAGAAAATGCACGGGCATGCGGAAATTCGCCAGGTGTTCAAGGTCAGCAAGATCGGCAACATCGCCGGTTGCTTCTGCACCGATGGGCATATTCAACGTGGCAGCAAGATCCGCCTCATTCGCAACGGCACGATCATTACCGAAGACCTCACGATTGAAACGCTCAAGCGGCTCAAGGATGACGTCAAGGAAGTTAAATCCGGCCTTGAATGCGGCATCAAGCTCAACGGTTACGATGACATCAAGGTGGGTGACGTGCTGGAAGCGTACATTCGCGAAACGTTCCAGCGGACGTTGTAGTCCATCGAAGAGAACCCGGCATGGCGTGGTTGCTTCAACAACCAAGCAGCGGGTCCGAGCTTTCGGAGACCGAATGCGCTTTGTCGGGAAAATTGTTTTGGTTTTTGGCCTGATCGGTGGAGCCGGTTGCGTCGTCCATGATGGAACCCGCGCACCGGAACCGATCTGGTGGCCAACGTTTGTGGTGCGCGATAGCACACTTGCGGCAACCGGCGGTCACTTGAATGTCCATGTGGCCGACCCGATTTTGCCTCCCCTCTCGGCTGATCCTTCAGTGGGTCGTCGGGCGGATTAACTCGGTGTTGATCACCGCAGAAGCATGATCATTGGTGTTTTGCAGTTGGAACTTTCCGTGACCGATGCAATGTCCCTCAAAGACAAACGTCGGGTCGTGAGTAGCATCAAGGATCGCATCGCCCACGCGCACAATGTATCGATCGCGGAAGTCGGCGCGCTCGATCAACACCGCGTGGCAATTCTTGGGATTGCGATGGTCTCCAACGACAAAAAATACGTCGAAGGTGGTTTGAGCAAGCTCGTCGATTTCGTGCGGACGGTGACGCAGGTGGATTTGGTGGATTATCAGATTGATTTGCTGTGAGCGAGCAGTTTGCCGAATTGGTTGAAAGATGAGAGCAAAACTGTCCATTCCCTTGATATGAAGCCGTGCTTGAATCGCACGGTGGGAGGACGGTTTCTCAAGCCGTTTTATAAACGGTTGCCCCGGATTGGGGACTCGAACGTGGTTCAACTCCACGACCGTGCATTATGAACACGCAAGTTTCAACATTGCTGACTGCCGAGGAGTTTTTCGCCTTGGGTGACATCGGCTTGGCCGAATTGATTCATGGAAAGGTAGTGCGAATGGTTGCGCCTAAGCCAAAACATGGCCGCATTACCCTTCAGTTAAGTTCATTGATCGATCAATTCGTCCGGTCTCATAAGCTTGGCGTCGTCTACGCGGCCGAGACGGGCTATTTGCTGGAGCGCGAGCCTGATACCATTCGATGCCCGGATGTTTCATTTGTGCGCGCCGAGATCGCGAAGGCACACGACGAAAACGACTACTTCCCGCATTCACCGGATTTGGCGGTCGAAGTAATGCCTCCGACGGATCTTGCCGCGAAAATAAAGGACAAGGTTCAGGTATGGCTTGACGGTGGCGCTCGTTCGGTGTGGGTCATAGACCCAGACAAAAAGACCCTCGCCGCGTACCATCCGGAATCTCCGCCGCAAGTGTTTCGGAGCGACGAAGTGTTCCGCGACGATCTTGTGCTGCCCGGTTTCACGATCGATCCGTTGGACCTGATTTTTACGACAGCGACGTAGGGTGCGCGTACTCGCCCACCGTGTAGTTCTCATTGCCGACGAAACCAACCATGATGTCCAGAAGAGCCGAACGTGTCGCGAGTATTATCCAGCAAGAGTTGGCGATGATTATCATGCGCGAGATCAGCGATCCGCGTTTGACGGGGATGCCCAGCATCACGCGCGTGAAATTGAGTGATGATTTGTCGATTGCGGATGTGTTCGTGACCATCATGGGCACCCCCGGCCAGCAGAACGCCGCCATCAATGCCCTGAAGCATTCGGCTGGCATGATGCGAACGAAACTGACCAAAGTGCTGACACTTCGCGTGGCACCGTTTATCAAGTTCCACTTCGATGAGAATCTGAAGCGCGAACTTGAAGTGCTGGATCTGCTTCGAAAAGTATCGCAGGAAAATGCCGAGTTGGATCGTAAGCGCGCGGAAAGTGAGCATACGGACGGTCCGCCCGCGGAAGTGCCGGAAATGTAGGGATGCGTTGGGGGAAAATTGATTTATACAGGAAGCGATTGTTTCGCTCGTGATTTGGAAAAATCCCCGACTCGAGCGGAATCTACTCAATCAAGAATGAAAAACGCCACGAAACACGCCGAGGAATTGCGGTCCCTTTTCAAGCGATTGATGAAGGAGTCCAAGCACGCGCCGGCGGTGAAACAGGAGCCTTTGAAGGCATTGGTGCGCGGGGCGATGAGCTATGATGTCTCGGATGCCAAGGCCGAAGAGGCCATGAAGCACATCGAGAAGGAATTCGTCGACCTGAACGAACTGCGGGTGGCCACGGACTTGGAAATCGCTGAATTGCTGGGCGTCCGATATCCGAATATCGAGCAACGCGTGGAGCTGATCACTCGTTCCCTGAATGCCATTTTCGAAA
>JBBRMF010000210.1:0-9142 GCA_038230975.1 Tepidisphaerales bacterium
AATCGCGGTGTTATGTTGCGGGCCCATTGGTTCTGACATGGCTATCTCCTCCCCCCCACCAACTCCGCCTCAATCGTATGCGGCGTTTCCGCGATCACCTTCTGCAGCACCATATCCGTCGTGATTCCTTCCGCTTCGCCTTCAAAATTCAAAATGATCCGATGTCGCATGGCGGGGATGGCGACTTCCTTGATGTCCTGGAAGCTGACGTGGAAACGGCCATCGAGCAGGGCGCGGACTTTCGCGCCGAGAGTGATGGCCTGGGCGGCGCGGGGGCTGGCACCGACGCGGAGGAATTGGTTGACCATCGGGATGGCGTACTGGCCTTGCGGGTGGGTGGCCAGCACACAGCGGATGGCGTAGTCCTGAACGTGCTCGGCAATGATCACGCGCTGCACGAGCTTTTGGTGGGCGATGATTTTGGCCGAATCAAGCACGGGGCGGACATCGGGTTTGTGGCCGGTGGTGGTGCGATTGAGAATCTCGTGCAGTTCCTGGCGGCCGCTGTAATTGACTTGCAGCTTATAAAAGAAACGATCGAGCTGAGCCTCGGGGAGCGGGTACGTGCCTTCTTGTTCGAGCGGGTTTTGGGTGGCCATCACGAAGAAGGGTTGCTCGAGCTTGCGGACTTCACCGAAGCTGGTGACCTGTTTTTCCTGCATCGCTTCGAGCAAAGCGGACTGGGTTTTGGGGGTGGCGCGGTTGATTTCATCCGCGAGCACGATCTGCGCGAAGATCGGGCCGGGGAGGAACATCAACGCGGATTTGCTGCCATCCGGCGTTTCAACGATGCCCTTGGTGCCGACGATGTCGGCGGGCATGAGATCGGGGGTGAACTGGATACGGCCGAATTTCAGGTTCAGCGCATCGGCCAGAGCCCGGATCAATGCGGTTTTACCGAGGCCGGGGACGCCTTCGAGCAACGCATGACCACCGACGAACAGGCAGGTAAGCACGCCATCAATGATGTCTTCATGGCCGACGATGGCTTTGCCAATTTCGGCGTGCACGGCGGCGTAATCGGCGCGGAAGGCATCGCATTGCTGTTGGACCTGGGGATCGATACCGGGGACGGGAGGTTGGGCCATGGTTTCCTCTTAGGGTTAGTTTGTCGAGATAATAATTACGAATGACGAAATTCGAATAACGAAACAAAGACGGATCATCTTCTGAATTTTTTCGTGAATTCGAATTTCGTCATTCCGCGCTAGCGGCCTATTCTTGTTCCTTTTGCTTGATCTGTTGCTGTGCACGTTTTTTGGCTTCGAGCAAGCTGTTGGTCGTTCCGCCGACTTGAGCGCCTTTCGGATCGACTTTTTTCGGCGCGGACGGCAGCGGTTTGTCGGTGGCACCACCGACGATATTGCTGATGTCTCCTTCGACCGCGTTTTGCGCGACGAACTTGGCTTTAGGATCGGGAAGTGACGGCGCGTTTGCGGCAATCTTTTCGGCGGGTCGAAATTTTTGTTCGGCGACGCCTTCTCGCACTTTTTTTAATGCGTCCATCGTCGGGGCGCTTTCAACTTGCCGTGTGGTGACGGTGAAATCGCGAACCTTTTGCGCCATCGCGGCAGCCAACCGTTTGGTGGCCAGCCAATCCCATGCAATTCGCCGTACGGCAACATCCAACAGCAATAGTCCCAGCAGGACCGGGATCAAGATATCCCAGATCGGCAAAGGAGACGCGCTGATGAGAAGGCCTTCGCGGGAAAACAGGTTGGCACTTTCGGCATTGAAGGGCTCAAGCATTCTTCCACCGGTGGAATCGGCGATGCGTTGCAGCAGGGAATCATTGCTCAACAGATCGCGTTGCTCCGGGGCACCGTTGATGGTCAACCCACCCATCAATTCACCGCCACCATTCTTGCCTTCAAAATGCAGCGGGATGACGTAGTTGCCTTCAAGCGGGGCATCGAAATCCCCTTCGTAAGTGCCAGGGCCGGTTTGCACGAGTTTGACAGTGGTGGGTTTGCCATCGGGGCCGAGGATGCTTCCACCGATGTTCATGAAGTTAAGGAAACCGCTGTCTTTGCTGTTGGCTTTGACGACGATTTTTCCCTTCGTGCCGATCTGCATGGTCTGCACGTCAAAATCAGTGCTCATGGGTGGGCGGGCGACGGATCGAACGGCCTGCGCCCAGAACTTGGAGAACATGGAACTGCCGGCCCACTGCGGTGCCCAGAGGGCGGTGGCATCACCGGTGAATACCACGGCGCGACCGAGGCCGGTTTGCCAATGGGCCAGCACCGGATCGAAATTCATCTTGCCATTGGCTCCGGGATTGGCGGCGACGAGTGCGAGTTTGATGTCGTTCTGCGCGTTGTCCTTACGGCTGGTCAGCACTATCCCGCGCAACCCCGGGAAGCCGCCAATGCCCTTCAACAAATCGCTGGTGTTGTCGGAAATCTGCACGGGAAACGGAGGGTCGCCTTCACCGGCTTCGTGGATAAGCGATCGCTGCACGACGGTGGCTTCCTTGATGAAAATCTGCGGAAGCTGATTGGGGTTATTTTCGATGGGTCCATAGGCGCGGCCCTTGGTTTTTTCGGCCATCTCGATCATCTGCGGCGATTTAGTGCCAGGTTGATGCGTGAAGACGGTGACGGTGGAGATGCTGATTTTTTCCTTGACGCACAGATCGAGCAACGCCTGATTGCAGCCTTGCGGATCGCCGTCGGAAACGATGATGATGTGTCGTTGCTTGGCGTTGGAGTTGAGCAGGCTGGGCTGACCGAGTCCGGCCCCTTTTACGGCGAGCGTGACGGCATCGTCGAAGCTGGGCATGTCGCCGAGCATCATATTTTTGATGGCTTTGGTGGCGGCAGAGCCGTCCCCTTTTTCTTTGAGCGTGAAGTCCCAACCCGCCCCGCCTACGCCACCGGCGGCGCCGTTGTTCCAGCCGTAGCTGATGACGCCGATTTCATCTTTTGGCGCGAGCGTTTTCATGGCAGCCAGGCCGCATTGCTCACCCCAATAGTTGCCCTGCGGCATTTCGCAGGAGTGCATGATGAGCACGAGCGCGCCCTTGGGGATTTGCCGTTGGGCGGGAATTTCCATGTTGACGGGCAGAACATCCTTGAGCTTTGAGCTGATCCATCCGCCGGCGCCGAAAGTATCCGGGCCGCCAAGCATCAACAGCCCGCCGCCCATGTCGTGAACGTAGCGGGCGAGATTCTCATCCTGCTTGTCGTCAAGTCCCCCAAAGCCACCGCCTTTAGGCACGTTGGCGAGAATGACCGCGTCATAGTTTTGCAGTTCGACGAGATCTGTCGGGAATTGCTCGACGCGTTTCGTGACGAGGTTGATCCCTTCGGATGAAAGCGCCTGTTCGAGCAGTTTGCCCGGCCCGAGTTGGCCGGAGGCATCGCGGGCGTTGTCGATGTAAAGTACCTGACCTTTTCCGCGCACAAAGGTGAAGGCTTCACCGCTGTTGTTGCTGAGCAGGGTATCGACTTTGCCCGTGCCATCGCTTTGGCCTTCAAAGGTGGCTTTGAACCGCTGCACATGCGCTGCCTGCCCGGGGATCTGGACGCGGAACGGCGTGATGCCGGGTTTAAGCGTGACGGTTTTGGAAGTTGCATTGGGGTTGGCCGGGTCGAGCGGAATCGGCACATCGTTCATCAGGACAGTCAGTTTTCCGGTGACATCCAATGCGTTTGTGGAGCGGAGAAAAATCTCGACCGTGAACGGTTCATTTTCCCGCTTCCAGGTCGGGGCGATCATCTTCTCCATCAGCACTTCGTTGCGAATCCGGTAGTTGAGGGGAAAGACATCGATCGGCACATGCTGGGCGGCGGCGGCGTTGAGGGCGGCGTCGATGTCGCCCATGTTCTGGTTGCCATCACTGATGAGGACCAGGCGGCGCATGGCATCGTTGCGGAAGGTCGCCAGCCCCAGTTGGAGCGCGCTGCCGATATCCGTGCCATTGCCGCGCCGTTCGTGGATGGGTTTGGCGTTTTTGATGAGTTGATTGCCGGGGATGGCGTCGATCCAGGCATCGTCGGCAAAGCTGATCACACCGATGCGGTCATCGGTTTGTTTGTCGGGTTGTTTCGTGGCGTTGTCGAGGAATTTTTCGCGAGCCGCATCGTAGGAATTGCCCGGGTATTTCGTGAATTGATCGATGGAGACGCTGATATCGCTGCAGACGATGACCTCGACATTTTTGTGCTGCCGCTGCCATCGCGCACCGCCGAGAATCAGGATGAAGCAGAGCGTGACGAGCAGGCGCAGAATGATGGCGGTCCATTTTCGCACCTGGCCGAGTCCGGCGAGCGACCAGAGGCCGAGCGTGACGAAGAAAATCGCAAGGCCAAGGAATAGCAGCGCGGCGGTGGTACCGGTGAAGTATTCGAGCTTCAACGGCCAGATGATCGAAAGGGAGAACGCTGAATGTTGAATGCTGAATGCTGAAAGGTGGAGGGAAACGGAGTGCATTAAGCACCATCTTTACCATAAGGTGTAGATTGTTGCATCTGCCTGTGCATGGCACTGTCGGAATTCAATTCGCAGGGTCCGCTTCAGCGCTGGCCGACCCATCCAAATGGAGGATGAATCGGTAGTGGGCTACTTTGAATTTTTCGGGATTGTTCCGCATTCGGGACATCGGTCTGGGGTAGCCCGGAGATCGTAGCCGCACTGAATGCATAAGTTTTCGTTCAGATCATTGTCCCGAACTTGTTTTCGATATGTGCGCAGCATGGAAGAGTACATACCAAACCAAATGCACGTTAGGCCCGTAATGAAAAGACCTGCGAGCAGCAAATCCATTCTCGCACTAATCGACATTCCGCTATCAAAAACATTCCATCCCAATCCCCCTAGTAACCATGCGAGGAACATCACGAACGTAGCTATCACGAATGCTTTGAGATACGCAAAGGATGGAAGTTTGTCCATGACTACCATCCTACCGCGCCCAGCAAAAAACCGTTCGGAGAGTGAACCGTATCCGTTGTATTATAAGACAACCAAATCGACGCGATGACTGTCTATCCTATTGCTGCTTACGAACTAAAGGACTGAATCATGCCCAACCCTCCCCGACGCAGTCATGCCGCCCTGACACCGCAGCGGATCGCTGAACTGAGTGATCTGGCCGGGAAGATCGACCGTGAAGAAGCCGAGCAAATCAAGTCCGATGCCCGTGCGATTCTGTTGAGGCATGACACGGTCAAGAAACTGATCCGGTCGGTGAAGCAGGCTCGACTCGCCAAGGGATTGAGCCTAGTGGATGTGGGCGAAGAATCGGGCATTGGCAAGGCGAATCTTTGCCGGTTGGAAAACGATCTGGACCCCAACCCGACGATCGACACCTTATTGCGTTACGCCGGGGCCGTAGGAGTTGAAGTCCATGTAAGCATCGAGCAGCGGTAAGGTTCGATGTTAATGAACTGCTCTGTCGGATGCCAAAAGCTGGCGTGCGAAGGCAAAAACTTTCCTTCGGAAGAGAAACTCCCAAACGCGGACGTGAATTCGTAACTTGGTTTGGGCGGGACCACGTTGCGGCGCGAATTTGCGGGCATCATCCGCGCGGGTATAATCTCTTGGATCATGAGTATCTTGGTTTCTCCACCCCCCGCCTTTCATGCCGCCGCGATCGAGGCGGAACATCTTGTAGGCGATTGGATTCAGCCGGGACATCCCCTCTTCGGCATCGTCTGGATCAATCCCGAGCGGATGAGCGGCGAGCCATGCTTCTATGCCAGCCGCGTTCCACTCAAAAACCTGTTCGACTATTTGGAGGGCGGGTATTCGCTCGACACATTCCTGGAAGATTTCGAGGGCGTGACACGCGAGCAGGCTACGGCCATACTCGAGCTGGCGCGGCTGGGACTGCTCACCCAACTGCCACGCGCATGAAGATTCTTTTCGATCATTGCGTGCCCAAGCCGTTCCGCCGGCACTTACCGGCTCACCAGGTGAGGACAACGCGCGAGATGCGGTGGGAATTGCTCCGCAACGGCGCACTGATGTCCGTGGCGGCGAAAGCGTTTGAAGTGTTTCTCACCGTCGACAAAAAGATCAAATCCGAACACAACCTGCGTAAACTGCCCCTACCCGTGATAGTGTTGGACACATTCGACAACAAACCGGAAAGCATTTCCCCTTTTGCGCCATTCGTCGAACGAGAACTCTCGAACCTACGTCCGGGTGAACTCGTGGAGATTCACCCGGATGGGAGCGTCACGAGGCATGGCGCGCCGCATTAGGCCTTCCTGCACGTTTAAAACCCGAAAACCTGCAACCGATTATTCCCGGAGTCTACCACGATCACGCGATCTTTCCTGTCCACCATGACTCCCCAGGGATACGCCAATTCCCCCGGCTCACGACCACCGTGGCCCCAGAGGCCGGTGCAACGGCCGGTGACTTTATCGATCCGCTGCACGCGATTGTTGCCGAATTCGCAGACGATCAGATTGCCGTCACTATCTTGATCGAGACCGTACGGAAAGCGAAATTCACCCGGCCCGGATCCCAGGCTGCCCATATTGCGGACCCAGGTGCCATCGGTTTTAAAAACGCAGATGCGGTGGTTGCAGGCATCGGTGAGAAAGACCCGGCCGTGGTCGATCAGAATAGATTGCGGGCGGCTGAATTCACCGTCGCCTTGGCCGAATTTACCGAATTGGTAAAGGAATTGGCCTTGGGGGTTAAAGACTTGGATACGGTCATGGTCGCCGTATTCACTGACGAAGAGGTTTCCTTTTTCGTCGAAGGCGATGTCGGTCGGGTAGATGAATTGGCCGGGGTCGGTGCCGTTGGAACCGAACTCGCGAAGCTTTTGGCCTTGAGGGGTGAAGACCAGTATTCGATGATAGTGGGTATCGGGGATATACACGTTGTGATCCGGGCCGACGGAGAGGCCGACGGGTTTTCCGTAGGCGAAATCGGGGAGTCGCCAACCGTTGAGGAATTTGCCGGCGTGGTCGAAGTGCTGGATGTGGGCCATGCGGTCGACGACGAAGAAGGTGTCGTCGCTTGGGGAATAAGTGATGCCGCGCGGGTAGACGACTTGACCGTTCCCGGCACCGGTTTCGAGCCAGATTTCCTGGGGTTCGCTTTTTTTGGTGCAACTGGGGAGGGCTAAGCCGCAAGCGGCTAGGAAGATGAAAAGTGTTCGCGTTTGGGGTTTCGATTGGAAGATTTTTTGGGCGAAGTAGATGAGACCGAGCGCGAGAGCGCCGAGCAGGGAGGCGGTGAGCATGAGCAGGAGAGAGGCTTCGAGCATGTCGTCACTACGGAGCGTGTGGACCCAGGTCATGAGATAGGGAATCAGCACGGGGGGTTTTTGTGGAGCGAGGAGCACGGTGGCGGGAACTTCGGTGAGGGAAAGGACGGCGATGAGCACACCGGCCGCCAGAGCCATGGGCATAGCGAGCGGCCAGATGATATGGCGGGCGGTGGCCAGAGAATCTGCTCCATCAAGTGCGGCCATATCTCGTAACTCACGCCAGTTTCGCGACCACGTTTGCCGCCCCGCCACGAGCGCTATCCAGCCAAAACGGGCAAGATAGGCCATCACCACCACGGGGGACGCATTGTAAATCCAACTCAGGTACGGGTGATTATAGAGCCGAATCTCGGCGATCGCGAGCAACTGCCCGCCGATCAAAAAAGTGATGAGACTGATGACCAGCGCCCGGCCCGCCGGTCGAGCGCAGGCCACCAGCCCGATTGCGAATCCGATCGTACCGGAGACGGTTGCATTCAGCAGTGAGCCGATGACTTGTGGGCTGTAGGTTTCCCAGATGCGGTGGACGTCGGTCTGCCGTTTGAGTGACACGAGCATGCACGTTGCGGGGAGGATCAATGAAATCAGCAGCATGATGCCCGTGCCGAATCGCGCCCATAGTCCGGCATCAAGCGAGGCGGGCCAGAGGCCGGGATCGAGATTGCCGGAGGCGGAGGTTCGCCGGATGGAAACTGCGGCGACTCCGGCGAATAGCGCGATGACGATAAGTAGCGGCATGGCGGTGGTGATGGCGGCGGCGGCGCGGTGGGGTTGATCCCAACGAGGGTACTCACCGCTTCCATCCATGCTCGAGGTGACGGCAGCCATTTGATCCGGGGTTAAATTCATCATGCCGGTGTCGAAGACGGCGCGCATTTCGGTGGCCATCACACTGATGCCTGTGGGCTCGTACACTGCGAATTCCTGCATGGCGAGCAAGGAGACGATGCACCCGGCGGCGAGGGTCGGGCCGATCAGTTGCCGCGCGGTGATTCGCCAGTAAACACCATCCAGTTGGGCCTGCTGCTGAAGATTCGTATCGAGTTGCCGCCATGCCAAACCGATGACGACGGCGGGTATCGCCCAGAGCCAGGTTGCGAGCGTCCAGATGCACCGAGAGACGTCGCCGATGGACGCCGGTTGCGGAAAAATATTGAGAAGGCGCAGGGCTTGCGACCAGCCATAGGCGTAAGTGATGGACGGAAGCAGCAGAGGAAGCGGCAGGATGAACACCATTGCGCGGGCCACCCATCCCCGCCCGCGGCCGATCAACAGCGCGGCAGGGAGTGCCATGAAGGTGGCGAGCATCGCGACGATTGCGTTGTAGCCGATCGTGCGACCGAGCAATCTGGCGCGGAAACCTGTCAGCTTTAATTCTAAAAATGCGCCGGGATTCGAGATGATCTGAACGATCATCCAGGTCAGAGGCAGCACGCAGCACACACCAATTACGGTCCATAGCGCCATGGCTAGAACTGCGGGGATCGAACTTCGGAAGCGATCGGCGAAAGATGGCATTGAGCGGATTTTAATGTGGCATGGGCAACTTGCCCATGTTCGCGGTATCCGGCGATTTCGATCCGTACGCGGATTGAATCAGTAAGAGCGGAGCGATCTTTCTGTTCGTGAGACGAAAGATCGCTCCGCTCTTGCGGATTGCGGAGTACCGCAATACATGGCCTGATTGGCCATGCTACTTAGAGCGTTTTGCACGTTGGTGTAGTGACATCTGTGGGTGCCACGGGTCGCGGTACTCCGAGACCCGTGCGTGTCGGCGGGCAGAAGACACAGCGGCTGTGTTGTTTGTCAAGTGAACCTCGAAGCATATTTATGCCGGCTGATTTTTTTTCGTGACGGCCAATTCCGTCCAGGTGATCCGGTCACGGAGCATGGCGTTGAGGAGTA
>JBBRMF010000211.1:0-9109 GCA_038230975.1 Tepidisphaerales bacterium
ATCTGCGAGTACGCCGACCTGTGGCACCCGATGCAGATGCACTCGGTTTTGGAGTTCACTAAGTCGAAAACCGCCCTAGCCGGTTCGCTTGCGAACCGCGTAGTCGTCCCTTCCGACATCCCGCAGACACGGTTCGCAAGCGAACCGGCTAAATAAGACAGGGTTTGATGCCGCATTTTTCATCCCCTATGATGGCAGACTTATGAGTACCGCCATCGCCCTGCCATTTTTGTCCCCTTCGACCGTTCCCGATGCCGCCGGCCATTTCGGACCGTATGGCGGTGTCTTCGTGCCCGAGACACTCGTCACCGCTTTGGATCAACTCAGCGCCGAGTACGAAAAGGCCAAAAACGATCCGGCGTTTCAACGAGAGTTTGATTTCTATCTGCGCGAATTTGTCGGCCGCCCTTCTCGATTGTATTACGCCAAACGGCTCACTGAAAAATTCGGCGGGGCGAAAATATATCTGAAGCGCGAAGACCTGAATCACACCGGCGCGCACAAAATCAACAACACCATCGGCCAGGCGCTGCTGACCCTCCGCATGGGCAAAAAGCGCGTGATCGCCGAAACCGGCGCCGGCCAGCACGGCGTCGCCACCGCCACCGTCGCGGCGTTGTTCAATTTAAAATGTGACGTCTACATGGGTGCCGAAGATATCCGCCGTCAGAGCCTGAATGTCTTCCGCATGAAGCTGATGGGAGCCAATGTTATCGAAGTGAACAGCGGCAGCAAAACCCTCAAAGATGCCCTGAACGAAGCCATGCGTGACTGGATGGGCAGCGTTGAAGGCACGCACTACATCATCGGTTCCGTCGCCGGCCCGCATCCGTTTCCGATGATGGTGCGCGATTTCCAATCCTGCATGGGCCGTGAAGCCCGCGCGCAATGCCTCGAAATAGAAGGCAAACTGCCCGATGTGGTGATCGCCTGCGTGGGCGGTGGATCAAACGCCGCCGGAATTTTCGCGCCGTTCGTCCCCGACAAATCCGTCCGCATGATCGGCGTTGAAGCCGGTGGGCGCGGCAGCGCCCTCGGTCAACACGCCGCCACGTTATCGCAAGGAAAACCCGGTGTCCTGCACGGCATGATGTCCTACATCCTCCAGGACGAAGACGGCCAAACCGCCGATGTCCACTCCGTCAGCGCCGGCCTCGATTACCCCGGCGTCGGTCCCGAGCATGCCTACTGGAAAGACACCGGCCGTGTCGAATACACCAGCATCACCGATGCCGAAGCCCTCGAAGCCTTCCAACTCCTCGCCCGCTGCGAAGGCATTTTGCCCGCCCTGGAAACCGCCCACGCCATCGCCCAAGCCGGAAAAATCGCTGGACAAATGGCGAAGGATCAAGTCATCATCATCAACCTCTCCGGGCGCGGGGATAAAGATTGCCAGGAAGTGGCGCGGTTGCTGGAAGCTTGAGCATATTTGTCTCAGATCTCGAACCCCAAACGTGATGGGCGATCTGCCTTTCACGGCATACTCTTAAATCCTTCTCGCATCGATTCAATGCATCGCAGTGACCACTTTCGAAGATTCGGATCGTCAGCCAACTCCGGCCGAAAATACCAGCGGCGAAAATCGTCGGGCCATGCAGGCATCTGTCTGTAATCCCACGCTCCATCGCCCGAATAAATAAACCCGCTCGTCAAAGTGGCCAGTGCTGCCGCGATCATTCCGTAGGCGAGATTGATCGTCGCTGGTTGCCCACCGTTTCGGTTGAGCGTCCAGAATCGTCGAATGCGATGCGACTGGCGCGCAGAGTCCAAAAAACCTTCCGCCTTTTTCCCAGCGATTTCATACTTCAATGTTCCCGTTCCAACATCGTCCCGATTAGGATTCATCACCTTCGCTTGAACAAGCGTGCCGCCCGGAAAACCTCTGATGTAAAAACACGCGTCTTGATCCTCAAGCCACCAGCACGGACCATCGACATTTACGGCGGTTCGCGTTTCTAAGTTACCCTCGAAGCACAATCCGACATCGAGCGAGATCGATTGGGGGATGTCATAGGTCTTCAGAAAACCATTCACGTAGCGAGTGCCGAGCCGAAGAACTTCTTCGAAGGAAGGTATTTTCTCTGAACATGGGAAAACATCGAAACTCGTCATCTGCTCCTAAAAAACTGAGCATTGACGTCGCCCGCGAACCGTATTTAACCAGCGAGAAGGTTAAAGCCGCTTGCAATTCTGAATCTTGGATCGAAGCAAATATTTGAACGCCGCAACATCTTCCGAATTGCTGAATGCAGAGACCGGAATGAGATGTGCCATAAATTGAGCGTTGAATATTGAAATCGTAGGACCAACGGTTTCCGCCTTGATAAAATTGGACCACGAACTACTACTTTCGAAGCTCCCGGCTTTTACGGAAATCCCGGCGTCAGAAAATTCGTAAACCTTTCGCTCTCGCAATTCGTCAGCAACGTTCCAGCGCTTCTTCACAGCAAAATACATTGTCAACGGAAATGAGATCAACATCAGTGCGGGTAGAATTAAAAGGCGAATGGAGGCCCCATATTTCTCTAATGTCGTCAGGTTTTCGTCAGAAGGAAGAAATGGAGCCAGAACGAAGCCGAGCAGCCCGATATATGCGCTTGCTCGTAACACTCGCAATATTCGGGGCTGAATGCTGCGACAAAAATTGAAGTACTGGTGAAACGTCGGCGTAAACTCAATGCAAATGTGTGAATCCATCTTAGTCATTCCCCAGACAATTTTGCCCCGTGTTCGATCAATCTTCATCCGCAATCCGCGTTACGGCGGATCTACTAAACCGGCTCCACCGTCCGTCGCAACCCAACCGCCTTTGCCACGGCTGAAAGCGTTGAGTACCGCGGATTACCACGCCCCGAAAGCGCACTGTGCAGACTTTCACGTTCGATGCCCGCCTTTTTCGCAATCTGCGAAATACCACCGAGTGCTTTGGCAATTCTACGCAGAGCGATGAGCAGCACCGGCGGTTCATCTTCTTCTTCCATGGCGGCTTTGAGGTATTCCGACGCGAACACAGAATCTTTTTTCAAGCGTTCACCGACGGTGGCATCGTGGAAAACGCGAGGAGAATGAATTTTTGATTTCATAGTGTTTTCTGCCTTTCGCTATAATCCTTCACCCGCCGGTTTGCAATCGCCGAAATTGCCTGCCTGCAATCAATCAACGCGCGCGATCACCTTGGCCATCGCTTTTGTGTCCAAGAGTTTACTAATCCACGCATCAAACACATCAACACCGGCACACGTCCGATAGTGAAAGATCGAGTTCACATGATTCAATTCAACTTATAAATCACGTGCGATCAACTCATTCTTGCAATGCCCGTGATAAGGTTTTCTCCCTGCAATTGGCAGGCACGCCGATAACAAGCTCGTTTTAGCCGGCGAAATGGCCAGCCGGTTTCACCGTGTTATTGAATCGCGCGCCAGGGGTTGGGTCGTGCGCGATCTGAATTCAAGTAACGGCACGCTAATGCAGGGCAATCGCACCGCGACGAATCCCGTTCAACCCGGCCAAGTGGTCATGATCGGCAGCACTAAACTGGTCATCATCGATCCCTCCGGCAAATACCCCTCGGAAGAAGATGTGGTTGAGGCGGACTCTGATCCGATCGCGTTTTAATCCGATGAACCCCCTGAACGCGGTGGCGACTCGACCCCCTCCGAGGCCACGCTTGAAGCGTTAGTTCGTCCCTTTGGAACAGATCGTCTATCAACTGGTCGCCAGCCGGTTGGTCTCGCTGGAAGTGATTGAACCGCTGTGGGCAAATAATCAATTCCACATGCCGGTTTTAAGAGCCTGTTCGTTGACACTCTCTCGCTGCTTTCCTATGATCGCGCGGGAGTCGTAAGAAACCTTACGCACCGTCAACCCGGAGTTTTATTATGGCTGGTCAAAACGTCACCGAATTTACCGATCAGAACTTTGAAGAAGAAGTGCTGAAATCCACCACCCCCGTGTTGGTTGATTTCTGGGCTGAGTGGTGCATGCCCTGCCGTATGCTCGCCCCGACCATCGAAAAAATTGCCAGTGAATACGTCGGCAAAGTAAAAGTCGGCAAGGTCGATACCGATGCCAACCGCGAAATCTCCATCAAGTATGGAATCAGTGCCATCCCGACTGTGATCCTTTTCAAGAACGGGCAAGTTGCCCAGAAGTTCGTCGGATTGCGACAGGAAAAAGATTTCAAAGCCGCGCTCGACGCCGGTTGATTCAACTTATTCTCCAACACATTTGAACCCGGCGTGCTATCACGCTGGGTTTTCTTTTTGGCTAGTCGTGAAATTTGTCGCGGCCATCAGTTTCAACGCCGTCTTCCCCGACGAGTAACTTTCTAACAGCGATCGAACGTTTTTCACATCGATCGACGAGGCTCTTTCCGAGAAGCTTTCTTTTCGGGTATCGTGTGTCACCAGCGGAGCATATTTCTCAATCGATTCTTTTGAAATCGTTATTCCCCTATGAAGCATACAAAAACAGCCGTAGCGTTTCTGTTGTCCCTCGCCTGCGCAAGCATAATCTGCGCGGATTCTCCTGCCAAGCTTGAACTGAAGAAAGGCGACCATATCTCTATCATCGGCAACACCCTTGCCGACCGCATGCAGCATGATGGGTACCTGGAATCATTGATCGTCAGGACATTCGCCCAGGACAATCTGACGATCCGCAATCTCGGTGTTTCCGGCGATGAACTCACCGTCCGCATGCGATCCGAATCGTTCGGCACGCCTGACGAATGGCTCACGAAAAATAAAACCGACGTCGTTCTCGCGTTCTTCGGTTTCAATGAATCGTTCGCTGGCCCCGCCGGTCTCGACAAATTCAAAGCAGACCTCGAAAAATTCATTGCCGACACCAAGAAGCAAAAGTACAACGGAAATAGCACCCCACTGCTTGTCCTCTTCGCTCCCATTGCCCAGGAAAAAATCGCCGACCCCAACATCCCCGATCCCACCGCCAACAACGCCAACCTCAAACTCTACTCCGCCGCCATGGGCGAAATCGCCAAAAAGCACGGCGTTCAGTTCGTCGACCTGTTCACTATTTCCGAAAATATCTACAAAGATTCCAAGCAACCCCTGACCTTCAACGGCATCCACCTCACCGCCGACGGATACAA
This sequence comes from Tepidisphaerales bacterium, assembly GCA_038230975.1. Taxonomy (GTDB): domain Bacteria; phylum Planctomycetota; class Phycisphaerae; order Tepidisphaerales; family Tepidisphaeraceae; genus JANXVV01. The sequence goes on from JBBRMF010000211.1 coordinate 5,117, forward strand.
AGCCCTCGCGCCGGCCATGTTCGAAGCGATGTTCGACACCAGCGCCCCACTGGGCAATGAGAAACTTCGGGCCGCGATTCAGGACAAGAACGAGATGTTCTTCAGCCGATACCGTACCGTCGACGGTTACAACGTCTACGGCGGTCGCTCCCAGCTTCAGTTTCCCTCGAGCGCTCCCGGGGTTGCCATCACCAACTACAAAGTGATGCAGGAAGAAATGTCCGTCCGCGATGTGATGACCGCGAACCGCGACCAGCGCGTCTGGGCCGTCGCGGAACGCGGCGAGCTCCACATCAAAGACGACAACGTTCCACCCGTTGAAACTGTCCCCACCAACAAGCCCGACGCCAAACCGTTCCTGAGCGGTGAAGAAGCCATCAAACACATGACAACCCCCAAGGGCGTCAAAGTGAGCCTCTGGGCCGATGAAGTGCAATTCCCCGAGTTGATCAAACCCGTACAGATGGCCTGGGACACCAAAGGCCGCCTGTGGGTCGCCGCCTGGCGCACCTACCCCGAGCGCACTCCCGATGACAAAGTCGGTGACAGCATCCTTATTTTTGAAGACACCAAAGGCACCGGTCACGCCGACAAAGTCACCCATTTCATCGACGGCCTCAACTGCCCCACCGGGTTCACCTTTTACAAAGACGGTATCCTGCTCATGCAGGCCCCGGATCTGTGGTACGTCAAATCAACCAAAGGCGACGATCACGCGGACTTCAAAGAGCGCGTGCTCAATGGCATGGATTCCGCCGACTCGCACCACACCACCAACGCGATGGTGCTCGATCCCGGTGGGGCCACGTATCTCAGTGACGGCGTCTTCCATCGTACACAAGTCGAAACCGCCGCCGGCCCGGTTCGGAATATTGACGGTTGCATCTACCGCTTCGAACCGCTTACTAATCGCTTCGAGCGCTATGTCTCCTACGGCTTTGCCAACCCACACGGTAAAGTATTCGACTACTGGGGCAACGACTACATCACCGATGCCACCGGCAATAACAACTATTTTGCCCCGGCATTCAGCGGTCATATCGATTTCCCCGCCAAGCACGCCGGTCTGAAGGACTTCTGGAACCGTCCTTCTCGACCCTGCCCCGGCACCGGCATGCTCTCCAGCCGCGTATGGCCGGATGAATTCAATGGGAATTTCCTAAACTGTAACGTCATCGGTTTCCAGGGCATTTTCCGCGTGAAAGTCTCGCCTGATGGCTCCGGCATGAAAGGTGAAACGCTCGAAAATCTCGTTTCATCCGATGATCCGAACTTCCGCCCCGCGCAGGTCAACACCGGCCCCGATGGCGCGGTCTACTTCTCGGACTGGTCGAACGCCATCATCGGTCACATGCAGCACCACATTCGCGACCCCAACCGCGATCACATTCATGGCCGCATCTACAAGATGACCTACGAAGGTAAAACGATGCCGCCGCCAAAGATTGACGGCCAACCCATCGCGGCCTTGCTCGATCTTCTGAAAGAGCCCGAAAATGACACGCGCATTCTCGCCAAAGTCGAACTCGGTAAACACAAATCGACCGAGGTGATCAACGCATTAAAGAAATGGATCGCCTCCCTCGACAAGAATGATAAAGCCTACGAACATCACATGACCGAAGCGCTCTGGGTTCATCAATGGCACAACGTCGTTGACACCAATCTGCTCAACGGAATGCTTCGTTCGCCCGAACCGAACGCCCGCGCCGCCGCCACGCGCGTGCTCTGTTATTGGCGTGATCGTGTCCCTGAAGCAGTTTCCCTGCTAAAGGTTCAGGCCAACGATGAAAGCCCGCGCGTGCGCCTTGAAGCGGTGCGAGCGCTCAGTTTCTTCCAGGGCATTAGCGCCCGCGAAGCCCTCTCGGTGGCTACCGATGTACTCTCTCACCCAATCGACTACTACCTCGATTACACCTTTAAAGAGACGATGAAGCAGTTGCAGAGTGTCGTCAATGAGACAATCCTGCCGACCGAACCCAAAGCATTGGCCTATGTTCTCGACCATATGTCCAACGCGGAATTGCTGAAAACTGCACCCACGGAGCCCACGCTTTTGGCCCGGTTGGAACGACCGAGCATCGATTTGAATGAGCGTCTGGTTTCCATCAAGAAACTGGCTGCGTTGAAAAAGGTGACGCCCGAGGCCCAGTTCGCGGCCGTCTTAAGCCATCTCGACACGCGCGGAAATGCCGGTGCCATCGCCGCCGAGGATCTTGGCAAATTATTCGGCTCCCTGAACCCGCCCAATCTAGTCAAGGCCCGCGCCGACTTTCTGACAGTCGCTGAAAAAGCAACGCAATCCCGCGTTCGAAGCACTTGCTGGGCGGCCATCATCATTGCGGATGCCAATGCCTCCACCACCTGGGGCAGCGCAAAATCCGCAACGGCCAAAGAAGCCATCGCCGCTTCCATGAACATGATTTCCGATGCGGATCTTCGGGAGCAATTTCAACCGTTATTTGTCAAAGCTATCAATGACTCGTCGACCGATACGGAAGTCCGCGGCGCATCCATGTTGGCCTTGCCGCTTATGGGAAAGTCCCACTCCAAGGATAATTTCAAATTGGTCGCCGTTCATCTTCAGCAGGACAAAGATCGAAACGTGGCCGCCCGCGCCCTGATGCAGTTCCCCCGCGACAGTTGGGATAAAGACGTCGCCGCCCCTGCCGCCGAAAGTGTCTTGGCCTGGGCCAAATCCGTCCCGTCTGACAGGCGAACCTCGCAGGAATACGTCGAAACGATCCAGACCGCGCTCGAACTCACCGGCCTTATGCCTGCGGCAGAAGGCACGAAAATTCGCCGCGAGCTTCGCAGTCTCGGCGTCAGCGTCTTCGTCATCAAAACCGTCCGCGAACAAATGCGCTACGATACCCCGCGTATTGTGGTCGAAACGGGCAAGCCCTTTGAAGTCATCATGGAGAACATGGATTTCATGCCGCACAATCTCGTCTTCGTCGAACCCGGCATGCGCATGCAGGTGTCCAACGCGGTGAATCTCATGAAGCCCGACCGTCTCGATCGACAAGGGCGTGCCTACATGCCCGACCCGAAAAAATTCAAAGTCATTGATGGGACGAAACTCATCGAAGCCGGGCAAAAAGCAGTCCTTAAAATCGTGGCGCCCACCAAGGAAGGCGATTATGAATATGTCTGCACTTTCCCTGAACATGCCATGATGATGTACGGCACCCTCGTCGTTACCAAAGACGTCGACGCCTATCTCGCCGCACACCCCATGGCCGCCCTACAACCCACCATGGATCATTCTACGCACAAATGATTTGCTCTCCTCCGTCCCCTCCCCCCATGTACTCATGGGCGGGAGGGTTAGGGTGACGGGTCTTTTCCCCTTCTCCCAAAAGGTTTAAATACACAGAATTAAATCACAGAGGACACAGAGAAAAACAAGTAAATATACAGCAACATGGATCGACAAAAGAACATCCTCTTTTATCGCGGTCCCGATCGCAAAAATCGTACACGCAAATACAGCCCTGCTTTCGCGATAATTTCCATTCTGCTCGCTGGAATGTTCTCAGTAGCGACAGCGGGGATTCTCTATGTAGGCATCCATGCAGATGGATGGTACGCCCCAAACACAATGCAGGTGGTCATCTGCGCGGCGATATCTACGAGCCTGACCATTATTTTCGCAATGGTTGCAGCAAGTGCAATTAGGAGTTGACGTAATCATTTTCCCCGATGCGACGAATAATTCAAATTAGCCCACTACCGATCCAACCGCCTACGGGCGGTTATTTGCTGGGCGCTCTTGGACAATGTGACGAAGAACGTAAGCGTTCGGCAGATCGCGTCTTTCCGATAGCCTCTCGGGTCGTCAAAATCTCAGGATGGAACAAGTCGATACGATACAGGCCTTGCAATCACCGAATCTACGCTCCAATCGGTTGCCGGAACAGTGGCGAGGGGTGATCGATGCCCAATGGTGTTCGGGCCTGGGTGTCGAAGCGTATTGCAGGCAGCAGCAGA
>JBBRMF010000212.1:0-9089 GCA_038230975.1 Tepidisphaerales bacterium
CTGAACCACCCCTTTATCTTGCATTCCTTTAAACCAAGAATTCCATAGATTGTCATCATAGTTATTGATGATGACAATAATACCGTTCGTCTCCCAATAGGTCAAGTCGAATCCAAGTGGAGTTGGAGGGAATCCGTGACACTTGCCCTGTTGCAAGTCCGGCTGAACGCTCGTCGATTTATAGACTTCGACGCGATGAGGTTCACGCTTTCGACGACGATTCCGCTGCTCAAATAAGGCGGGAGGAGAGAACCCTTGGAGTCCAAAGTGCGCTCCCAAGTTGTCTGCCGGTGAGCGCTCCGACGGCGGGCAATCGGGTTACTTGGCATCGCGAAAAGGACGGATGACATCCATTCAAGGTCGCTCAAGTGTCTTCAAATCGGTTCGCTGTTGTCCCCTCTGTAACGCTGATGATGCTCCCCATGAAGCCAGGCTACGGCCACATCCGCCCGGCATCTTTGGCCATCGACGGCCTTCCCGGACTCGCTTCCCCACCCTTCGGACGATGGCTATGATCGAAGGCATCACGACACCAAGAGGCCCACCCTTCTCGATGAGACAAGCCCATGCCCGAACACATTTCACGCTAGCCATCGCTGCCGATCGCCCAATCCTTCCTGACCTGCACTGAAGTTTTTCGCGGCCAACAGAGCGGCACGACGATGCTGCTCGGCCCGAGCGCGCACCTGCCGATCCCGAATTTTCCCGCCTTCGTCCGGCTCGCCGTCTTCTCCGAGTTCACCGGCGGCCACGGTCGTTACACGCCCTCACTTTCCCTGCGCGATGCCTCCGGTGATGAGGTCTGGCATTGGAGCGCGGCCGATCCGTTCACGCATACCGATCCGCTCCTGCCGCACGAGGTGGTCTTTCAGGATTTACAAATCACCGTTCCCAAGCCGGGCCGATACACGCTCGTGATGCTCCTCAACGGCGATGACGCCGCGCAACGCACGGTCTGGCTCGGCCCGTCGGAAGTATTCCGCGCGCCCGACGCGTACTGATCCGACGCGCTCCCACCCGTTCGGGATAGATCGCCAGTTCGTGCCACCACGAATTGCGGAAGCGTGATCTCCCGACCCACCCACGACAGCAAACATCCGACCGCCCTGGCCACGTCGTGCCCTTTCACCGCCCCTTACAAACCTCCTTACCAGAGCGCCTCAAAGCGTTTACGAAGATGCGTGTCTATACGCAATGCTGGTATCGCTTGCGGCGTTCGTTGTAGGTTACGATTCGCGCAGCAAGTCACCGCCACCGAATGGACTCGAGGATCCGTTTGCTGCCCTGATCCTCCGGATCGCCACGCGAAATAAAACACAGGGTGAGAAACTCGTCTCCTGCCCGCTCGACGATTCGGTTCGGAACGCGAAACGTCACTCTCATTTTGCCTGTGTGTGCGTCGCGCTCCAAGGAGATTTGTTCCAATTCACTCGCACCAATCCGAGCGCGGTGTGAATCGGCGCGCCCTGGTGAGCCCGGGATTTGCAATCGATCCTCAATCATGATTTCTACAAAACGCGGCCGGTCGATTGCCACCGCCACGACGTACGAAGCCAATTTGGTATTGGGATCCCATCCCATTTGCAGCTCGCGATACAGTGGCCCTGAGGGCATATTAGACGCGTCATAATATCCTGCGGTCTTAAGACGCATAACTCCCGACAGTGAATTTCGATTCGCGATCGTTTTCGCCTCGGCTGCAGACGCGAGGTTCGTCGGATGTGAAGTGCAGTCCATTCGGTACACTTCAAACCCGATCCACAGAATAAGTAGGGCAAAAGCCGGAATGCCGTGGCGCCGGGCGATCATGAACCAGGTGAGTGCTATCAGGGAGAGTAAGGCGGGTGTAAAATCATAGAGATAGCGGGCGCACAATCCTGGGTAGTGCATCATGAAACCGAAGATGGTCGAAAATGGTACCAACCCGAAAAACAGCAAAGATCTTCCGAGTCTCTTGAGAAACACGGTTTGTGGATTCGCGTTTTCATTTGTCGAACTAAAACACCGGATACCCAGATAAGCGCCCGCGATCGCGATGGCCAAAACGCTTGGATCGAACGTCGACACGTAAAAGTCCCGCCAGCGGAAAAATGGGGTTTGGCCCCAAAACAGGTGGTCGCCGAAGGAATTTTCTCCTTTATGACCACCGAGCCAGAGGAAAGTCGCGCCAAACAGTTCGCGGGCCGCCTGCCAATTGGTGGCCTGTGCGATGGGGTTGACGAATCGAGACGTCATGATTCCATCGAGCGTTGTAGTGGTCAGTTTGTGGCCAAACTCGAAGAAGGATCCGAATCGGATGAAATTCGTGATGGCCAGCGCAATCATGCCCGCCAAGCCCAACACGATACCTCCGGCACGTTGCGCTAGTCGAAGGCGTCCGGCGGACCATGCCATCAGGAGCAGCAGTCCCACGATTCCATACACCGCATGGGTGGGTCGAACTAGTCCGCTCAAAGAGCACAGTGTGCAACCAACCCAGAAATCGCCCCTTTTTCCCATTGCCGCGTAGCGCACGCATGCGACTAAAATCGATAGCGACGTGATCAGGGCATAGAGGGAGGCGTCTTCATAGACGGACTGGGGGCCGCACGCGAATAGATTCAGCATCGGAGGTGCGGTGGCGAACAAAACCGACGTGCCCAACGCGATCGGCGTTGAAATCCTGATCTCCCCCAACAATCGAGCCGTGCTTAGGCAGTAGTAAATGAACAGGGTGAATGCTATGAACAAGGCGATTCGATCCGGAAAGGGAGATATTCCGACGGCCCTTCCGATCAGCTCAAATGGCACCAGCCAAAGCGGGACGCCCAAGCCCCACACCTGTTGAACCTTTCCGTCGTAAAACGCGTTGTCGAATTGCAGATCGAAAATGGAATCGGAAACGTAGAGGTGGCCGGAAAGCAGCGCGCTTACCTGCCAGCGATGAGCCGGAATGGTATTGTTTGCCGGACCGTACAGCCGATATGGAGTCGCTCCGGAAGCCGCCAGAAAAGCCACTGAATTGGCCGAGGCAATCAGCAACAGCAAAAGCCGGTGGCGAAGTGGGGATCTCAATGTCATCGCTCGTAAAATGAGGATCGCCACAGTCAGCTTGTGTATCAGGCGGCGCGGCGGTTCTTCTTCCGGAGATAATAGAGACCCACAAGCCCAAGGAGAATGAGATTCCCCGCCACGATCAACAACCGCCAAGCAGTACGCCGACCAGGGGAGGGGATCTCAGCTATCCCGATGGATGGCAGTCGAAATTCGGCGGGCGCGATCGCGATATTTTCTTGGGAAAGTATGGTGAAAAAAACCTTGGTTACCGCCTCCCTGGGGCTTTCGTCCATCACATAATCAACCCCACTGATCACATAGGAATCGTCCGCGTAGCGAACCGACGATGTGTACGCTAGGTGCGGCCCACATGGGGCGGCGGTCCGGACGATTCGATATCCCCTGGCCTTATCCGCGACAACCTTTAAAACTCGCTCGGATGGGGGTACTTTTTCCAGTCTAGCGGTGGGCGGGATGCTAAAGGTGAACTCCACGAATTGGCCGGAGGCATCATCGACCGCCCTTGACGAAAGCTCCACGATCGTGCCGGAGCGAAAATCCTCAATAAATGTCACTACCGGCAATGGCACATGCGAGGCACCGAGCAAATCTTTTATATCAGCAGACCGAAACTTCGGCATTTTGCGGGCACCGTCGTCGGTTCCATATTGAGTCAACGAAAATGCCCCTTCAGCCACCCCCCTTTTCGCGCCAAAAGCATATTCGGGATTCGAGCCCACAACTCTGCAACTCAGCCAATTGCTTCTTGAGTCGGACTGAATCGATATGATTTTTACCGAATCGTTTAAAATATAAATCTCCTCGTCATAGCGGTAATCGATATCCTGATTGGAGGACGGGAACTCCGGATCTCGAACATGGCTGCGATACCGGCGATTCACCATGATATGGTTTGGTGCGGTATGTTCGCCGGCGACGCGCCATCGGTCCATCGCTTTCGCCAACTCCGATCCCTGTACGCCACTCCGTGAATCGCCGTACTCCCCGAGCGCAAGGAAACCCGCGATCAGCAATATGCCGGCTCGCATTCCATTCGCTCCGATAAACATTGGACGAACCCCGGTAAAATGACCGATCGCTGTTGGCCATTGCCGCGCATTTCCCAGTGGCCGCCTAATTACTTGTCGCCACAACTATAGCCGCCGCCACCGGCAAGACTACAAATACAGTCTGCGTTCTGGCATGGCTCAGGCTTATCCGCAGTGTTGTTCTTGATGCAACTCCCGGCTTTTCGGCATTCACAGGAAGTCGCGCAGGGATGAACGTTGCTTGTGTCAGCAAAACTTGTCTGAACAATTCCCAAAAAAAGCATCAGAAGGCCGAGGTACAATGAGCCTAAAAACACGCTACGAAGCGACGGAAACATAGCCATTCCTTCCAAAAAGTGAAAAATGAGACTTTTGTGCAGACCACGTCTGCATCGCGTTTCCTCAACGCTCCATGCCAGCGGGTGGCGCTTTAACCACAACGGCAATCGACGCATATCGACTTGACGCGCTGTTCGTTATTAAGACCAATGGAACCGCCTTATCGATTTTGGATTTCGCCCGAATGTGGAGCAAGGCAATTTGATCCGGTCGAACCTTCATGGGAAGATCCATAACCTCCACACAGGTGCATTTGGTTTCGGCACCGAAAATTGTGATTTCCGACGCAGATAGATTCTGCACACGGATCTCCGCCAACTGGACCCCATCCGCAATCACCTCGGGGCGTGGGGGATAGGCGTCGAAGTCTCGACCTAAAACCCAAGAGACCCCCGCATGCACGGATCCCGTGCGAAAGGCTGAATAACCCACGAGCAACAGGCCGACAACCATCAAGAACATCACAAAATGGCCGCATCCCCGAAAGAAGCGCCGTCCGGCACCTAAACCCAACGCTGTCGTTTCCGGCGATGGTTCGGTAAGCGAAGTTTGAGTGATTGCGCTCATATCCTTCCAAATCGATTCAGTGCAATTCAAGGAGTTGGTCTCGTTTTTCCGGTGGACGTCTGTTCACTCCACATCGAGTTCGCAGTGTCGGGAAAGACCACGTCCTCCACTATTCCATTGGCGATATGGATGTCCGCCGGAACGTGAGCCACATACATAGAATCCATTCTCAGCGAGAGCGCTGGAAATGGAGCATCGGTAGCCCAAACAATCTTTTTATCGCGCGCCGCAATATCCAACGTCCAGATCGTTTGGCGAAGATCATCCACATTTTCCGCGGCCGCCAACGCCGCCAGATGTTTCCGGCAATGCTCGCAATCGTGATCGTAGAGAACAACCAGATGCCGCCCTGTCGTCAACTCTTTTTTGCTATCGACGACGTTCAGCATCGCAAACGGCTTACCTATCCAATCCGTCGGCGTGAGTACAATTACCCCTCCGGACGCATGGCTCATTTGAGCGGCATAAACAACGAACGGAATCGACAGGCCACAAAGCAACCGCCATGTGTTTTTTTCGGCGCAGTTGGGCTTCCATTCTTTTTTTTTGGAGCCGCACCATGCCATTGATAGAAGCAAAGCTGCATCGAAAAAAACCGTTATTGCCGGATGAACTTTCAGCCGTCCAAAGCAACCACAGTCTGATTGGCCTTGAACGAGGTGCCAACCCGCGACGATGACGAAAACTGACAGAGTTGCCGCTGCCGCATACCAAGAGAAGCGCGGCCACCAACTGGAGAGCAGCCAAATCCCCAGCACCCATTCGGCACCACTGCGGATTTTGTCAATTGTCGCGACTCCTGCGGGTGCGGTGCCGGAGAAAAAACTCAAGCCCACGGCGACCAAAAGCACCATGGCTGTCAAGAACGAAATGACAAGGTACAGAAAATCAGCTTTATGCCGCGCATCGTTTCGGCCAAATCCGGGCAGACGGTCCACTTGTTCCGGCAATGCGATGATCATACCGCCAGCGGTCATTATATGAATTATGCGGCTCGCGTAGTTCTGCGTCAAGAGAAAAACCGCGAAAGATAAAATTTAAAATTTGCGTTCCAAGAGCGACTTGCCATATGCTGAACATGAGCCAAACAATAGAATTGAGACTGGCAACTGTGCCATCCATCAGACATATCGTCGTGATCGGCGGAAGCTTCAAGCCCTCGGACAGTGGTCGGCAGAGTCGCGCGGAGCGTGGATCGCGACGGCTATCGTTTCCACATCGGTGGGAATCGATTCTTCACGAAGGTCAAGGAAATCGATCGGCTCTGGGATGAAATACTGCAGGCGATCCATGATCCGCAGAATTTTGAGCAATGGGTCACAAACCAATTTGGAAAAAAGCTTTTCAACAGGCGTGTATTCTAGCGATCGCTTGTCACTAGCATTGGAAGTAAAATGTTGGAAACTCCGCTTTATAAATCACCGGAATTCGAACGTTGATCGGAAGGTTGGTTGAGATGAGAGGTATTGGGCCAGTTATTATCATTGGCGCTGGCCCCGCAGGCCTCACTGCAGCTTACGAACTGAGCAAACGCGGAATCGCCGGCACGATCATCGAGTGTGATAGTTCTATCGGCGGCATTGCTAGAACCGTTGAGCGCGACGGGTACAGATTCGATATCGGCGGACACCGCTTCTTCACGAAGGTTTCCGAGATAGATCGCCTTTGGGATGAAATGCTGAAGGAGCCGATGCTGCGCCGTCCGCGGATGTCACGGATATTCTATGGGGGGAAGTTTTACGATTATCCGCTGAAGGCGGGGAACGCATTGGGAAACATGGGCATTTTTACCGCTGCACTTTGCATGGCGAGCTATGCGAAAGCTCGGCTGCTGCCCATCCGCCATCCGGCGAACTTCGAACAATGGGTCACCAACCAGTTCGGAGCGCGACTTTTCAATATGTTCTTTAAGAGCTACACCGAAAAGGTATGGGGGTGTCCTTGTTCGAACATCGGCGCGGATTGGGCTGCTCAGCGAATCAAGGGGCTGAGTTTGGGTGGAGCGGTTCGGAATGCACTGTTCGGGACATCAAAGAAAAATGCGGTCAAGACGCTCATTGATGAATTCAAATACCCGCGCCTCGGACCCGGCCAGCTTTGGGAAGCGTGCGCGAACACGCTCGCCGAAAGGGGTTGGGAGATCCAGATGCAAACACGAGTCATAGGCGTGGATATATCGGATGGTGCGGTTCGGGCCGTGCGCGTACGGGATCGTCAGGGCGTAGAGACGACCCATGAAGCCGATACGGTCTTTTCCTCAATGCCGCTTCGGGAACTTCTTGGCGCGATGATGCCCAAGCCACCGGCGCAGATCGCGGATGCCGCCAGCCAGTTATCCTATCGCGATTTCCTAACTGTCGCCTTGGTGATCGATCAGCCTGACGTGTTTCCTGACAACTGGATTTACATCCATTCGCCGGACGTGCGGGTCGGTCGAATTCAAAATTTCGGCAACTGGAGTCCGGAGATGGTTCCCGATGCCAAGACGAGCTGCCTCGGAATGGAATATTTCGTTTTCGAGGGCGATGACCTATGGAAATCGGATGACACGGCCTTGGTGAGTCTTGCATTTGGCGAACTTCAGCGAATCGGCCTCGCGAAAGGCAACTTGGTGAAGGGCTTCGTCGTTCGCGTTCCCAAAGCGTACCCTGTGTACGACCCTGGATATTCCGAGCGATTGGACCTGATTCGCCTGTGGCTTAAGTCCAACGTCGACGGTTTATACTGCATTGGCAGAAACGGTCAGCACCGGTACAACAATCAGGATCATTCAATGGCAACCGCATTGATCGCAGCCCGCAACGTGGCTCTAGGAGAGTCCCGCGATCCATGGGCGGTCAACGAAGATGCCGAGTACCACGAAATTGCTGAAACTGAGCGACAGGCACCGACGCTTCCACGGATCGCCGGACCCGCCGCACAGGTCGAAACACGCGCTATACCGAGCATCGAAACTCAGGAGTGACCCGCTATGCGACCTCCCTTCATGCCATGTCGTGCCGGCCTTGGAACTCCGCATCGCTTCGTCGCATTCACTCTCATCGAGTTGCTTGTGGTGATCGGCACCATTGCCCTTCTTCTGGCGATTCTCCTGCCCGTCATTTCGAAGTCGCGGCGCGCAGCGGAGGAAGTTAAATGCGCTGGCAACCTCCGTCAGATCGGCATAGCGCTCACCACTTATATCTCCGAGACGGGCTACTACCCTGGGTGCCAGCACTTCGCGGGTTTCGGCGACGACCGCACCTTCGCGGTCTGGCCGACCCGACTCCGCAACGCGATGCAGGTCGGGGCTTCCGTTGGCTCCGATGGGATGCACAAGGTTTTTCGTTGTCCCTCCAACGTTTTCGCCAATGATTGGAAGTTTGAGACCGGATTAGGCTCGCCCTTTGCCACAGATTCCGATCAGGGGTACGGTTACCAACCCGGCGAGCGGTTGCTTCAGGTAGACCACATTGCCTTCAGCTATGCCTACAACGACTGGGGCGCGGGGCCGAATGGTGCTGGCGACGCCGAGCAAACGGGCCTGGGTGGCGATATTACCTACCCTCTGCAGAAGAATGGCTATGGCCACGAACTCAAGGCCTCCCGAGTGCGCCGTTCTTCGGAGATGATCGCCGTCTCCGATTCTACATCAAACGGCGGTGGATTCAACTACAATATCGATCCCAGGGAAGCACCCCAGTATCCTGGCTCAGTGCATCGAGGCGGAGCGAACGTCATGTTCTGCGACACGCATATCCAATGGTTCTCTCAGGCAGACCTAATCAACGTGGACCCTTCAACCCCCGCCGGCGCGGCGATGAACCGTCTTTGGAATAACGACAACGAAGTCCATCTCAGGAATTGATGTGCGGCCTGATTTCACTAAAGGTGTCAAAGTCTACGCAGTTTCGCGAAAGTGAGTCCAAAACACTGCCCGCACTGACACAATCGTAAATTTATGCCCGGTGGACAGATTTTGCGGGTGGCGAGCGTAGCGGCCCCCCGCTACTACCGAAGAGACAAGGACTTACGGCGACGTGAGTCCTTTCTTTTTGCGCTTTTTTAACCCGAATGGGTCCCCAAGTGGGCCCCCGGAAATCAAAAGCCGCCGAAGAA
>JBBRMF010000213.1:0-9036 GCA_038230975.1 Tepidisphaerales bacterium
AAACGCGCCTGGTAACCCAACGCCTGCGAGGTTTGTGAAATCGAACCGAGCGGTGTCGTAATTTTTAGAATCTCCGCGAGCAAATCCAAGGATTGCGTCTCGATGAATGCTGGTAGACATTTGAATTGCCTGAGCAGCGCAATCGGTAAAACACTCTGATCGACTTTGCCGTCAGCATGCATCACACCCGCCAGATAGTTACCGGAGAGTTTTCCGATCGTGCCAATGACGATCGATTGCTCCAGCAAAACCCCATCAAACGCTTCTTTCACATCAATCAGATGTTCCAATCGATTTTCAACGACGATGAGATTGCGCGTCGGCTCCCAGGTATCCACATATTGAATCGCCTTCGGAACGACCAGTCCAATCATCCCGCCAGATCTCGCGGCGCGATACGACATTTCCACAAACGCCGCCGCGACGTTTGCATGGTCACGACACACTCCAAATCGCTTTCGCAACGGCGCCGCGTCGAAGTCACCCCTGTGCCCAAGGTACGGTGGGTTCCCAATCACACAGTCGTATCCGCTGCAATCGACGTCGCCCGTCAAAGAATCAGCAATACGCAGATGACAACACGCCGCGCGAATGGACACAGGGGTCGCGGACGCCTCCAGCCACAGTGACGCAGCCGCCAATTCGGCGGCCAATGGATCCAAATCAACACCAAAAATGCATCGCTCAAGCACTTCACGCTTGAGCAGATTGATGTCTGTCAATCCCTCCGATTGAACTTGGATGCCTTCAGCCGCCGCTCTATTTTTGATCGCTTCGCTCTTTCGATCTAACATCACTCTCAGGAGATTAAATGCTGGAAGAAGAGTGAGCCATTGGCACAACTCTGCCGTGATGAAATGGAGCGCTTCGACCAGGAAATGGCCCGAGCCCATCGCCGGATCGAGTACTTTCAAATCGAAAAGTTGATCGATCAGATACTCATATTTTTTGTAGGTGCTTTCCGCTGCAAACGTCTCAGTGGATCTATTTCGTTCCAATTCCTCCACATACATCGTTTCAGCTAAAACAAACCCCGGCAACATTACATCAAGTTTCCGCTTCAGGACTGGACCAACCGTATGAGTAACGATGAATTTGACGATGATTTCGGGCGTAAAGTAGACGCCAGTCGCCCTTCGCTCGGCTTTATCAACTCCCAAATAGATGTCTCCGGATCGAATGATGCGCCGGTTCTTGTTCAACTTTTTAGCGCTCGTAATTGCGCGTAACGGCTTCAGAACGAGCTTTGACTTGTGCTCGACCTCCACTAGATCTTCCGTCGCTATATTCAGTCGATATTCGAGAAGAGTTTCGTAGATAGAACCGAGTTGTCGCACTTTCAGCGAATCATATCGGACCTCGGACAAACCACCGTTCATCTCAGGATCAGGATGGCGTGCGAGTTGATCGATGGCGACCGCAAGAAAGTAGTCAGGCACGCGACCGTTGCGAAGTAGAACCGACACGGCATGATCCATCGTCTCGTCGCAGGAAAAATCAGCCGAACTGTTGAGCGGGGCATCTGAATTGTCTTTCGGGCAGTCCCCACCGTAGGTCACCGCGAACATCGCCGAGAGTTGCGCATAGAGTGAATAATCGTTCCTTGAGTAGGATTCAGCGATATTATCTTCGATTTCTGCCACCGATTTCCCCGCAGAATTGGCAATTTCGTCGGCGATCTTCCGAATACTTTTCCTGCCGTGCAGTGTCGCATTTTCGACCAACATACTGCGGCTGTCGGCATAAAGAAGCGTCAGAATCCTCAATAGCAGAGTCAACGTGCCCCGCCAAATCACTTCGAGTTCTTCCTGATCGGGGGATTCCTTCCCGTTCGTGCGGCTTGTCCGATCCGCGAGAAATCCCCTGGCAAGAGCAGGGACAACGCCCGATATGATCCGTTGCCGAAGTTCAAGCTCCATGGATTGAATGCCTCAATCAAAACGCAGGATTTGCCCGGATGATCATCGGGAGTTTTGAAAATCTGTCGAGCCTCATGTTTCATAAAGTTTGCAATGTGCGAACAACCGCGCATGCTATTATTTCGCATGACGAACATTGTGACCGCCATCACCGGCGCCAGCGGCGCACTTTACGCCCAGCGCTTTATACAAGGTTTAGTTTTGGCCGGCGTGAATACGCACCTTGTTATTTCTCCGCTCGGTCGACGATTGCTCTACGATGAATTAGGCATGGAGCACGTTGATCTAGCCGCATTGGCCGGTACGACCGAGCACAATATTACGCTGTATAATTACAACGATGTCGGCAGCAAATTAGCCAGCGGTTCCTTCCTGCACGATGGGATGGTCATCGTCCCCTGCAGCAGCAATACACTTGCGGAAGTCGCGCACGGGTTGGGCGGAAATCTCATCAGCCGAGCCGCCGCCGTGACCCTGAAGGAAAGGCGGCGGCTCATCATCGTTCACCGCGAAATGCCGCTTTCACCTATGGATGTGAACAATTACAAATCGCTGAGCGATGCTGGTGTGGTGCTCTGCCCTGCCAATCCGGGCTTCTACCTGAACCCGACAACGATCGGCGAGGTCGTCGATTTCGTGGCCGGTAAACTGCTGGATCTGGTGGGGGTGAAGCATTCCTTCGACACCCGATGGGATCCGAAGCGGGGCAAATCGCAAGCCAGTACGGTATAGTTTTCGTAGGGTCCGCTTTGGAGCGTTGAAATTTGTCTGTGTGTGGCGTGGGCGTCTCGCCCGCGTTTTATATTACAAAAGAGCACGGGCGAGACGCCCATGCCACCCGTTTTCGTAGGGTCCGCTTTTGCGGACGGAATCGTTCCTCAACGAGTATTACGCCGTGCCAATACTTCTCGATGTTTCTATGCAACCCCAGGCTTCCAAGCTCACCGCCTTCGCGCGGGACATCAAAATCAGCCACTCGATCTTCGCCCTGCCCTTCGCCCTTCTCAGCACGTTTCTCGCGGCGAAAGGTTGGCCCCACATCGGTCAACTTATCCTGATTCTCATCTGCATGATCACCGCCCGCACCATGGCCATGGCGATGAATCGCCTGCTCGATGCTGAGATCGATGCACGCAATCCCCGCACGAAAAACCGCGCCATCCCCGGTGGACAACTGTCTCGCGGATTCATGATCGGCGCAATCATTATTTGCGTTGCGCTGTTCATGGCCTCAACCGTATTTTTCCGCACGGTCTATGGCAATCCATGGCCGCTCATACTCGGATTTCCCGTGCTGCTTTTCCTAAGCGCCTACCCATTCCTCAAGCGATTCACCCGGCTTTGCCACTACTATCTTGGAATGGCCTTAGCTCTCGCTCCAGTCTGCGCCTGGATTGCGATCACCGGACACCTGGCCGCCCCACCCCTCTGGATGGCATTGGCGGTCGCTTCCTGGACGGCCGGTTTTGACATCATCTATGCCTGCCAGGATTACCAAAGCGATGTCGAGCATGGTGTGTTTTCCGTCCCCGCGAAAGTCGGCATCGCTCGCGCATTGTGGATCGCCCGGATCACCCATCTTTTCTCGTTGGCAATGCTGATCCAGATTGGCCGCTCCGCTCACCCCCCTTTGGGTCTTCTCTATTTCATCGGTGTCGGTTTGGCAGGGACACTTTTGATCATCGAGCATTCGCTGGTAAAGCCCACGGATCTCTCAAAAGTGGGGTTGGCATTCTTTACGATCAATGGGATTATCAGTTTAATCCTTGGCGCGCTCGGAATCGCGGATGTATTGATCTGAAACGTTGGAGCCACACGCCCCCAGTTTTCAAAACATAGCACACGAATAGAAACCTACGCCGAACACCGTTACAATTTGACGCTCGGAATCACCTATGCCTCAAACATTCGCTACAACAGATAAATCGCTTCGCGCCATTGCCGAAAAGGTGCTGGTCGGTGTTCCCCTGACTCACGAAGATGGCGTTGCGCTTTACGCCAGCCGCGATCTGCACGGCATCGGTCGCATGGCCAACTTCGTTCGCGAGAAACTGCATGGCGACAAGACTTTCTACAACCGCAATCGCCACATCAATTACACGAATGTGTGTGCCCTCTCCTGCAAATTCTGCTCGTTCTACCGCAAGCGCGGCGAAGAAGGCGCCTATGAAATGCCCATCGATCAGGTCGTCGCCACCGCCAAAAAAGCGGCTGATAGCGGCGCGACCGAAGTTCACATCGTCGGTGGTTTACATCCCTGGCTAAAGTTCGACTACTACCTCGACATGATGCGCGGCATCCGGAACGAATGCCCGGAACTCCACATCAAAGCATTCACTGCGATTGAAATCGTTCACTTCACGCGCATCGCCAAGATGAGCGTGCGCGAGGTATTGACCGAACTTAAAACGGCCGGCCTCGGAAGCCTTCCCGGTGGTGGCGCAGAGATTTTCGATGATCGCGTCCACGATGAAGTCTTTAAAGGAAAAGTTCGCGCGGACCGCTGGTTCGATGTTCATCGCACCGCTCATAGCCTGGGCATCTATACGAATGCAACGATGCTATACGGCCATGTCGAAACGCCCGCAGAGCGCATTGGCCATCTAATCAAATTGCGGGAATTACAGGCCGAATCTTTGACGGCTATGGAAGCATCGCATTCTTCATCTGACTCGGCTTGCTTTAATTGCGTCATTCCACTTTCATTTATTCCAGAACAAAGTGAGTTGGGAAATCTCCCCGGCCCCACCGGCCTGACTGACCTGAAAACCCTCGCCATCTCCCGATTAATGCTCAACAACATCGCGCATGTGAAAGCCTTCTGGATCATGCAAGGCCTTCCCCTCTCACAACTGGCATTGGATTGGGGCTGCGATGATTTGGATGGCACTGTTGTCTGGTATGACATCACCAAACGCCAAGGGGATGGCGTTCATCAAAACCTCCATGTCACCGACATCCACCGTCTCATACGTGAAGCGGGTCGAATTCCCGTCGAGCGGGATACGTTGTATCGCGAGATCAAGCGTGAACCACACGCCGATCTCGTTCTCAGCGAAACCTGAGTCGAAAATTCTCAAGACGCGATATTTAAAATTCAGTGTCGGCGATTGAGCAGCGTTTCCTTCCGCTCTTTCGTAAAAGCCCACCACGGCTGCGCCCTGCCACCTTCCATGTAACGCACCGCCGCGATGAAGACATCGATCACGCACGGATCGTGTCTTGTCCCCGTTTTTTTGCAAAGTGTGTCATACAGGATAAATGGATCCTTTCCAACCAATTCGGTCGGATGATTCAGCCCGATACGTCGAAAATCCGCCGCCATCGCCGGGCCAATGTTCGGCAGTTCCTCAAACGACGTGAACGCCGTTCGCGTAATTGAATTTTTTTTCTCCGATGATCTCTTTCGAAGTGCCATGGATTGCCACTTTTCAATGTGAGTTCAACTTTTTTAGTTACGGCTTTTTTAGTTTCTCCATAACCAGTGCCACTCCGTCGAGGATCGCCCCGCTTCGGCAATGGATTCCCAAAACACGCTGCCCGGTACCCGCAAGCTTGGTCGCTTTGACAGTGGCCGCCGCTTCACCTAACCACTCGCTGTTGTAACTATCCGTCGGATCCAGCGAGCCATCCGCTTTGAGACGCATAAAGATCAATTGCACCGCATCCACAAACTTGGCCGATTTTACGTTCATTCCGCCCACCGCATATCCGTCTTTGGCGATCACACGCGGCTCAATACTTTTCGGTTGATCCTCGGAATACACCGGTACTAATTGAGCCAGACATTTCTCATTGTCCCATGCGCCCGATCGGTATTCGACACCGAGCAGAGGATGATTCGGGCTGACGAATCGTGATGTGACTCCCCCGCTATCTTTGCCGGCGAATGGCGTGTCACTGCCGACATTTGGGTGGGCATTCGGGTTGCTGTAATCTGGTGGACCGGCGCGAAGCTTCGCCGTTTCATCCTCGGTCCACGTTCTCGCTTTAGTGGTCTCTTTCATCGTACCTAGCATTGCCGAGTCTGAAACCTTAAATGTGGGATGCCAGGGAAACCGAAGATCCTGGCGGGTGAGATAAAGCTCGGCATCTTTCGGAGTTCCCGGATCACGAGGACCGCCAATATGCATATCGATTTTGATCTCGCCTTTTCGATCCGCAAAAGGTCCGATCAGAATATATTGGCGCTGCTGCCCTTTGGCGTCCTGAATTACAAGTATCTGCCCAAAGTGGTTCCCATCGTGTACACGCTCATAATCGACTATGAGCGCCGGCCATGGCTTGGGTCCACGCTCGACGCGCGCATTCGAGAGTTTGAAAAATGTATCGCTTTCCCGGGGTTGCATCGGAATGTCCTTGGTCACCTTGTCAGCCGGCGATGTTTCTTCACCGGTGTTGGCCAGGGGACGCTCGTTGGCATCCGGCGCTCCGACTTCCTCTGCGGAAAAACTCACTCGATGTGTCAGAAAGAGAACTGATAGAATTCCGCCAATCACCAGAGAACGATATGAATAACGCATGGTATCTCCGCAAATTCGTATCTATTTCTACCCGCAAGGTTGCCTGTACGCCTCGTCCGATTCACAATGGATGAATCATAGTGAATTTAGTTTCCATTCGAAAGTTATTTAAATCAACCTTCAGAAAGAGCAAATCATGCATCGAAAACTTGCAGCGTTAGTTTGTCTCATTTTAGCAAGCTGTTTCGCAAAGACCGCCTTGCCGGCAGGCCCCGTGATGAAGAGCGGAATTGATCTTGCGAACTTCGATAATTCCGTCAAACCCGGCCAGAATTTCTATCAGTATGTCAACGGAACGTGGATCAGGAACAACGACATTCCCGCGGAATACAGCCGTTGGGGAGCGTTCCCACAACTGCGCGATCGCAATCTAGTGCTTTTGCGCGAACTCCTTGATGACTTGTCGAAATCCAATGCGCTGAATGACGAAACCCAGAAGCTGCATGACTTTTATGCGACAGCCATGAATCTGCCCGAACGCGAGAAGCAGGGCATTGCTCCTTTGAAAGATGAACTGGAGCAAATTGCAAAGATCAACAGCGTCGGCGACCTGCTTAACGCGATGGGACATTTTCGAGCACAAGGGATGCCGTTGATCTTTTCGTTCTCGGTCGATCAGGATGAGAAGCATGGCACGCGCTACGCCGCCCATCTCTGGCAAGGGGGATTAGGATTACCGGAGCGCGGATATTACCTCGGCACGACTGAAGACTCCAAAAGCATTCGCACTAAATATCGAGAGCATGTGACGACGATGCTGTCTCTCCTCGGTGACACTCCTGAAACGGCGGCGGCTGGGGCCGATGCGGTTTTGCGCATTGAAACAGCGCTGGCCGAAGCATCCCGCACGCCCGTCGCCCTGCGCGACCGCGAGGCGCAGTACAACAAAAAAACGCTCGCCGAATTGGCCGCTCTGACTCCCGAGCTGAAGTGGGAGCCCTACTTCAAGGCGATCGATGCGAACGGTGTGGACTTTGTCATCGTCGGACAGCCCGAGTTCTTCCAGCGCGTAAACGAAATGCTTACGTCAGTGCAGATTGCGGATTGGCGCGCCTATTTGAAATGGCATTTGATTCACAATACAGCGCCATATTTGACTGAAGCCCTCGATCGCGAGAATTTTCATTTCTACAGCGAAGTGATGCGCGGTGTGAAGCAAATGCAACCGCAGTGGAAGAAAGCGGTCAGTGCCATCGACCGGCAAATGGGAGAGGCGCTCGGCAAGCTCTATGTGGCGAAATTTTTCACGCCCGATGCCAAACAGAGGATGGACGATCTGGTCAAAAACATACTGGCGGCCTATCGCGTTCGGATTGAAGCCAGCGACTGGATGGGTGCCGATACGAAGCGTCAGGCCCTCGTCAAACTCGCTGCGATTACTCCGAAAATCGGTTATCCCAATAAATGGAGAGACTATTCCGCCCTCGAAATCCACGCAGATTCATACGTACAAAATGTGCTGCGCGCCGAAGCCTTTGAGTCTCGATATCGCATGGCAAGGCTGGGCAAACCGGTCGACCGCAATCGTTGGGGAATGACTCCTCCCACGGTCAACGCCTATTACAATTCAACGCTCAATGAGATCGTCTTCCCCGCCGGCATTCTGCAACCGCCTTTCTTTGATCCGCAAGCGGATGACGCCGTGAACTACGGGGGCATCGGTGCCGTGATTGGCCATGAAATGACGCACGGATTTGACGACCAGGGCAGTCGATCCGATGCCGAAGGGAATCTCAAGAACTGGTGGACCGCTGAAGACCGCGCGCGATTTGTCGCCAAAACGGACAAGCTGGCAAAACAATTCGACGCCTGTGTGGCGGTCGATGATCTGCATGTCAACGGCCGGCTGACGCTGGGTGAAAACATTGCCGATCTCGGTGGTGTGGCAATCTCCTACGCCGCTTATCAGAAATCGCTGGACGGTAAGCCTGCCCCCGTCATCGACGGCTTCACCGGAGCGCAGCGGTTCTTCATTGGATTCGCACAAGTCTGGCGGGGGTCCATTCGCGATGCGGATCAACGGTTGCTGCTTCGCACGGACCCGCATTCACCCGCCCAGTTTCGCACACTGATTCCGCTGTCAAACATCCAGGCGTTCTACGATGCATTTGATGTCAAGCCCGGCGACAAAATGTATCGTGCCCCGGAAGATCGAGTGGAAGTTTGGTAATCAGGGAATCGACTGCTCGACCGAAAGATCTTCCGGTTCTGTTAACAACGGCGGATTGCAAAAATCGCTCGAGCCGCGCGGAACTCCGAGCGCAAAATCAATCTCGCTGTTGATCTCCGCGCCCACCAGCAAGACTGCCGCATCGATATAGAAAAAAAGCAGCAGGATCGCCACGCCACCCACCGTGCCGTAGGTCTGGTCATATTTACCGAATCGATTGACATACAATCGAAACATAAACCCCAGCAGCAGCCAGACCGCCATTGTAAATATCGAACCGGGCGTGACGATTCGAAACTTCAGTTTTACTGAAGGTCCAAAGTAATACATGATCGCCAGCACACCCTGCATCAACACCAGCGCGATCGTGTATCGACTGATATTCCACGCGACGATCATGCCGTCGGAAATGCCATAGATATGT
>JBBRMF010000214.1:0-9011 GCA_038230975.1 Tepidisphaerales bacterium
ACCGCGGTAAAAGCTGTGGAACGCGCGTTTGCTATATTACGATTCTTGATGCCCAGTGCTGCTATCTCATCACCCTTTTTGCGAAAAACGAGAAAGAAAATTTGTCGCAAGGCGAACGGCACTTGATCAAAGCACTGATCTTTTCGATTAAGGAATATCATCGCCCCCAGTCATCAAAGGACGTCCAATGAAATCCAAAGCATCACAGACGAAAGTGCAAAACGGCCGCGGAAGCACAAAGGCGGGACGAGAAATTCTAGTTGGATTGAAAGAGGTACTGCATTCCCTGCAAACTGGAGATCTCTCGCGGCTGACGATTCGCGA
This sequence comes from Tepidisphaerales bacterium, assembly GCA_038230975.1. GTDB lineage: Bacteria > Planctomycetota > Phycisphaerae > Tepidisphaerales > Tepidisphaeraceae > JANXVV01. The sequence continues at coordinate 325 of JBBRMF010000214.1, forward strand.
GGTGGAAATCCCCGAGCCTTCCGACTACGAACCGGCGGATGTGAAATCCCTTCGCCGCGAGCTGGGGGTTAGCCAGAAGGTATTCGCATGCCTGCTCGGTGTCTCCTCCGGGTTGGTCGCCCACTGGGAATACGGACTCCGTAAACCCGCTCCACTTGCGGCTCGACTGATGGACCGAATCAAGGATGATCCCGTCGACTTTGTTCAAAAATTGATGACACGTCGAGATATGTCCCACCTTTGACTCGAGCTGGCGCCCGTTTTTATTCGCGAAACCGCGAAAGAAACACGGGGTGAAACAACCCTGAAAAAAAGATGCTTTCACCGCCCCGCCATCACTGGGACAAATCGGTCTCAGGGACTCCGCATCCCCATTTTTCTGCGCCGTCGAAACTCGGTCACAGGGCCAAATCTGTTTCATTTTGTTTCATTTTGTTGCATTGCGCGCACCCCCGGCTGAATTCACGGTCAGATCAGGCCTATGCCAACGGACGTCGGCCCGCAGTGTATCCATGATGTTGAACCTGACGCATTGCGGCTATACTTTTGCCCAACGTCTTTTTGATTCCATTTCCGTTTCTTTGAGGAGTATTCGATGACCGACCGTCTTGTCCGCCGATTCGCTCTCGGGCTTTCTTTGTTGTGTCTTTCACCGCTCGCAAGGGCCGAAGACAAGGACTTGCTGCAATCCGCCAAGGCCGGTGTGGAAGCTGCCGCAGCGCAGGCCGTGCCGATGTCGGCCGATGAAATGAAAGCCGCCGGTGAGCACGCCTCGCAGTCCGCCGAGAAGCTCGGTTGGCGTTTGGGTTGCCAGGCCTGGACCTTCAACAAGCGTTCGCTGTTCGACACGATCGATCAGGTCAACGCGCTCGGCCTGCACTATCTGGAAGCATTCCCCGGCCAGATGGTCGACAAAGATAAAAACGTCAAGATGGGCCCCGGCCTGTCCGCAGAAGACAAGGAAGCGATCAAGAAGAAACTGGCTGACTCCCACGTGAAGTTGGTTAGCTTCGGCGTCACCGGTATCCCGGCGGATGAAGCCGGCGCGCGAAAGTTCTTCGAGTGGGCCAAGGAAATGGGCCTCGAAACGATCGTCTCAGAACCCGACGAAAAGCAGTTCGATGTGCTCAACAAGCTGGTGGATGAATTCGGCATCAACGTCGCGTTGCACAACCATCCGAATCCATCTCACTACTGGAACCCCGACACGGTGCTGCGCGTAACCGAAGGCCGCAGCAAGCGGATCGGGTCTTGCGCGGATGTCGGCCATTGGCAGCGCAGTGGCATCCCACCGCTTGAAGCGATGAAGAAGCTCCAGGGCAAGATGATCGAATCTCACTTCAAAGATTTGAATCAGTTTGGCAAGAACAATGCCCACGATGTTCCGTGGGGCACCGGCACCGGCGATGCCAAGGCGATGATGAAGGAGTTCCAGGCTCAGAACGCGAAGATCACCTTCCTGATCGAGTACGAACACTTCACGCCCGGCCTGGTTCAGGATGTGGCTCACAGCGTGAAATTTTTCGGTGAAGCCTGCGATCAACTTTCCGCGGGGAAGTAAGCGGAATATTTTAGGTGGCGTGGGCCTCTCGCCCGCATTTTATTCAGCAAAAGGAGCACGGGCGACACGCCCATGCCACCGCTGCGAATGCCTCTTCCACACAACAAAGCCGGGTGGAGTTCAACGCTCCACCCGGCTTCTTTTGTTGACTCACGCGGATTACTTCACCAGTTGGATCTTGACCGGGATCGTCACCGTCGTCGTGAACGAACCTTTGTTGTTGATCCATTCAAATCCGTCCATCGTTCCGAGAAAAAGGCGGGTCGCACCGGCCGGGACGACGAACTTCTGAATCGTGCCCTGGCTGTTTTCGCCATCACCGATGAAGAATGGCTGCTTCAACTGCGGGCGAAGCACGGTGAAGTCACGGCTGGAGGCGGATGTAAAATCGAGGGCAGCCGGGGCAGAAGTCAGATTCGGTTGGGCATCCGTCAGGAACACTCCAAGCTGGGAGTTGATCGGCATGGTCACATCGGCAATCCCGTTTTCAGCGCCGGCATCGTGATGGAGAATCCAGCCGAGGTTGCCATCGGGATCAAAGTTCTTGTAGTTGGGGTTATTGCGGACGGCACCGGTGAAAGAGAAATTCATTTCCGCGCCAGGAACGACCGGGATCCCCGAGACGGCCGTTGGGGAAGCAAGAGGAGCCGTATCGACACCGCTGGCTTTGGAACCGGCAGGCATACCGGCAAGGTACGGATCGCTCGTGCCTTGGACGTTGATCGTGATCGTCACTCCGCCGGTGACCATTGCGATGGAAGTCACTTTCACATCGGCAGACATCTGGCCGAACATGCTGGCGAAGAACAAAGGAGTCGCGTTCTTCTTGGAAGCCACTCGGGAGATCGTCACCTTCACGGCGTTGGCACTGTAGATGGCATAGCCAGTCAGTTTGGTGAACGTCCGTTGAGTAGTATTCCAGGTGCCGTACTCTACTTCGTTGGAGAGCAAGGCGATATTCGAACCATGGACGTTATGCTTGCCGGCGTATTGAATCGCCAGAGCAGTCGCGGTGTCCGGGTCACTGGGGATTGCAGAAGCCGCAGCACGGGCGGCGGAGTCGGCGGCGTATTGAAGCTTGGCCTTGGTCAGTTGCACGCGAGCAAAGTCCAGCCCGAGCGACGTAAAACCAATCATCACCGGCATCATCAGCAACAGGTACAGGCAAGAGAATCCCGCGCGATTTGAAGGCCAAACAGTTTGATTAATTCGATGGCTCATACGATTCCTCATCAACAGATGCAAATCCAAATCAATCACTGACTGGAATATGACCCCGATTGATGGCGAAGCAATTTTGCGGCGGGAACGCAATGAAAATCCAGGGAATTTGCGCGGAAGCGGCGTAATCTGGGGATGGAAGTGCAGGCCGTGCGGTTTATGCCGTGCGGATCTCGACCGTGAATATCTGATTGATTCGCGTTCCGCCCATCGCTATGGGCCGCATGTAGGCGATGTGCGAACCCTGCGGTGAAAACACGCAAGCCTCCGGCCGGGGAGCCAATTCATCGGTCGAGCGCGGCGTCAGACGAAACGACCGCCCGTTTGAAGCGTCTGTGATGAAGATACTGTTGTCCATCGCATGTGCGATGAAGCTGCCATCGGGGCTCCACGAGAAGGCCGACGCGATGTTCCAGGGGTTCCGTGTCAGTTGCATCGCGCTACCCCCTTGCGGGGAGACACACCACAGTTGAACAATGCCTGCATCGTCCTTCATCAGAAACGCAATTCGAGAACCGTCCGGTGAACTCCGCAACCAATGACGTGGCCCCTGCAAACCCGGATATTTCCTGTTGCCTGTGAAAGTAAGTCGACGCTGCGCCGTGCCTTGCGGTGGGAATGGCCGTCGCGTTGATGTGCCTTGTAAAGGTTCACCGGCGGGCTTGGTCACATCGTCGGGGATATCGACGATAAACACTTCGGAAATCGACAGGCCGTCTTGGGTAACAACCTGACCTTGAAATGCGATGGCTCGCTTTTGTCGAGTGTCGTCTTTGGTCACGTATCCATCGCGCCCGACCCACGCATCCTCGAACGCTCGGGAGATTTCGTCGGAGCCGGGAACGGGATCGCGCACCGTGCGGGTGACCAGTACAGAGAAGTAGTCTCCGTCATGATTTCTGGGATGGGACTTAGGTACGCGAACTGGACCAAGCGGCACACTAACGCCAACATTGCGTTGATTGATGTCACTCCCGGGAGTTGGCTGAGCAAGTTGTTCCAGTATGTGATCTTCGTAGGTGAAGCTGACCCATTGTCCATCGCCGCTGAAAACATGGACATGCGTGCCGCCGCGCAGTGCTCCGGGTGTGAACGGCGGAGTCAGGTTGCGCGCTTCGAGTGGTTTGACTAATCCCGATTCCCGCGCGTCGACGATCAAGCCTTGGCGTCGGCTGGCAGCGTACGTCCAATCCGCCGTCGGATGATCAGGTCCTTGAATGAACACGACTTGATCCTCGACCGGGTTGCAGGTGACCACTCCACAATGCGCGGCGTTTCGCGAATGATACAGGATTTGGATTTCTCCGGTGCGGGTGCTGATGCGTTCAATGCGCGACCCGTCAAACAGAGTTCCTTCGGCGTCCGAGCGAAGGTCATAGGCAATCCACTGGCCGTCCGCGCTCCACACGCCTGTGTTGGTCAGCAGATGTCCGTGGGGGGCGGTGGTGATTTGTCGTTCGAGGTTCATGGATTCTGATCCGGAAGTCATCCTCGTGGATTTATACGTCGATCAAATGCTAACACGTATGGGAGGGAGCAGTCATACGGCGTGCAAATACCGCTTACTTCGTGCGCGGCTCGTCGAGTGTCTGTCGTGCGCGATTGTGGCGCTGATTTCGCGAGCGGCTTGAATGCGGGTGAGGAGTGGGTAGGCTTCGGGGGTTGAGCGTTTGAGTTCGTTTTTTGGAGAATCACCGTGCCGCATTCGCCGCTTCCTTCGCCGCTAATTGATCCGACTCCGATTGTCGATGTTTTTCGCGGCAGCTATGCCACTGAATTATTGACCGCCGCCGTATTTGAATTCCGATTGTTTGAGCAACTCTCCGGCGGACCGCTTTCATTCCAGCAAATCTGCGAGCGAACGAAATTGGCAGAACGACCTGCGATGGTGCTGCTGACGGCCATCCGGGCGATGGGATTGATCGCCCGAACCAGTGGTGGTTCATTTGAGTTGACTTCAATCGCCAAAGAGCATCTTGTTCCCGGCGGTGAGTTCGACATGAGCGGATACATTGGCCTGGCCAGCGAAAGTGCGGGGGTGAAGGAGATGGTTCAGCGCCTGCGCACCAACCGACCGGCCGGGAGCGATCTCGGCGGGCCTGGCGCGGCGTACATCTACCGCGATGGAATGGAATCGGCGATGGAAACCGAAGCCAGCGCGCGACGCTTGACGATGGCGCTCGCCGGGAGGGCCAAAAATGTCGCCCCTGTTCTGGCCGAGCGCGCCCCCGTTGCCGGCGCGCGGAAGCTGATCGACGTGGGCGGTGGAACGGGGATTTACAGTTTCGCGATGCTTCGCAAATATCCAGAGCTTCGCGCGGTCATCTTCGATCGGGCTGAAGTTCTGAAAGTCGCCCGCGAGATGGCGGCCGAATATGGTGTGTCCGATCGCACCGAATTTGTTGCCGGCGACATGTTCATCGATCCCATCCCCGCAGGTGGGGATGTTATACTTCTGTCCAATATACTGCATGATTGGGATGTTCCCGAGTGCCGGGTGCTTGTACAGCGATGCGCGGCTGCCCTACCTGTCGGCGGACAGTTGCTGATTCATGATGTGTTTTTGAATGATGATCTGGGTGGGCCCCTGCCGATCGCCCTTTACTCAGCCGCACTGTTTACGCTGACCGAAGGCCGGGCGTACAGCGCAGGGGAGTATCGGCAGTGGCTTACAGAGGCGGGATTGAAGGCCGGTGAAGTCATTCCAACTCTGATTCATTGCGGCGTATTGAGCGGCAAGAAGTAAAGGTCTCTCCAATTGATTCTCGATTGCCGGTGAATCAATGTAGAATTTCCGTGTCAAAGTCCGATAATACGCTGAGTCGCATGGTGGCACGGAGGCTGCTTTTTGAGTGATGTACTTGACCAATCTGAAGTGGACGCTCTTTTGGCAGCGGTGGACACCGGTGCAATGGACAAAGGGCCATCCCCTGATTCGGGCCAGCAGGTTTTTCGTGGCAGTGGTAACAGCAGTGGAGATTCAGACAATGAAGTCAATGTCGACGTCTATGATTTCAAACGCCCTGAACGCGTTTCGAAAGATCAGATGCGGGCGCTCGAAGGGCTTCATGAAGGGTTTGGTCGTAATTTCAGCGTCTCTCTGTCAGGGTACCTTCGAACGATCGTCGAAGTAACCGTCTCCAACCTCGAACAATTAACGTACAGCGAGTTTATCCACTCACTCCCGAACCCGACCTGCTTCAATCTCTTGAAAGCAGAACAGCTTGACGGGCAGCTTTGCCTTGAAATCAGCCCGCTCATTTTGTATCCGATTATCGATCGTCTGCTCGGGGGATCGAACGTGGATCTGTTTATTCCGCAGCGGCCTCTAACCCAGATTGAGCAGCGCCTCGTCCAGCGAATCACCGATCGGGCCACGCAACATCTTTCCGAAGCGTGGAGCAACCTGACCCCGATGACGTTTAGCGTCCAGGATTTTGAGAGCAATCCGCAGTTGGTTCAGATTGTTCCGCCGAATGAAACGGTGGTGGTGATCGGTTTCGAGCTGAAGATGGGGAATCGGGCCGGCACGATGAGCCTGTGCATTCCGTATAATGTGATCGAACCGATCATGGGCACGCTGGCGAGCCAGAACTGGTTTAGCTACCAGCGCAAGGGCGCGCAGGACGATCATATCCGCAAGCTCACCGGGAACGTTCACAATGCCCAGGTTGAAGTGCGCGGGTTTTTGGCGCGGACCACGATCAGTGTCAATGAGTTATTGTCGCTTCAGATCGGTGACATCATTACGACGGGGAAAGCCTGCAATTCCGATGTGGGCATTCAGGTGGAAGGAAAGAACAAGTTCATTGGCCGGGTCGGTCAACTTCATGGCAATCGGGCCATCCGCATCACCCGCGCCTGCCAGCAAGTGGTCGAGGATAAAGTAGAGAAGAAATGAAGTCGTGCCTGCGGACATTTTAAAAATCAACTGATTTAAGCTCAATCCATTGTAGAAGAATCCTGCGAATACCCGATTGGATTGTTAAGGTTGTCGGACCTAGTTCGACGACAGAAAAACAGCACCTTCGGAGACGCCACATGAGCCGCGCGCCTGGGATTCGATCATCTGGAGCATCGACGGGCGACCACGGCAGTACTGATCGCGATGCTCCGCCATTGGGATATCTCCAAAAATCCCAGGCTCCCCTTACCTGTCTCGTATTCCTTCTCCCGATGCTTATTTTGTATGAGGTGGGCACGCGCTATTTTGTGACTCAACCTGTCCTAGCGTTCGACAATATATTGCAGTTTTTTCAGTGGTTCGGAGCGGGTGGCAGATATCTGCCCGCAATGGCCGTTCCGGCGATTCTTCTGGCGTGGCATATCGCTCGTAAGGATGAATGGGAACTGGACTTCGGAACCGCAGCGTGCATGGTTCTGGAAAGCATCGTCTGGTGCCTGCCGCTTTTCGCGTTGGATGCGTTATCAAAGAGTTACATTCCACTTCAGGCCGGCGGGCAACCCGCGGGGGAATGGCCGGAGATGATCGTACTTTCGGTTGGAGCGGGAATCTACGAAGAACTGGTCTTCCGATTAGCCGCGTTTACGGTGCTTTCTATACTATTGGTAGATCTTTTGCGGATGCATCGCGGGTGGTCCATACCGCTAATGGTGGTACTATCGGCCCTCTTATTCGCAAAATACCATTACCAAGAGGGTGGAGAGCAATTTCTGTGGCAAACATTTGCGTTTCGAACAGGCGCAGGCATTTATTTTGGGGCGTTATTTTTTCGTCGCGGATTCGGTGTAACCTGCGGTTCACACGCCGCTTACGATATTCTTGCCGTACTACTACCAGCGTTTTCAACGCGATAATGCGGATTATTTTCTACTTTTCCGTCCGTGAATTTTCTATAATCCGTCGTCTTAACAATCCGCGACGTGCGGATGCCCAAGAGAATCAACTCGGCGGGCGGTCTTTTCGCAGGGAAGAACGATCTGACCGCAAGACAAACTCGTACGGGCACGAGAATAGTACCCCGCCTTGTAACGCGGGACAGGTTCATCATTTGTATGATTTTCCTGTCTTCGGCCTTTTGAGGAGATTGCGATCTCCTCTAGAAAGAGCATGGACGCAAAATGAGCCATCGAACTAAACAACGTCGAAGTGGAGGGTTGACTCTCCTACTTTATCAGCGAACTCTCCATCCGGAGTTGTTCACGATCCTAGCCTCCGAAAAAATGAGCCGCCGCGCCTATGATGCGGAAATCTGGCTTGTCGAAGGCGGTCATGTGACCAGTTTCACTGCTGGCAAAAATACGCTTACGGAAGTCGTTTTCACGGGTTCCGAAGAGTATACCGATCGCGGTCTGATCCAGAAGGTTCCCTGCCGTGGTGAAAAGTACCACGAGATGCAGGCTGCCAACATTCGTTACATGATCAGCACGCAGGAAGAACAGTTGACGCAGACGCTGTATGACGCGACGAAGCATGAGATCGCGACTTACGCCGCCCGCCGCGAACTCATGATGGCAGAGACCCCTGCCACCGCAGAAAAAGGCGCGTCATTGGGTGTTCTTGACATCGAACGTCGAAGCCATGAACTGCTCGTTCAGAGCTTCCACCTGTTCGATGAAAACCTGATGGTTCTGAAAACCCAGGCCATCATCGAAGTGGTCAAGGGAACCTGATCCAATACGGTTTGCTCGCGCAGAATCAGTTGTCGGAAATTTCAAATAAGAAAGCGCGGTGAAGTATTCACCGCGCTTTCTTATTGGGTCTGCATTCCGAAAACGCTTTTTCGTCTGGTGCATTGTCATGCCTGGAAATTAGGGTAACTGTGGATCGGGTGCCACGGGTCGCGTTACTCCGAGACCTGTGATCTTCTGGCGCGGTATGAACACCGTTCTCGGAGTACCGCGACCCGTGGCACCCTAAATCCCAGCTTTGACAATGCACTAG
>JBBRMF010000215.1:0-9011 GCA_038230975.1 Tepidisphaerales bacterium
AACCGAGCTACCCCCTCAGACTGCCCGCAAAAACGCGCCAAAACCCTCCGCGACATGAATTCGACCCATCGGAGGCTCTGTCCCAGCTATTTTTCCAGAGGTTTTGCAAGAGGCTCAATAAATAGGTCGACCGTTCCAATACTCGGGGCGGGGATAATTTCCGCCGAACTCGTCATGCACCCCGTTTGAACGACGTTTTCTCGGGCTCGACTGGAATTATGCACACTCCCTCACACTTTATCCACATTTCGTCAACGTAAATCTATTCGGCAGAACCCCCATTTTCAGGCCGAGGAACGATCTCTCGGTCCGCGAAGGTGCTCTTCTTCACTAATTTTATCCATAATGGGAAAAACCCCTTGCAAATCCCCAATTGTGGGAGACAATCCCATCCATAAACCTGAGCTATCGGACGCAGCAACGAGACAAAAGATAGATAAGCGGACAGAACCTTGGAAGCACCATTTCTATATGGACAATACGAGGTTTCGGTAGACGCAAAGAACCGTCTCCTTGTGCCATCTGATGTAAGGCGCCGGATAAAACCAGAGATTCATGGAAAAGACTTTTTTTTGATATTGGGAAATAATCGCCGTCCATGGCTGTATCCTGACAAGTTCTACGAAGGTCTGGTGACGCAGCAGCAAACTGAATTGGCGGCCGGTCCCGAGCAGACCGAATACGACCGAATGTCCTTAGCCTTGGCCCAGTTGGTTGAACTTGATAGTAACGGGCGCATCCTGATTCCAGTGCGAAGCATGACCTGGATGGGATTGCAGCAAACCAAAGAGTTTTATCTCCTTGGTGTACGCAGCCATTTGGAACTCTGGGACAAGGCCGACTGGGAAAAGGAACGCGAAACAATGCCGGCCCGCAGCCCAGATATTGAGGCAGCGGTTCGACAAGCACGAAAAACCCAATAAGCGGCCATGGGCAACATTGGCCGGTATTGGGGACTTTGTCTCAGCAGTGGATACGTCTTGATTTCTTCGACTGGCACAAGGTGGTGCCGACAGAAGAAAAAAAGATGTTTTCAGGAGCCTCCAGGGAAGGATGGCCTCCACATCTTTGAAGAGTCTGATGGCGGCATTTTGCCGTCATCTCAGACCACGTTTAGTCTGTGACAGTTCCGTTCTAAAATCTGGCCACCAGAGCAAGGACGCTCTCTAGCCACTAATAAGCCGAGTAGCCCGCATCAAAGGAGTTGGCGGGTGATGCGGGGTGATTCGTAAACAATTAAGACGATCCGTTGGTTCGCGTCGTCATAAAGGTTTTTCGAGTGACCGCCTGCTTCGAATTGGTTGCTTCATGGATGGAAGCAGCCAGTTCCGCTGTAAGCTTCGGACGCCGTCTTTAACGGCGGCGTTCGGATTGTTGAGATACGCGGAGCCATCCCATGGATGGGGCCCTCACTCGCAAGGTGAGGGGGCAACCTCTGTTAAGGACGCCCGGCCTCCGTGTTTTTCATCGGTATCTGTAACAGGTTTAGATGAGAGGAGCATGAGCCACCAAACTCATCCGAACATCCTCCTAAATGATAGGCTTTAATCCCCGGTATTGCAACGTCAAATCTTCGCGAATATTGTGGCTATATGCAATCCTCTGCGGACGCCGGTGAAGAGTCCGATACCTGTTCTTCGCTGCCCTTGCCTCCATCAGGCCATGATCCCGTGTTGCTTCGTGAAGTGATATCGCTGCTGGATTTGACACCGGGTAAAACAATCGTCGACTGTACGACCGGGCGCGGTGGGCATTCCCGCGCCATCGCCGAAAGACTGGGTCCAACCGGTCAACTCATCTGCCTCGATGCCGATCCGCGAAACCTGGAATTCGCACGGCAGCGATTGAGCGACGTCGCTTGTCCCGTGCGATTCTTCCACGCCAATTTTGCCGAACTCGATGATGTGCTGGCCGCTGCGGGCATTTCCAAAATCGATGGATTGTTGGCCGATCTGGGCATCAGTACCAATCAACTCTTTGAATCCGAATATGGCATGTCCTTCTCGAACGACATGCCCCTGGACATGCGCGTGGACCCTCGCGTCGAAAAAACCGCCGCCGATCTGGTCAACCATCTTCGCGAGGAAGACCTGGCCAACGTCCTATACGAACTGGCTCAGGAACGCTGTTCTCGACGAATCGCCAGAAAGATTGGCGAGGCTCGACGTCTTTCGCCGATCATCACTACGGGACGACTGGCCGATCTTGTACGTTCGGCCATCCCCCGGCGGGGCGGAGCCCCCGAGAAGATTGATCCGGCGACCCGGACGTTCCTGGCCCTGCGAATGGCAGTCAATCAGGAAATGGAAAACCTGGCGGCACTTTTAAAAACCGCCCCCAAGTTTTTCAAACCCGGTGGGCGTTTTTTGGTGATCAGTTTTCAGTCGATGGAAGATCGGCTGGTGAAGCAGGCTTTCCGATTGCTGGAAGCAACGGGCGTCTGCGAAATACTCACCTCCAAGCCCGTCTCTCCATTGCCTGATGAGCTGGCCGTCAATCCCCGCAGTCGATCCTCGAAACTCCGCGCTGTCCTTAAGCAGTAGACGCGAATCGGCGAAGGTATAGAGGGCGTCAACGCCTTTTACGCTCTCAGCCAAGAGGAACGCAAATGACAAAAGAGACGAAAATCGGCCTGCTCGTCGGTCTGGCATTTATCATCATCGTGGGAATTCTGCTGGGCGATTCAGTTCGCCATGCCACGGACGTGCAGCCCGCCCCACTGCCGCAAGTGGGAGCCAATGTTCGCGTGGCGGTGACGACTCCGGGAACGCCAGTCGGCCCGCCGATCTCGATGCAAAGCCAAGGCACACCTCTTAATGCCGTGCCTCAACAAACAGTGCTGACGAACGAAGAAGTCTCGCGCCCGCAAGGCGGCGGCGTGGTCATCATTGGCCCGGGACATCCGAATCCAAACCTCCAGCCATTGAATAACAATGGTGGTCCACGCATCGCTGAAAATAATGTGCTTGATGTGCCGCGTCGTTCAAACCAGAACACGCCGAACAATCAAAATCGCGCCGGTGATCCGCTGAACCAGCTGGCTCAGCAACACGGTGAAGAACTTGTTCCCTTCGGCAGTCACCCGGGCAATTCCGAGGGTGGAAATAATTCTCGCCCCAATAAGCCGGGCAACACGCTTGCCCTGGCCAAAACCACGCAAAGCTATCAGGCCGGTTCCGGTGACAGCCTCGGGAAGATCGCCTCGAAATTCTACGGATCCAGCGCCAAGCCGCTCCGCGATGCGATCGTTGCCGCAAACCCTTCGCTCAAACAGAACCCCGATCGCATTCTCGCGGGCCAGATCTACACCATCCCAGCCATCGAAACCGCGACGGCCACCCCGGTCCCCAACCCCGCACCCGCCCCGCAGTTGCCCGCTTCGCGCGGTGGGAACGGCACGACGAACGCACCCGAATACTGGTACACCGTCAAGGAAAATGACAATCTCTGGAAAATCGCCCGCGATCAAGTCGGTGACCCGGCAGCGGTCGCAGCACTAAAGGAACTGAACAAAGAAGCACTCAAAGGTGGAGAAACCGTCCGCATCAATATGAAGCTTCGCCTCCCGGCAAAACCAGTGGCGTCGGCGAATTGAATTGTAGGGTGGGTGTACTCACCCACCGATTTGCCGAGTCACAAGAATGGTGGGTGAGTACACCCACCCTACACCAAGCACGTAGGAAGCGACCATGCTCAAGCTACTCCTGTGCCTGTTCACCAGCGTACTTTTAGCCGTGCTGATTCTCCACCTTCGCCAGCAAAAGCTGGAGTTGGCTCACCAGGCAAATCAACTGCACAATCAGATTGAAGCATTGCAGGCAAAACTGTGGAATCAGCAGATGCTGATCGCCATCCCCACCGCCCCCAACGCAATCGCCAACACCTTGAACACGCATGATCTGAAGATGGTCCCCCGCTCCCCACTCCCCGCCGCGATGGCCAACTGGATCGATCCGAAAACCAATCCCGATGCCGAATGATTTTTCCGATCCCCTTCCCTCGGTATCGGAGGAAGGGGATCGGAAAAGACACGCTCGGCCTACCGTCGACCGCCACGATCCATTGCACGGCGAGCGAGTCGATCAACGAGCGTTCCAAAGGCAATCCCCGCGTAGTTCGCCGCCTCAGGCAAAAGGCTCTTGGGCGTGAACCCGGGAAGCGTGTTAATTTCAAGCAAATAAGGATGATCGGTCTCGTCGAGCATGATATCGACGCGGGCCAAGTCCATCGCACCGATCACACCATTGGCGCGCCGGGCCAATTCGCGACATTGCTCGACGACTGATTCCGAAAGCCCGGTGTCGAATCGATGCTCGGTGTCCGTGGATTTGTACTTGGCCTCGTAGTCAAAAAACGCGCGTTTGGGAACAATCCGAATCGGGGCGAGCGGTTTTTCTTCGAGCAGACCGACCGTCAGTTCCGGCCCGGCGATGAATTTCTCGACGAGGACTTGGCCGTGCTTCGTCAGAATGGAATGGATCGCTCGATCGGCTTCTTCACGCGTTTTGCAGACGAAGACATCGATCGATGAGCCGGAGGAGAATGCTTTGACGACACAGGGGATGACCAGATCGTTCAGGCCATGAGGTTCAATTCCAGAGGTTGTTTGGACGAAGTAGGGAGGCGTTGGCAGGCCGGCGGTTTCCCAGGCTTTTTTGGTGGCAACTTTGTCCATACCGAGTCGTGATGCGCGGGATCCACTGCCAACGAAAGGAAAGTTTCGCTGCTCCAGTATCTCTTGTAGTTCACCGCTTTCACCAAACTCGCCGTGGAGAACCGGAAAGATGACGTCGGCCAGGTGGTCCAGTCCGGTAAGATCGGTCGGTGAGACATCGCTCTCAAAAACCTGATGTCCCATCGAGCGCAAACCTTCTATCACGGCGCGGCCTGAAACCAGGCTGACTTCGCGTTCAGCACTCGGGCCGCCGTAAAGAACCGTCACTCGCATTGCGACCTCTTGATGAACGAGACTGAGAAAGCGGATGATCGAAATCAGAAATCAGAAATCAGAAAAAAATCCGAAGACTGAAATACCCAAAATCAAAACCAGGCCAATTCAAAATTTCTTTGTTCGATCTTTTTTCGAATTTCTAATTTCAACTTTCGGATTTCCAACTCATCCCCACACCTGCACTTCGCTTTCCAAATGAATCCCATCTTTCTCAAACACTTTTTCCCGAATGATCTTCACAAGCTTTAGAACATCATCGGCGGTGGCGCCGGCATGAGCGATGATAAAATTGGCGTGCTTATCGCTTACTTCGGCGTTGCCGACTTTCATGCCTTTGAGGCCGGCTTGATCGATTAATGCGCCGGCACTGAGGCCGCGAGGGTTCTTAAAGATACATCCGGCATTTTTAGTGTTGAGCGGTTGGCTGTTTCGCTTGTACATCCAGATTTCCTTCACCTTCCGCATGATTCGTTCTGGATCTTCCTCGTCCAACTCGAATCGAGCATGGGTGATGAATTTGGCGGAAATATTGGTCGATCGATAGTCGAAAACCAGATCGTCTTTCGTGCGGTCAAAGAGCAGGCCGGAGACATCCATGACGCCGACATGCGTAACGATGGCTCCGATATCGCCGAACTTACCGCCGGCGTTCATGCGAATGCCACCACCGACAGTACCGGGAATTCCAGCCAGGCATTCCAATCCGCTCATCCCGTTGCGGCAGGCCATCAACACCAGCTTCTGCATGTCGACCCCTGCGCCGACTTCCAGAATGTTTTTGTCGAATTTGACGTGGCGAAAGAAATCCTGATCCAGCCGAAAGACTGCCGCGTTAACTCCCGCATCACTCACGAGCAGATTGGCACCCAGTCCCAAAACATGGATGGGGATTTGGTTTTCCGCGCATCGCTGTGCGGCGAGTTGGAGCTCCTCGATATTGCGCGGCCGCACGAAGTATTTCGCCGGGCCACCGATTCCATACCAGGTATAGCGCGCCAATGGCACGTCTTCCTGCACGACCTCTTCAAGGCCGGAAAATGGTGAAACTGTAGCAATACGCATGGTCATGACTTTAGGCGGTTGTTTACTTAGGTTCCTGCGAGTTCCGCGGCGATTTCCCAAACATTTCCGGCCCCCATGGTGACCACGACGTCACCATCGTGCAATTTCTGGCGAAGATACGCGGGAATATCGGCGAGCTTGGCAATGTGTTTGGCATCTTGCCCGTGATCGATAATTCTTTCCACGAGTTCGGCGCTGGTGATCCGTTGTTTCTCGGCTTCGCTGTCGCGCACGAAATAGATATCCGGCACAATGGTTTCCGTGGCAGCGGCGAAACTGGCGGCGAAGTCATTCAGCAAAAAGCGCGTTCGGCTGTGTTGATGCGGTTGAAAAACGCAGAAGAGACGCTGTGGTTGATATTTCTCGCAGATGGCACGAAGCGTAGCGCGGATTTCGGTCGGATGATGGCCATAGTCATCGACGATGATCGCCCCGTTGAACCGGCCCACCTCCGTCATACGCCGTTCAACCCCGGTAAAGGCACTCATGGCAGCGGCGGCTTTGGCGGGATCTATCCCTGCCGCCGCGCACGCGGCGACGGCCATCGTGGCGTTGAACAGATTGTAAATGCCGGCAATCGACATTTTCAGGTTCGCCACACGCTGGCCTTTGTGCAAGATCTCGGCGGAATGGCAACCATTTTTAACTCCGGTGACATTGGCAGCCCACGTAAATTCATCCGGAACGAGTCCACTTTCAATAACCGCGATCAATTCAATCCGCGCGGTGATTCCTTCCAGCGATCGAAGCACGTTGGCATCTTGTCCGTTGGCTAAAATCAATCCATCCGCGGGAACCCGCTTTGCAAAGTGGTGGAACGACTCGACGATTTCATCCAAATCTTTGTAGCAGTCCAGATGATCTTCCTCGACATTGGTAATCATCGCGACGGTCGGGTGAAGCTGATGAAAACTGCGGTCAAATTCGCAGGCTTCCACCACAAAGCTTTTGCCCAACCCCGAGCGACTGCCCCCGTTGAGTTGCGGTACCGTGCCGCCAATCACAAAGCTGGGATCGGCCCCGCATTGAACCAGCGCATAACTGATCAGGGCGGTGGTGGTTGATTTACCATGTGTGCCGGCAACGGCAATACCGAATCGCTCCTGCATGACCTGCCCGAGTAGCTCCGCGTATTTGATCGCGGGCACTCCGTATCGCAGAGCCGCTTTATATTCAGGATTCCAGTCGGGCACGGCCGCGGTGCGAACCACCAATTCAGTCTGCGCGGAAAGCAACTCTCCCAACTGATCGCGGGAAATGGTCGCGCCCCGTTTGGCGAGTTCAAAGGTTTGAGGATTGGGCTTGGGTTCCGAACCGGTGACGATGGCCCCGGCATCGAGCAAGATGCTGGCCAGCCCGCTCATACCGCAACCGCCGATGCCGATAAAATGTACCCGCATTCCAGCAAAACGGCTCGATTGGCGAGCAGTTTCCATAGCTTCCTTGCCGGGAGGTGTCATTAATGGCACGCGCGACTCCATTCGCGAGGGGTTAGACGACGTTACTTTTACCTGCGGCATCATACTTCTCGTCAGTTAGAGGTCAAACGTGACCACGAAAAATAGCCCCGGACACAGCCGGCGTGTTCTGAAATTTCATCGTCACAGGAGGCTTATTAACTGTACATCAAGCCGATTGGAGGATGGTGGCAATCGCCTGAGCCACGGTTTGGGCGGCTTTGGGCTTACCGAGTGACCGTGCGGCTTGCGACATCGCGTGCCGTTTGTTCGCGTCCAAAATCAGCGACTGCATAATCGGACGCAGCTTCTCAGCATTCCGCTTGGCGTCGCGCTCATCATCCATCAGAACCGCAGCCCCGGCGTGATGCAGCACCTCGGCATTGAGACGTTGATGTTTGTCCTTGTGGAACGGATAGGGCATCAAGACTGAAGGGATGCCACTGGCGATCAGTTCGGCGCAACTGCTTGCCCCGGATCGGCTGACGGCCAGATCGGCGACGGCCCACACATCGCCCATCGCGGCGGTGAAATCGATCACGCGGGCGGAGATCGACAAATCACGGTAGGCCGTACGCACCGCCTCGGCATGTTCACGACCGGAAAGATGCAGCACCTGCCAACCTTGGGGCTTGAAGGTCTTGAACAGTTCTAAAATCCCTTCGTTGACCGTCTTTGCCCCTTGAGAAGCACCCGTGACGACGAGCGTCTGCAAGACCGGATCAAGTCCAAGCCGACTCATGGCCTCGGCGCGCGACGGAAGATGATGTAGATCCGTGCGGATCGGGCAGCCGGTCACGATGATTTTATCACGATGGATCGCGAGGACATGCTGATTTGTTTCTTCAAACTGGCAGTAAATCTGCCGCACATAACGCATGAGATATTGGTTGGCTTTACCGGGAATAACGTCCGGGTTAATGAGTGCCGCCGGAATCTTACGCGCCCCCGCAAGTTTGACCGCCACACCCGCCGCATAACCCCCCAGACCCAGAACCAATGCCGGAGAACGATCCTTGATGATGCGCGTGACCAGTTCTTTGGTCTCGCGCCAGCTTTTCCAGAACTTCAGCAATCCGGTCACGGAACGGTCGGGTGGAACGATGGGCTGCGCGATGTATTCAAAACCGGTCGGATCGAGAATGATTCGATCGATCGTGCGAGTGGTACAGAGAAAAACCGGCCGCGCGTTCGGAAGAAACTCCCGCAATGCCTCCGCCACCGCCACACCGGGGTATAGATGCCCGCCCGTGCCACCACCGGCGAAGAGAATGGTTGGAGAATCGTTTATCGGCATCTTCTGATTTTCATCGTCAATGTGGCGGTCGAAAGTGAAGTGAATGAAAGATACATCGTGGTCCGATTGTGCGTGTCAGGTGCGGATTCGGATTCGGTGCGCTTCCACCAGAAGCAACCGGCCCTGGTATGCGTTCGCCTGCGGATTTGCGACCATGTACGCCGTCAACCGGTCGAGAAGCCTGGGAAGAACCTCGGGATGATTGTGAAGTTGGAGCGAGATAATCCCCCGATAATTTGCTGGC
>JBBRMF010000216.1:0-8978 GCA_038230975.1 Tepidisphaerales bacterium
CAACGGACGATGAGTCACTCGTCGATGAACTTCTTGCAAACAATCCGACCTTTCAGGCTCTGGTGGCGAAGTCAAAGGCGGCGCCGCGCAGGGCATTTACGACCGATGATTGAAGGGATCGATATGCCCCGCAATCGCAATGAGGAGATACGACCATGTCTGAATCTAGCGTGTCTGCGCCTACGAAGCATTATGTCTCGTACCACAACGCCGAGAAAATGGGCTACTCGTTTGAAGACTCGGATGTGTTCTCGGTTGGCACAAAGAAGCCGGTAGATCGCCTCATTGGGTGCAAGATCTGGTCTCTCGCCGGAATCGGGAAGCCGCGAAAATACTTTCTCGGGGCCTGTTTCATTGTTGACGATGTAGGTCCGTCGACGCAACTTCAGTTTGCGAATTATGCCCGTGGCTCGGTGGGCACTGTTTTCAATCCTTTGGTGGCATTGAGTGATCTTCCGTGGTTCCCGGATTTCTTGAAAAGTCAAAACCACTTCAGCCTTGGGTTACAGCCAATCCAGCAGAAGTTCGTCGCGAATCTTGAAGCGTTGGCACCCGATCCGATACAGAACCCCATCCCGTCATCGTTGTTCCCCGATGAGGTGGATTCAGCCGAAAATTATCGCGAAGGTTCGGTGCGCCGCGTGACCGTAAACGCGTACGAGCGAAACGATGCTGCGCGACAGCGATGCATTGATCATTATAAGCCGACATGCTTTATCTGCGGATTTGATTTCGGAAATACTTATGGGTTAATCGTCGATGGATTGATCCACGTTCACCATCTCCGCCCCCTCTCAGAAATTGCCGAAGAATATACTATTGATCCTGTTGCGGATTTACGACCGGTCTGCCCAAATTGTCACGCGGTTCTGCATTCACGCAAGCCCGCATACACTGTCCTTGAAGTTATGGATTTCATCAGAATCCGCGCGGTCGGGCCGTCTTCGTTAATCTCCGTTTCCACACCGCGCCCGATTCGGTCTGGTTCTTAAGTTGATTTACACCGACGCACGGGACGGAGATGGTATATTTATCGTTGCTGCGTTCGACTTGCCCGACAAGCAGTTGCGTGCCTTAAACCGCCGTCTGAATCGACGGAGACGCTCATGAAAAAGACTTTCTCAAAACGGCCTAAACCTAAATCCAGCACAGACCCCAGCCTATACCCCAAAGGTTCGGATCGTAAACGAGCCGAGGCGCTGATCGACCACTACGAGAACCAAACGGATGATGAAGCCATCGCGGAAGCGGAGGCAGCGTATGCATCCGTCAAAACAACGATGATGCGAGTCCCCATCGAGTTGGTACCGAAGGTTCAACAACTCATCGCCAAGCGTGCGGGGTGACGGCTCACCTACAGCAGTTGATCGATACACCGGAAGGCTAAGCTTTAAGGAGAATGGATATGTCAGCGGTGGTTTCGCTCAAAAAATTTGTATCTGAACTCGACGGTTTGCACGAGGAATCGGCCACGTATTTGAATTGCAAAACCGGCGAGTTCTATCCATTAATGCCGGACGACTTTCCGGACCTGGATGAGGATGAGGAAATTCCAGAGAAATTGCCCGAATGGCAAAAAGAGGTGATTCTCAAGAGCCGCGAGATCGCTGCATCAAATGATTGGCTTGCGCTGCCGTCAAAGCACGATATTCACGACTACGATATCATGTCC
This sequence comes from Tepidisphaerales bacterium, assembly GCA_038230975.1. GTDB lineage: Bacteria > Planctomycetota > Phycisphaerae > Tepidisphaerales > Tepidisphaeraceae > JANXVV01. Next base: position 1,673 of record JBBRMF010000216.1, read on the forward strand.
CGGTTTTGCAGAACGTATCCGAATCTGGATCTGAGCGCGGACCTCTGCGATGTCATCATCGGCACCGGGGCTTTCCGTCGATTCAATGCGTTTATTCGAGAGCGCGGAATCGAAACTGAATGGTATGCCTTTCGCGAAAAGAAGCTGACGGAAATCGCGATTGAATGGCTCGACGAACACAAACTGAAATATAAGTAGACCTGCCACTTTTTTTCAAACCCCACCGGCTTCTCGGCGGTATTAGTTGCATGGCTGCTTACAGGAATCATTTACTTTCTCGCCGTGACATGCTGCGAAAGGCCACGCTGGGCTTTGGTGGATTGGCGCTGGCGGATGTATTGGCGCGGCTGTCGATCACGAAGACGCTTGGTTCGGTCGGCGCATCGCCACTCGTGGCGAAGGTGCCGCACTTCCCAGCGCGGGCGAAGCGGATCATTTATATTTTTCTGGATGGTGGGCTCTCGCAGGTTGATTCGTACGACTACAAACCGATGCTGCAGCGCGATGATGGCAAGCCCTTGCCGAGCAGCATTGCCAAGCCGAAGTTTACGTTCGCACCTACGGGTACGCTGTTGGCCAGTCCGTTCAAGTGGAAGCAATGGGGACAGAGCGGCCTGTGGGGATCGGACTTGTTTCCCGAGACGAATAAGTTGATGGATGAACTGTGTTTCATCAAATCGATTTACCATGACAATGAGGATCATTTCACGGCCAAGAACATGATCGCGACGGGATCGGGCCGGGAGCCGCGCCCGCCGATGGGATCGTGGGTGGCGTACGGCTTAGGCACGCCAAACGAAAATCTGCCGGCGTTCATTGAGATCATGCCCGGGCAGCCTAAGAGCACACCGGCCGCATTCCTGCCGGCAACGTTTGGCAGCACGGCCATCGGCCGCACGGACAACAAAAGCCGCGATCGCATCTGGGATAATCTCACCGGTGCCGCCAAGGGAAATCGCAAGCACGTCGATCTCATTCAGGCGATGAATCGCGATCAGGAACAGCGGGCCGGGGCCGATCGCGCGCTCGATGCGGAAGTTCAAAATATGGAGTTGGCGTTTCGCATGCAGACCGAAGCGCCATCGCTCATGAACCTCACCAGTGAATCGGCGGCCGTGCGAAAACTGTATGGAATCGGCGAGGCCAGGACGGATGATTTCGGCCGCGCGTGTTTGCTGGCGCGGCGGTTCGCCGAGCAAGGCGTGCGGTATATCACGGTCATGCATTCCACAATGGCGTTCGGCAATCTGTGGGATCAGCACAAGGATCTCTACAACGGCCATCGCAACAACGCAGCAGCGGTGGACGTCCCCATCGCGGGTCTACTACGCGATCTAAAAAGCCGTGGTTTACTCGAAGACACACTGGTCATCTGCGGCAGCGAGTTCGGCCGCACACCGGTGTTTGAATTTCAGGATGGTGGTGAAGGTCGTCGCCGCGATGGCCGCGATCACAACCCGCACGGCTTCACCATGTGGATGGCCGGCGCCGGTGTTCGCGGGGGTTTCAGCTTCGGCGAAACCGATGACTATGGCTACTACGCCATCCGCGACAAAGTCAGCGTCCACGATCTCCACGCCACGCTGCTGTATGCAATGGGCCTGGATCATGAAAAACTCACCTACCGGTTTGGCGGTCGAGACTATCGACTGACGGATGTGAGTGGGGATGTGGTGAAGCAGGTGTTCGGGTGAAGTAGTGAATGCAACAAAATGCGACAGAATGCAACAAAAACGAGGGTGTCCAAAAAGACAAAAAAACCGGCGTATCTGCTTGCTGAATGGGATTTGTCCTAGTCAACGCGCACGCCGTTGGTAGGGTCGCGCTCAAAAGTCAAAATGAGTTATATTTGTGCGGTTTTGTATCGGAGAGTGAGGTGGGGTTGTAAGGTCTTTGAGTTGACTACAGCTATTTGCGATTGCGTTGGATATACCGTGGAGAAGCTCATAACAGGCCATTTTTTTCGTCGCACGTTTGGTTCTGAATGGAATCACCGATGTCAAAAAATCTTCTGAGCGAATAGGAGCCGATAGTACTCTCGCGGATCATTCCCCGTACAAGCGGTGAACGGTCTACGAGCCTCGAAAGCAGTTTGCGAACGCGCTTCATTTCCGCACAAAACACATCCGCACGGATTTTCCTTGACGGATAGCAACGATTAGGTAAACTACGCTCTCCCTTCCGATTCAACACTCCTTTGGTGGATTGAAAGTACAGGGCAGGGCGGTCGCAGAGGGTCAATTTTTGGGAGTCTTCAATGGGCGTTCGATCTCGTCTTGGTGGTAAACGGTCAAATGTGCTGTCGCGATGCTGTCGCGATGCTGTCGCGATGCTGTCGCGATTGCGGCTTGACAGGCATCAATTCTTAGCGTCACCCTCATTCGCACTTCAAAGTCTGGAGGGTAGGCAAATGCTCAGTGCTGTCGACGCCAACAGCATCGCTATCACCGTAGCGCCCGCAGGTGCCGCCACCCTCGCCACCAACTTTCCTACCGCACCATCTCAAAGCCAGATCCAGGCCACGGCGGCCGCGAATGCGCTGAATTTTAAAAACGCATATCCATCCTCCACCTTCGGTCCGACTCCGAATGCCTCGGGTACTCCGTTGGCACCCACCAATCTCCACATTCTCAATTTCCCACCCCCTTCCGACTCCGTTTACTTCGGTTGGACGGCGTCCACTTCGTCGAACATCAAGTTCTATACCGTCTACCGAAACACCGTCAACAACGTGTTTTCAGCGACGTATCTAGGTGCCAACACCGTCACTAACTTCTTCGATACCACTGTCGCCGCCGGTACCACCTACTATTATTGGGTGGATACGATCAATACCTCAAATGCCCAGTCTCTGCCAAGTCATACCGGCACCAACCCATCACCGGCGGACGGAATGCCCGCAACCACTGCGACTCTGGTAAACCCCGGACCACTGGCTGTGGGCGGACCAAATTACATGATCGGTACCTTCCAGCAACCCGATTTCTACACTCCCACATGGAAAGGCCGAGGCGTCAATACGTTGTTCGATGCCACCGGCGATGCCCGTTTCGGCCAGTCAACAGATTTCATGAACGCCTATCCCAACTGGTTGCAAGCCGCACAAACAAATGGCCTTTACATGGTTGCTCCACAGCGATCAAGTGCATATCCGAACATGGCGGTCGATCCGGTTATCCAGCCGTACCTGGGCAACATCCTCGGCTGGTATCAACCGGATGAGCCTGAGCTTTTAGATCCGGCAAACGGCGTGGCTCAGGTTCCGCTCAGCACCTACACCACCAACTATGCCAATTGGCATTCAAGCAAACCGGTCTATACAACGTTCTCGGGTGGCGATGTGAGGCAACCACTTACCTATACCCCAGGTCTTTACAGTGGTTATTCGGCCAAGTCCGATTGGATTGGGAATGACTTTTATCCGGTCACCGGTTTTGAGTCGGAACGAGGAACGCCTCCTTTCCCCTATAAAAATGGTTATTGGTTGGATTTGAATAACACGGCGGATAGCATAGGTCGTCCCACCGATGGGACGATTCTTCAAACGTTGGCCGGTCCCACCTACTCCAACAACAATTCCAATCAATATGCGGTGATCGAGACAAGCAATCAATCGTTCCTGCACGCCGACACCGGTGTTTCGCCTGGGCAACTGAAGGGTGAAATTTGGGATGCGGTCATTCGCGGCGCAAAAGGCGTCGTGTATTTTGCTGCCAAGCCGCCCCCCGGGGCGGCGATCTACGGGCCTCAATATGATGCGACGCAAAACAGCTTTGATTCAACGCCTCCCGATGTATCCATCGAGATGAGTACTCAAAACGCCCGCCTCGCCGCGCTGGGATCCGTATTATCGCAAACCCCTACCGCCGGTTTCTATGGTGATGGCGTTGCCCAAACCGATCTTTCAATGCTTCAGGGCAGCGAGCGGATTTATAACGGTCAGCACTACTACATCGTTGAGAACAGATCCAGCAGAAACATCGGAAGCGTCAGCTTCCCGCTCTCGGGGGAAAGTGGATCGGCCACCGTCTGGGGTGAAGGTCGTACCATCAGCGGTTCGAGCGGCACCTTCACAGATACCTCCGGGTTCGCTCCATGGTCCACGCATGTTTATGTGATTCCCTTATTGACCGCAAAACCCGCGACTCCTTTTAATGTTGTCGCAAAAGCACTTTCGACGACTCAGGTGAAGTTGACGTGGAGTGATCCGCTCTCCACGGCTACCTCGTACAACATCTACCGGGCTCCATTCTCCACCGTGACGAATAAATATCTCCTGACCGGAAGCTATACCTGGGTCGGTTCCACGACAACGGGCACTTTCACCGATACCGCCGCCAGTGCAAACGCGACGATTTATTATCAGGTGGTGGCCGTCAATGCCAATGGACTTTCGACAGGGGCGGCCGCAACAGGCGTTACCGCCGCACCGACGCAACCGACGACTATCGTCGTTAAAGCCGCCCCGGACAACGGCGGAACCTATCTCACCTGGAACGATTCCGGGGGGCTGGCAGAGTCGTATTTAATCGTCGAGCGATTTGCCCCGGGAACAAGTACCTCACCGATACAAGTCGGCGTGGTGTCGCCAGGCGTCAGCGGATTCTTCGACACTATCGCCAATGCTTCGACTTATTCCTACAAGGTCTACGCCACCAACGTCATTGGTGGCGATGACTCACTGGTTCTGCGGATTTCGCCTTATGCCGCGCCCCCGGCAACGCCTTCCGGCATTATCGCGGCGGCATTTTTGTCGGGTACGGCAATCGCATGGGATGATCTGCATCCTGGCGCAACGTCGCAGGCGTTTGCAAGTACCTATACCATCACCCGATCCGATGACGGTGGGGCTACGTTCCAGAATTTCGTAGGGAATGTGATCACGGTCCCATCCTATGCATCAGACCCGCACGCATACTATAACTCATACGATTACATGTTCGACCCCACGGTGCTGGCAGCGGGTACCCACATTTACAAGCTGATAGAGACCAACATCTTCGGTTCGTCCGCGCCGACCCTCGCCAGTTTCCTGAAATAAATGCCTGGCAATCGCGTTCATCTTGATATCGATGAATGCGATTGCCATTTCCAATATTTTTAAAGCAATCCCTTTACTCAACAACACCATGAGAAACGCAAACTTAATCAACGTGTTCTCCCTCGAATCCCTCGAATGCCGTGCCTTGCTCAGCGTCCCGGCGGCCATGACGCTGAACGGGTCGGCATCACATGCGGTCCCCGTCGTGATGAGAGCGCATCCATCCGCCAAACGACCGGTGCCAGCTTCTCCAACCGATCTGGTTCAGGCCTCCTCTACCCCTTCGACTGTCACGCTTAACTGGACGGACAATTCCACCGATGAAAAGGGATTCCGTATCGATCGTTGGAATGGCCGGAGATGGGTGACGATCAAGACCGTGGGTGCGAATATCACAAGCTTCACGAATAAAGGATTGAAGGCTAACACGCCGTATGCTTACCTGTTGTATGCGTACAACTCCGGTGGCCTGTCGATTTCACCGGCATTCATTGGTGATGCAATTACCCTTCCGGTGGGCGGGATCGCAGCACCCACGAATCTAACAGCCACGGTGGTTTCAACGTCTAACATCATTTTGCAATTCACGGACAATGCCACCAATGAGTTGGGCTACAACGTGCAATATTCCACCGGCGGCGCAGGCGGACCTTGGGTTTTTGCCGGCGGTGTCCCGGGGACGCCCACCACAGGCGCGAGACTGTTTAACTTCACCGCCGCGCAGACGGGACAGACCTATACCTTCAGGGTTGCCCCCTATACCGCCACTCAGTTTTTCGACTATCTACCGCCGGCTACGGCAACAGCACCGGCATCAGGGGCCAGGCCGGCGGTGCAGAGCGACGGGAAGTTCTATACGGCCACGACCAATACCACCGGGTTTGGCAGCCTCAATTTGAATCGTTTCAACTCTGATGGTACGGCGGACACAACTTTCGGAACGAATGGCACTATTCCCAACTACGTTCAGGCCGGTGTATATCCCAGCACCTTAACATTTCCTGCCGGATTGCCGAACGGTCAGGTGTTGGCCGTCTTTAAAGGCGTTAGCTCATCTTCCGACTTTGACCATATACTCGGCATTGCCATCGGTATGAGTCCGACCTTTGCAACGGCGGGTAATATCCCGACATTCACTTTCGACTTTAGGGACACTGCCGCCCATAATTTTACGGCATTCCCGCCAAATCCGATTCTGTTCGTCAATCCCGATGGAACCGTGTTGATTGCCACCAACCAGTACGGGGTTTCAACAAATCCCAGCGGAGGTGGCGGACCGCAGTTGACCAAAGTAAATGCCGATCTTACGGCAAAGTTTTCGATCCAGTTGCCCGCCTTCCCGGATTCCATCGCCGGGCTTCCCAACGGTGTTTCCGCCGTCACCACCGGATCGATCATTACGCTCTATGACGCATCAGGAAATCTAATCCAGTAGAACCTATGCGCTTTCAGAACCAAGAGTCGTTATTTTTCGAATCCCTCGAATGCCGTGCCTTGCTCAGCAAGTAGGGTCCGCTGGTACTCCTGCGGACCATCCCACCTACGAGCGGCGAATGGTCCGCAGGAGTACCAGCGGACCCTACAAGCTGTTTCAAATCCCGGTTAGCTTCGGCAAACGCGCTGATCCTTACAATTTGGCATCCCGCGAATGTTGACCCAATACTCCTCGCGCACATCGTCGTCGATTTCAATGATGCCACCGTAGTGACGATCGCCGCCTCTCTTTTTGCAACCCGACACCCAGAACTCCGCGCCTGTTTCCACATCAACGTAGTTGGCCTTGAACCCATGGCCGCTGAGTGTTTGCAAGGTACGGCCGGCGTATTAGACAGACTTGCCCGTCTTGGAGAATCGTACGAGGCCGATCCGCCCGGGGCCGCTCAGGCCATTGGACTTGTCCTCAATGTACATGATCCGGGGAGGCATGTCTTTGTGATAATACCCTGTTGTTCTCTTGCGAGCAGCCGCAACGTAACGATTCATTGCTGTTGTTCGCCAGTCATTCAATACTCACTATGTGACGACAGCTTGTCAATATAAATGTTTATGTAAACCTTTACGCCCATTGCGAGGCGGCGTGGTGCCCGCGCAGACCCTGCAGTACTCACGACTGAATACAATTCACGACCCGAATGCCATTCGCTTAAGCACAAAACCGGCTCAACTGAGCAGAGAATGAGGATTCAATGTGATGAAGGTTTCCGCAATGATTGCTGTCAGACAGTCGATTTTAGGCGTATGCCACAAAATTCTGCCGGAATAATC
>JBBRMF010000217.1:0-8948 GCA_038230975.1 Tepidisphaerales bacterium
CCAACTATTTTGTGCATCGTTCGAGCAATGGCCGTACCGAAGGTTTCAACCGGGGACTGCGGGCCATTTTGTGGCGAGCCTGCGGCATGCGCAACTTCGGCCACTTTCGATTGCGCGTTCTTCACTTGTTCGGCTGAGATACACAAGAGTCAGCGGGTTTCGCGGAGAGCCCAAAAAGAACTCAACAAACCATTCAAGAATCGTTTGTGGTGCAGTCCTCTCAGCCGCAGTGGTCAATGATCGTCGTTTGCAGATCGTTCGTGATACATGGGCTTTGGCTTGTTGCTTCAACTGCTCAACGGTAGCATCCGTTTAGGAATTCCGCACATTCCCAATCAATATGGGCGAAATCCGTTTACTAGCGGTCCCCCCATAGATCTCCTATCATCTTCGCACATTCACCGGGAATGTGACGCCCGGGCATTAGACACACTTTTAGAATTGGGCTTCACATGACAGCGGTAATCTCCATTCCGTGTCCGCATTGTGGCCAGATGAACGAGGCCGGAGGGCAATTCTGCAATGCGTGCGGCAAAGCGCTTCCTTCGGCTAACCCGATGGCCCCGCGAATCGTCGGCGCCAAGGAGTTTGCCAGCACCAGCGCCGGGCAGAAACTGCAAGGCGATCAGTTGCATGCGACTGCGAAAAAGGCATCCGGTGCGCTTCTGGCGGTGGCTATCATCCAGTCGATCGTGCCGGCTCTCCTACTCTCGATCGTCGCTTCCAATACCCGTGGGCCCAAACCTGATATGTTAATTCCGGCCATCATTGTCGGGGCGGTGGCGGCAGTATTCTGGGGCTTATATCTGTGGTCGCGTAGGCAACCGCTTCCGGCCGCGATCGTCGGACTTGTTCTGTATGGCACGCTACTCGCCATCAACATTGTCACGGCTGTCTCAAATATCTCCGCGAATAGTTCCCGCATGGGCGGAGGGGGGATCGGCGGCCTTGGCATTGGCTGGATCGATATCATTATAATAGTCGTGCTCAGCAAGGCGATATCGGCGGGCATCAAGCACCGGCAATTGATGATACAGACGTCCGCAAGCTGAGCGCATCCGCCACTGAAGAGGATATGCCGTGACGCTTTCGCCGGAAGATGAGTCTATTCCATTCGCGAGCCCCGCGCCACCGGTGGCGCGTCGCTTCTGTACACGCTGTGGTTCACTTCTCAATGATGCCGACCCTTGCGGCCCGTGTTTTGCGCGGCAATCACAAGCACCGCTTTTCCCATCGGCGGACGATGGAGGTCAGCGTTCCACCAAAGGCGCATTAACACTTTACTTCTCTCTGCTAGGCGTGTGCGTGATCGGCATGTTCGCCGGCATTGCCCAAGCATCGGAGATCACGATTGATATCGGCGTGAGTGTGGGCATCACTACGGTTGTGCTCATCGGTGTCGGTATGTCCTGGCGAAACGTTCTGCCGCTTTTGAAGCAATTTCCTCAAGCCTACTGGTTTGGGATTGCTGTTGGAATGTCGTTCCTGACGATCGCGATTGCCGTGGGCGTCATCCGCGCATTCCAGCACTTCGCTCACGTCCCTGAGCAGCGAATGTCGACCCCTTTTCTGAACGCCGGCTACGGATGGGGATGGATCGTGCTCTTCTGGTGCGTTCAGCCGGCGATATTCGAGGAACTTGCCTTTCGCGGTACGATTATGAGTGCTCTTTCTCGGGCCCTCAGCCCGTTCGAGACGGTCATGGTCAGTGCCATGATGTTCATGATTCTTCACTTGTCGCCCGCGCGATTCCCGCACACGTTCGCCCTCGGGTTGGCCGCCGGGTATCTGCGCCTGCGCACCCGTTCGCTGTATCCTTGTATTCTACTGCACTTCTGCCATAACTTCGCCTGTGTCGGGGCCGAGTGGGCTAATCTTTGAACCCTGGCTTTTGACCCAATCCGAGAGGGCGTTGCAATGGTCGTTGAACATTCCTTTATTACTACGATGGAGTCCCGCGAAGCCCTTACCACTGCCAGCGCGATGTTGCAGTCGCTCGGTTTCCAGGTGAAAAACAGCAACGCATTCCAGATGGGCGAATGGAACGATCTGGAAGTTTCACGTGGCAAGCCTAACAGCGGCCGCGCCAAAGACATTACTCAATGCCTCCATCGGATCCGCCTGGAATTCGATCGTGGCCGCGTGAATCTTGCGGCCTCGATCCAACCAATGACGCGCGGCAACCGCACATTTCGGATCGGGGGCGTCTTTTCGGGTGCCGGTGCCAACAGCGTGGCCGATTTGCCTGCCAAAAAGCAGCGCGCTTATTCGGATCTATTGTTAATCATCGCGCATTCGCTGGAAGCGTTGCTCACGCAGCGCTCGCAACCGCAAGAGGCTTCACAACGTTGGATTGCCTACGAGCAGGAAGTGCGTGAGACTGCCCGTAGCGCGCGAAAACGGTCGACGATCATCGCGCTTTCGGTGTTAGGCGTTTTCATCGCCGGCATCGCGCTCGTCGTCTATATGAGTACCCGGTAGGCCGGTCGTGTGTCCGGCCAATCGAGAAAAATAGAAGTCGAATTTGATATAGCCCGGCGTTTACGCCGGCTTTACTTCAACGAAATCGCGTGTAATGGCCCCGTCCTTTACACGGCAGACGAAATATCCCTTCTCTTTCGTACCGTCGTGATTGGCGTGATGAAATGAGCAACAGCGGTTGGTCGTGAGAATGGTGTCGCCGTGCGCGCGAACCGTCGTGGAGTGGAAGTGTCCGCTGTAGACGGCTTTGAGATCGAATTCTTTGAACTGATCCAGAAACTCATTGGCATTCTGCGGCACGGAGGGCAGCAACCAACCCAGTGGGAAATGGGTGAACACGATCGTCCGTTTTTTCGGATCAAGCTTTGGAAGGTTGTCGCGCAGCCAATCAAACGTCGGTTTCTGAATCGTGGTTTTTGAGCCCTGCACACCTTGGGTTGTATCGAGTCCGATGAATTGCCAATTGCGGTGTTCGAAGGCGTAATTGATCGCTTTTGGGAAAAGCTCCTCGTACGCGGCCCGATCGCTTGCCTGAACATAATCGTGATTGCCGACCACGACATGCGTGGGCATTTTTAACTCTTTGAGTAAATCCCGGGCGGCTGCGAGCTGATCCTTGCGGCCGTTTTCAGCCAGGTCACCTACCACCAGGCAGAACTCTGGACCGCCTTCGGTTTCTTTCATCTGCTTAAAAGCTTTTTGGAAGAAGGGCGCGCACTTTTCGTCAAGGTAATGTAAATCGTTGACGACGATGAAGGTAAAATCGCCGTCTGAAGCGGCATTGTCGGCAGCCAGCGTGCCGGGCCATATCCCTGAAGCTAAAAGGGCGGCAGCACCGAACTTCAACGTTTGGCGGCGGGTGATTCGCGTCATACGGGGCATTATATCGTCCGGTTTTGAATGAGACACGGAGCCCAAATTATTTAGCCGGGTCGCTTGCGACCTGTGTCCGAGGGTTTTGGACGGCCGCAAAACACGCCTCGCAAGCGTGCCGGCCAAATCATTCGAAAGCCAAGTACCGGAAGAAGGGGCCGAAGTAACCGATTTGCCCCAATTGACAACTGCGGCGACAATCACTCGACGAAAAGAAGGATTCTCGCACAAAGGAAACGCTATGCGAACGCGCGTATTGGTGGGCTGGTGTGTGCTGCTGTGTGTGGCCGGTGGGGTCTTAGCCGCTCCGAAGGGGAGTCGTCCCGATCCGAAAGGCGTCGGTGGGAATCTCAGGAAGTATGATTCTCCTGTTTACGCCGTCTACACCGATGTGGCGGAAGATGATGCCCGCGAAGCCGTCATTCGCATGAGCAAGATGGCGATCGAATACCATGAGCGGACGAAGTCTCTCTTCAGTGGGCAAATCAATCAGCAGTTACCCTTTTACCTTTTTTCCAATGAGGTGGATTACCTTAACGCCAGCAAAATGCCGGGTAGCGCCGGTGTTTTTACGGGTGATGCGTTGATGGCCCGCGCGATTCGCACGCAGGATGGCCGCATCGGAATGGGTACGTGGCACGTCACGCAACACGAGGGATTTCATCAATTCGTGTCGGCTGTCATTCGCGGGGAAATTCCGACCTGGGTGAATGAAGGATTGGCCGAGTATTTCGGTGAAGCGATCTTCACCGGTGACGGAATGGTGACCGGCATCGTTCCGAGTGGTCGCTTGAAGCGCGTGCGAAAAGAGATCGAGGACGGCCGATTCATCAGCATCAAGGAGATGATGTTGATGTCCCACGCCCAATGGAACGCGCGGCTTGAAATCACGCACTATGATCAGGCCTGGTCGATGGTCCATTTTCTGGCAACGGCGGAAAAAGGAAAATATCAGGATGCATTCGCCCGGTTTCTCCAGCTCATGGGCAGGGGAAGTCAATGGGACAAAGCGTGGGTCGCGGCGTTCGGAAGCGTGGAAGGTTTTGAGCAGAAGTGGAAAGAATACTGGCTGAAAATGCCGGATAATCCCACGCTCGATCTTTATGCCAAAGCCACCGTGGCATCACTCACAAGCTTCATGGGGCGCACTTGGAGCCAGAAAGATACGTTCGACAATTTCGATGAATTTATCAAGAAAGACGCGAAGGATTTAAAGTCCGCCCCCGCGGATTGGTTGCCACCGGCATTGTACGCGGAAATGAAGGAACTGGCCGAGCAACTGAAGCACGAGAAGTGCGAATTCTCACTGACTCGCGGCAAAAGTCCGACGCCGCAGTTGGTCTGCATCATGCCCGACGGCACGAAGATCACCGGGACGTTTACCTTGCAAAATGGAAGGATCGGCAAGGTGACAGCGGACGAGGTCAAACCGAACGAGGTGAAGAAGTAATCAGACGGATTTGGTTTTTTCTTTCGTACGGTTCGATTTGGAGCTTGAGAATTTTTAGGTGGCGTGGGCGTCTCGCCCGCGTTTTTTCAACAGGATGCACGGGCGAGTCGCCCATGCCACCATTTTTCCCAGGCACTTTGGCGGATGGAATGTTTCTCTGTTAGGAACAATTCCGCCCGCTAAAGCGGACCCTACGCGAGACTATTTAAGGGACTCAAGTTCCTCTTCGCTCGCTTCACCGCTGATGAATTGCCGCACGATCGGATTTTGGCTCTCCTGAATCTGCCGGGGTGTTCCTTCGATAATAATTTTCCCCTCGTGCAACATCACAATGCGGTCGCCAATCTTAAACGCGCTTTGCATGTCGTGGGTCACGGTGATGCTGGTCACTTTCAATTCTCGCCCGAGTTTAATGATCAGTTGATTGATCACATCGGAACGCACCGGGTCCAATCCGGTCGTCGGTTCATCGTAAAGAATCACTTCCGGATCGAGCGCGATTGCCCGCGCCAAAGCCACGCGCTTTTTCATCCCACCAGAGAGTTCCGTGGGTAATTTTTGCTCGATGCCGCTGAGGCCGACCATGCGCAATTTGTCAGCCACGATCTGTTTGATTTCCGTTTCGGATTTTCGCGTGTGCTCGCGAAGGGGAAACGCGATATTGTCCCGCACATTCAGGGAATCGAACAGTGCCCCCATTTGAAACAGGAACCCGATGCGCTGTCGGATTTCCATCAGCGGCCGTTCGGAAAGGGTGTCGATCCGGTGTCCGTCAAACCAAACCTCACCGCTATCCGGTTGGAGCAACCCGACGATGTGTTTCAGCAGCACGCTTTTGCCCGTGCCGCTGGCCCCGATGATGACGAGGCTTTCACCGGTTTCTATCGATATCGATACCCCTGCAAGCACGGTGAGCCAACCGAAGCTTTTGTAGACGTCTTTTAGTTCGATGATAGGCATTTGTTTCTGATCCCCTCCCCCCGGAGTACCGGGGGGAGGGAACAATCAGCCGCCGAAAATACTTCGTATTCCATAAAGCTGGACGTACCAATCCTTGGCGATTTTGGCGAAGAAGAAATTCAACACGATGATCGCGATGAAGCTGGCGACAAAACTTTCCGTGCAGGCGCGGCCCACACCGCTGGCGCCGGCGCGGCAGGTGAAACCTTTGTAGCAGGAGATCATCCCAATCGAAGCGCCGAAGAAAACGCTTTTGACAAGGCCTTCGTTCAGAGTGCAGAGATCGACCCCGAGGCGCGCGTATTCCCAGTAAGGGGCGCTCGGCACGCCGAGTGTTTTGACGGTGACGAACCAACCCCCAAGGCTGCCGAGCGCATCACTGTAAATCGTTAACAACGGCGTCATTAAAATGCAGGCGAGGAATCGCGGGACCACCAGCACGCGAATCGGGTCGGCACCCATGACGCGCAGGGCGTCCAATTGTTCGGTAACATTCATCGTGCCAAGCTCGGCGGTGAGAGACCCACCGACCCGGCCTGCAAGCATGACTGCGGCCAACACGGGACCGATTTGCTTTACGACGGAGACGTTGATGATGCTGCCGAGATGATTTTCCTGGCCGATGCTCTTAAACTGCGTGTATGCCTCAACCGCCAGCACCATGCCGATGAATGCTCCGGTGATTGAAATGACGGGAACTGATTTGGTGCCGACCTCATACATCTGCGGGAAGACTTCGCGAATGTTCTTCCAACGCAGCCATCCTCGGCCCATCCAGAGGAAGGTGCGCAGTGTGAAATTGCAGAATTCCCCGAACTCCGCAAGGGAGTTCTTGGTGTTGTGTCCCAGTCTTTCGATCATTCCGATCGCCATAGGGTGCGTATCATACGGGTTGGGGAAATCAAATGCGAAAGTGAAAATGCGGTGGCGATCGCGTTGGACGCCCTCCCGGCGAAAGGTATGCTATTGCGGCTGGCAAAATATGCATGCAGCGGATCGCCCGCAAGACTTGTTTCGCGGGATAGTCTAAAATCTAAGATGGATTTCGGCGTATCGTTGGGCAGGGGGAAGGCGATTTAGCCGATAGAGCGAGTGGCGAGAGAATCCGATTTCAAGAAACGGACGAATTACAATGGAATATGGCGTCATCATGGCGGGGGGATCAGGGACACGGCTTTGGCCGTTGTCACGGAAGAGCATGCCGAAGCAGCTTTTGCCCGTCGTGAAGGGAAAGAGCCTGCTTCAATTGAGCTACGAGCGCCTGCGCGGAATGCTGCCGGCCGAGCGGATCTACGTTTGCACGGCTTCGGTGCATCGCGACGCGGTGCTCGCAAATCTGCCGGAATTGCCGAAGGAAAATCTGCTCGGTGAACCCGTAGCGCGCGACACCGCAAACGCCGTTGGCTTCCCGGCGGGCGTGCTGCTGTCACGCGACAAAGATGCGGTAATGGCGATCGTCACCGCAGACCATGTGATCGAACCGATCGCGGATTTTCAGAAAGCGATCCGTACCGCATTCGATGTGGTGAAAGAACATCCCGAATCGCTGGTCACCTTCGGCATCGTCCCCACGCACGGACACACCGGCCTCGGTTATATCCAGCGCGGTGAACCCCTGGCCTTGGCAGATGGGACCAAAGGTGCCTATCGCGTGCAGGCATTCAAGGAAAAACCCGACAAACCCACCGCTGATCGCTACGTTGAATCCGGCCGATATTATTGGAACAGCGGAATGTTTGTCTGGCGATGCGATACCGTCTTCAACGAACTCAAAGCCCACCTGCCCACCGCTCATGCAGGGCTTCAGCGCGTGGCCAATGCCTGGAACACGCCGCAGAGCGATGCGGTGCTGAACGAAGTTTATCCCACGCTCCCCAAGATCAGCGTCGACTACGCGATCATGGAGCCCGCCTCGCAAGGCAAGGGTAAAGCTAAAGTCGTCACCGTCGAAATGCCCGTCGAATGGCTCGACGTCGGTTCCTGGCCTGCCCTGGCTGAAACACTCCATATCGATTCCCACGACAATGCCGTCGAATGTAAAACGTGCCTGTTTATCGACTCAGACAACAATATAATTGTCAGTGACGATCCGGAGCACTTGGTGTCGACGATCGGCGTGAGCGATATGATCATCGTCCACACGAAGGATATCACGATGGTCTGCCCCAAAACTGAAGCTCAGCGAGTGAAAGATCTCGTCGGTCGCGCCAAAGAAAAATACGGCGATCGATACCAGTAGTGGCGTGGGCGTCTCGCCAGCGCATTTTCCCTGATATTAAAGCACGGGCGAGACGCCCATGCCACATTCATCCCATGCGAACCCTGGCGATCGATTTCGGCACACGTCGCATCGGTTTAGCGATGAGCGATGAAGGTGGCCGTTTCGCCACGCCGGTCGATGTGCTGCAAGTCAATTCTCCCGACCAAGCCATTCCCACGATAATTGCATTGATTCACAAGGAAGGCGTCGAACGCCTCGTCGTCGGCCTCCCCTTAAACATGGACGACACCCTCGGCCCCTCCGCGCGAACGACCATCGCCTGGGCGAATGCTCTATCGATTCAAAGTAAAGCGGTGTTGGTTTTTGTGGATGAACGCCTCAGTAGCTTCGCCGCCGAGCAGGATTTGAATGATCGCAAGCGGGGCGGTGAGAAGATGACGCGAAAACAAAAAAAGGGAAAGCTGGATGCCCTGGCGGCACAGGGGTTCTTGCAGGCGTTTCTGGATGGGAAGCTGCAGGCGATCGATGTCATTCGATGTCATTTAAGAAACTATCTCAAAACGAAGAATCAAAGTAACCACAGATGAACACAGTTACACACCGATCAGAAAAATCCATGAATCACATTTGTGTCTATCCGTGTTCATCTGTGGTTAATTTGGTTTTGAGTTAGAGCGTTTTTCATGATGATGAATCGTGCAAGATGGCCGGGTGCCACAGGTCGGCGTACTCGCAGACCTGTGTTCTTGCGGCGATCAGGCAGCACAGGTCGCGGAGTACCGCGACCTGTGGCACCCGGCGCGGGGCACCATCTTGAAAAGCGCTCTAGTTTCTCAGGGTCAGTCCTTTTTTGGAGGATGGGGGAGATGGTCACTGAAGTGACCATGCCGGGTCTATGAGGTCTTATTTTGCGGGGTTGATTTCCCACCGGTTTTCTTGAGCAATCGGATTTCACCGATGACC
>JBBRMF010000218.1:0-8909 GCA_038230975.1 Tepidisphaerales bacterium
AAGCCGCCGCATGCGCCAAAAAAGCAGCTTCCAGCGGCAAAAATTGCAGCGGCCGTCACCTCAGGGGCAGGAGTGCGGAAAAAAGAATACCCAACAATTCGCCCTGGCAGAGGGTACGGAATACCGGACGGTATTGGTGTAATCTCCCACCATTTGCGTCAAGGCGCGGGATGAAGATGGTGGGTGCGTACACCCACCCTACTTGGATCAGGGCCACTTGAAGAATCGGGATGCATTCTCGGTGGTGATTCGGTCCACTTCTTCCAAACTCAGGTTTTTTAATCGAGCGACTTCGGCGGCGACATGTATGACCAGGGCCGGCTCGTTCACTTTCTGTTTGCGCAGCGGCTCGGGTGAGAGGAAGGGGGCATCGGTTTCGACCAACAGCCGATCCATTGGCGTGAGATGAACCACTTCTCGCAATTCGTCGGACTTTTTATAAGTGATGGGGCCGGTGAATCCCAGGAGAAAACCTGCATTAAGGATGCGACGGGCTTCGTCGGGAACGCCGGTAAAGCAGTGGAAGACACAGGGGACGGTTGGAAACTGTTTTAGAACAGCCAGGGCATCGTCTACGGCTTCGCGGCAATGGATGACGACGGGGCGATTGAAATCGGCGGCGATCTGCAACTGCATTTCAAGGAACTGGTACTGCCGATCGCGGAGTTCGCGGCCGTAATGATAATCCAAACCGATTTCCCCGATGGCGACGACCGATGGATGGGCTTGCAAGCCGCGCAGTTGGGGCACGGCGGCGAGGTCTTCTTCACCGACATGATTCGGATGAACGCCTACGGTGCAGCGGAGTTGATCGCGACCGGAACAGACGGCGACGCAGTCGGCGGCATCAGCGATGCCGGTGCTGATGGTGATCATTCGGCTGACACCGGCGGCGGTGGCGCGGGATAGCACACTTTCAAGGTGTTCACCTAGCCGATCAATGGTGAGATGGCAGTGGGTGTCGATCATTCTTCAAGCTTGAAATGCGTGTTCCGTATGTCGAATGATAGGCGGTTGGCCCGTGGGCCAGATGATGGCGACGACATCAAACCGTGCGGGCGGTTGGGGGACGCCGTAGCGGGTGAGGTAGTATTTGGCCGCCTTTAGAATCTGCTGTTGTTTCACGGCGTTGACCTGTTCTTCAGGCGTTGGATCATCGTAGGCGCGGGTTTTTACCTCAACGAACACGAGTGTCTTTCCCTGACGGGCAATGATGTCAATTTCACCGAGCTCGCAACGAAAATTTCGGAGGATAATTTTGTAGCCTTTGTTTCGGAGATGGCGTGCGGCCATGTTCTCCCCGCGATCGCCGAGGGCATCTTTGGGCGTTTCGCGTTTGAGCAAATTCTGGAACCATTCTAGCATAGGGGACACAGTATCTTCGATCGGCGGGAACGTGCAAGAATCGGGGGAGTTTTCCACGCGTTGGGTTTCGGGGGAATGCCGAAGACTGCCCATGAAGGGACACGAAGAAATCACACGAAGGGGGAAATCATTTCGAATTCATAAAAAGCACGGGCGAGACGCCCATGCCACTAAAAGAGGGACGGGTGATAAACACCCGTCCCTGCGAATCTTCATTTCGATAAGAAAAGGCTCAGGTGGCGGCGGTGGCCAACTCGGGCTTCGTGCCTTCGGTTTTGTCGGTGACTTCGGTCTTTTTGGTGGCGACTTTGCGCTTCTCGACGAGGCGGACGGCTTTGCCGACGCGATCGCGGAGGAAGAAGAGTTTGGCTCGGCGATTTTGACCGCCGCGCTTCACAACGACCTTGGCGATCAAGGACGAGTGCATCGGGAAACCGCGTTCGACGCCTTCGTTGTTCACGATGCGGCGGACGGTGAAGGTTTCGTTGATTCCGCAACCCTTCTTCATGATGACCGTGCCGGAGAACACCTGGATGCGCTCCTTTTCACCTTCGACGATCTTCGTGTGAATATCGACGGTGTCGCCGACTTCAAACGCGGGGGCGTCTTTTTTCAGGCTGGATTCTTCCACTTTTTGAATGATGCTGTTTCGCATGGCTGTCTCCGATCACGTCTAACTGTTTCTATCTTGATCGCTATCGTCTTTTAACTTCGCATTCAGATGGCTCTGCCAAAGATCAGGCCGGCGAGCCTGCGTGCGAATTTTTCGTTGTTCCAGGCGCCAGGCGGCAATTGCTTTGTGGTTGCCGCTCAGCAAAATATCAGGCACGGTCATCCCGCGAAATTCTCGCGGGCGGGTGTACTGCGGATGCTCGATCAAACCGTCGGCGAAGGTTTCATCCGCCGCGCCGTCTGCTGCACCCAAGGCTCCTGGCAGCAGTCGAACGATTGAATCGATCAGGACCATTGCGGGGATTTCACCACCGCTGAGGACATAATCACCAATGCTGACTTCCACCGGTTTCAGGCCGTCGATGATTCGTTCATCGAAACCCTCGTAGTGACCGGCGATGATGAGCAGGCGATCTTGTTTGGCCAGATCCTCGGCCATTTTCTGATCAAACTTTCGACCCTGCGGGGTAAGGAGCAGCCGCATCGCCGGGCGAGAGTCTTGTTTTTCAACGGCTTCGACTGCATCGAAGAGCGTCTGGCAGATCATGACCATTCCAGGTCCACCGCCGAAAGGGCGGTCATCCACGGAGAGGTGGGCATCGATCGCAAAGCTGCGAATGTTGGTCAGATGATACTCGACCAGCCCTTTTTCCGCTGCTCGTTTGGGGATGCTGGTCCCTAAAATCGGGACAAACATCTCCGGAAAGAGCGTCAGAATATCAATTCGCAAAGGCATTCAGGAATACAGAGGCAAAGGTTAAAGCGAGATTTGCTTAGACTTTTGCGGGTTCCTTCTTGACTGCCTCAACAACGACTTTTGGCTTACCGGGCTTGGGCAGACGAAGCTGCGAGTGCTCGATGCCGTTCTTTTTCAGGAGGCTGGAGACGGTTTGCGACGGGATCGCGCCGACATCAAGCCAGTGCTTGCAGCGGTCCATCTTGGCGACGAACTGCTTGGTTTGGTCGACAGCGCGGGGATCGTAGTAACCGAGTTCCTCGATGGTCCGACCATCACGAGGGCTTCGCGAATCAATCGCGCTGAGCCGGTAAAAGGCTCGGTTCTTTCGCCCCATCCTCTTCAAACGTAGCTTGACAGCCATGCGGTCTCCGTAACTCTTCTAGCGTGTTTTCCGACCAGACATCAGTCCGCCGCTTGCGTGGTGCAAGCTTGAAAATATCGCGAATTAGAAAGTATATCGGACACGCTGACGTTTACAAGGGGTGAATCGGGGTTTGTCATGCGGAAATAGAAATGTTGGCTTTTATAAATAGTGGATGGAGAAAGTTTTATTTGTCATGAGCCGTCGAGAACGGGATGTTTTGAAGGTGATGTCGTTGGTGTTGGAGGGAAAGCGTACGCAGGTGGAGGCATCGCGATTGCTGGATTTGTCGAACTGGCAGGTGCGGCGGATTCAGATGCGTCATCAAAAGAAAGAGGATGTCTGTGTGGTGCATCGGCGGCGCGGCAAGCCTTCGAATCGACGGTTAAATCCATCGGTGCGGAAAAAGGCGTTGACGATGGTTCGCAAAGAGCTGGTCGGGTTTCATCCCAAGCATGCCTGGCAGAAGCTGATCGAAGCGGGGTTGAAGCTGTCGACCCGGGCACTGCATGGATGGCTTGCGCCCGGAAGATTGGGCATACCCGCTGCGACATTCAGCGAGAGAAAAAGCTCAATGGGGCGGTCGGATAACGGTGCGTCGGCGGTTTCGAATCGCCGCTCTTTCCACAAAAACACCGGCCGCCGATAATAATGTATTTTACAGTGATAAAATGGGCTGTTTCATTGGACGAAATAGTTTGACAATGTCGATGCGAATTGTACGTTAGCGTTGGCGATCGCGAGGAGCGGCCACGAGATGGGACAGAAGATAGGATTGCCGGGCTTTAACGGGATTGCGGGAGCTACCATGATTGCGCCAACGACGGATTTTTCAATTGAGTCTGCTAAACACCCAGTGCTGACGTTGCCGCTTTCACAAGTGATGCGTCCGGAGATTGCTTTGACGCTTCAGCATGTCATGCAGCTATACACGGTGGGCGCGTTTTTGAATGCGTGGCGCAATCCGAAAAACCACAAAAGCATTGAGCAGATGTTTGATACGCCACAGCAGGCGCGTCATGCGGCGGCGGTCTGTGCGACCTGGCTGGGTGTGCAGTCGAATGTCAGCCATGCGGTTGCCGGGGCCTGGTGGGCGGGGGATGACCGACAAGTGGTGGATGCGTAGTCGACGCGCTACCATTTGTGAAAGACAAAGAAGACGGCCAGCCCGATGAATCCGAAGGCAACGTAATAGTTCCAGGTCAATTTCTGCCCGAGGTAGGTGGCCGAAAAAACGGCGAAGACTACGAGGGTGATTACTTCTTGAATGATCTTTAATTGCCCGGCAGGATGGCCGGCGAGGTGGCCGATTCGGTTGGCGGGGACTTGGAAGCAATACTCAAAGAAGGCGATGCCCCAACTGGCGAGGACCACCCTCCAGAGGAGGGTGTGTTCGTATTTGAGATGGCCATACCATGCGAAGGTCATGAAGACATTTGAGAAGATCAGAAGGATGATTGTCCAGACCATGGGTTGCTCCGGGGGGACAGTAGCAGAAAGACATCTTTTGAGTAGAGCCGTTTTCCGTTTGGCGTGGCGGAGTTGATTTTGTTCTTCCTTTAGGAGCGATTCCGTCCACTAAAGAGCTTGGGAAAAAATGGTGGCATGGGCGTCTCGCCCGTGCTTTTGTCTGAAGAAAACGCGGGCGAGACGCCCACGCCACCTAAAAATTCCCAAGCTCAAAAGCGGACCCTACGAAAACATCGAAAAACTATAAGCCATCTGAGACGGGTTCAACTGTTTTCACCTCGACTTGCTCGTTTCGGGATAGTTCCGCGAGTGTGCGTTTGCCCATGATGGCTTTCATCTGAACGCGGCCGTCGGTGAACTGGCGGTCATGTACGCGGGTGTGCGATTCGATATAGCTGATTAGCTTGCCGTTGGTGAGTTCGGCTTCGAGAGTCACATCAACCTGCTGGCCGCGGACGGTCTGGTAGACGCGTTCGAGCAAATCGGCCAATCCCTGCCCGGTGCGGGCGCTGACGGGAATTGCATCCGGATGCAGGGTTCGCCATTCGGGGAATGCTTCTTCGCCTTCTTCGGTGTCGATCTTGTTGAGCAGTAAAATCTCCGGCTTGCCTTTTACACCGATCTCACCAAGCACTTGATGCACGGACGCAAACTGCTGTTCGGCGTGGGGATGGCCGACATCGAGCACATGCAGCAAGAGGTCTGCGTGAACCGCCTCTTCAAGCGTTGCTTTGAAACTAGCCACCAGATTATGCGGTAGATCGCGGACGAAACCGACGGTGTCGCTCAGCAGCACTTCGGTTCCGCGTTCGAGGCGCCAGGCACGAGTCTTGGTATCGAGTGTGGCGAACAGCTTATCGTCGGCGTACGTGCCGGCGGCGGTTAAGGTGTTGAAGAGCGTGCTCTTTCCGGCGTTCGTATAACCGACGATGCACACCGTAAAATGATCGACATTTCGCGCGGCGACCATACGGCTCTTGCGATCCTGCACCTTTTCGATATTTGCCTTTAGATCGGAGATTCTTTTACGAACGAGACGTCGGTCGGTTTCAAGCTGCGTTTCACCGGGGCCTCGCGTGCCGATCCCCATGCCGCCACCGGCCACGCCCTTGATGCGTTCCAGATGGCTCCACATGCGGGCCAGCCGTGGATAGGTGTATTGCATCTGCGCCAATTCCACCTGCAATTTTGCCTCGGCGGTTTGAGCGCGCGTGGCGAAGATATCGAGGATCAATTCCGAGCGATCGAGAACTTTAATGCCCTCGCCATATTTGGAATCCACTTCCTCATTGATGATCTTTTCCAGCGCGCCGATTTGTCCTGGAGAAAGATCGTTGTCGAAGAGCACGATGTTGGCATTTTCCTGGACGCAAAGATGGGCGATCTCGATGGCCTTTCCGCTGCCGATGAAAGTACCGGCGTCGACTTTATGACGCCGCTGAAACATTTGCCCAACGACTTTTGCGCCGGCGGTTTTCGCCAATGAATCGAGTTCCCCGAGTGGATCGCGCGGGTCGGCGGTGGTGCCGGGCAAAATGACCCCGACAAGAATCGCGCGCTCTTGTTTGACGGAAAGTTCGGTTCGTTTCAGTTCTGACAAATGAGGCTCCTCACATGTAAACGGACATTAGTGGTTGCCGCATATTATATTCTTTGAACGGCTCAATGTCTTTTAAGAAACCGTGTCGAAGGCTGCGCATTCTAACCTTGGACCATGAAGAGTCCCGGTGCTTAGAGGATCAAGAACGGATCGCGATCCATTTCACTGACATGAAAGTTGACCGCCGGGGCATCGGAGGACAGTCGATTTCGCAATCGCGTTAAGATGGCCCGCTCACTATTTGAATGTAGAGTACACACGACCGTGAGACCGGCATTGGCGGCTTTGATGGCGTCGTGGTGGCGCATTTCGCCAGTCAGGTAGAGATCGGCTTTCTGCGCGATGGCGTCGTCGAGATGGTTGCCACAGGCTCCGGCACACACGGCCGCGCGATGGACGATGCCCTCGCGCGGCCCTGCGATCAGAAGATGGGCGATCCCCAGTTCCCGCTTGATTCGTGCAAATATCTCTGATCGGTTTGCGGGTTCGCGGAGCGAGCCGACTCGCCCCATGCCGAGCCCCTCCGGCGGTGCGGCCAATACCTGCAGATCATATGCCGGTTCCTCATATGGATGCGTCGCCCGCAGAGCCCGGATGACGGCATCCACCCGCCCGATGGGAACGACGGTTTCGATCTTCAGCTCTGTCACCTTTTCCAGTGAACCACTTTTTCCGACCGAAGGATTCGTGCCTGATTCACCAAAAAACGTCCCCGTCCCTTTGGATACAAAACTACAGGAAGAATATTGGCCAATCCTCCCAGCGCCCGCGGCGAAGAGGGCATTACTCACTTTCTCAGCGGTATCCTCAGGTACAAAAAAAACGAGTTTGTATTGAGTGCTGCTGGATGCGATCAACTTCAGCGGTTGCCGTTGCCCGATTCCGACCGCATCGGCGAGCATGTCATTTGTCCCGCCCTCGGCGATGTCCAGGGCGGTGTGCGGAGAATAGATAGCGCGGCCTCTGCGGATTGCGTCGTAGATCAAACTTCCGGCGGTGATTCGCTTGAGGGCTTCAAAAATCGGGGGATGATACGCGATGATCAACTCGCATTTTTTGTCCCCTGCTTCCGTTGCGACTTGTGGCAGATAATCAATGGCCAGCATGGCGTTGTTGATCGCCTGATTGGGATCGCCGACCAGCAGTCCCACATTGTCCCAGGATTCCGCGTTACAGGTGGGCGCAATTCGATCGAGGATCGCGACGAGATCGATGAGTTTCATACGGGAAGTATAACTTCAATGTCGCCTGCGTTGTCACGTTCGAAAATGAGCGGTACGCGTCTGTGGAGGCGATCAAAGTGGCGACGACCCTCAAGCTACGGAGGCGCTCTTGCGTCGGAGCATGTGAACAACACCGAGTCCCCCGAGCATTGCCATCCCCAGGAAGACGGTCGATGGGACCGGGGCGACCAGCGGAGCATCGGCTGCGATGACATTGCCGAAGGCAAGGGTTGTGGAACCGGACGCTGTCGCTCCCGAGTCGGATTGGGGGGAAGCCTGCGCTAAGCCGTACGAGATGAAGGCGTAGTGATGGTTCGAGACAAGATTGCCCGTCAACTGACCAAACGTGCTATTGACCTGGCCACCGGACGAACCCGCAGAGTTAAAGTTAAAGGCACCCCCGGCGGAGGTGAAGGAACTATTCGTGTATGAGGTCGTGAAAAACTGATATCCATCTGCGAAATCGTAGAGAAATCCGGCAATTAGAGCGGATGGAGTAGTGAACGAAAAATTGCCCGAGAAACTATAGCCAACATTTGCATTGGCCGTAAAGTTAACGATTTGGGCTGATTCGATGTAGGAATTCGCGGTTCCTGTGCGGCCGTAATCCATGGTCATCGTGAATCCGCTGGCGGACTGTTGGAATTCCGTGATGTTGGTGTTACCCCCGGCACTGTTAGTAACGGTGATGTCCGGGTGGAAAAGCAGACTGGTAAAAGTGCTACCACTGATGCTATTGCCGGTATAGCTATAGGCCGAAGTCACGTTAATTGAGCTTGCTAAAGCGGATACCGCATGCAGGTTCAGGACCAGAATGCTAATCGACGCCAAACAAACGCGGGAAAAGCGCATGATGATTCTTTCTAGAGTCAGCCTAAACAGAGCCGACCTGACCGCCAGGAACATTCGACTAAACACAACAACTCAAACGGTTGCCGATGTCCATTATTTTATCGGTCGCCACCATAATAATGCAACGGACAATTAAATACAAGTTAATATTTAATTAAAAAGCAATAATTAGATAAAATTGGAATTTCCTAGATTTCGCAATTTTCGGGTGATTTACGGTTTTTTGGTTAACTTAGGTGCTTTGATCCATTTGCGCACCGGAATCAATGGTTTCATAAAATGCTTTTAGATATAGTCTTATGCGCAGTCGACGAGACGACTCTGGATTGTAGTGTTGTTTGTTAGGATGATATTAGCGATACCGTCAGCTTACTCGTTTTAACAGGGCGATATGACCGGCTTAGAGTGTGCGAACAGCATAGCCCTTACAGACCTCCTCCGAATCTGTCGGCCACAGTCTTCGGCGCGGAACTGGATGAACTGGATGGGTGTGTGACAGTTCCGGCGTACCCGATTTCTCCCTCTCCCGGTACTCCGGGGGAGGGTTGGGGTGGGGGAAATCCGCTGAACCACGTCAATTTATCGAAAAAGACCCCCACCCTTCCCTCCCCCGGAGTACCAGGAGAG